>PBRP01000067.1 GCA_002726655.1 Gammaproteobacteria bacterium
AGGAGCACGCCGAGCGAAGCGGCATGCCCTATGTCGACAAGAGATGGCTGGGTGGGATGCTGACCAATTACAAGACTATCAGGCAGTCTATTCGCCGTCTTCGTGATCTGGAATCCCAAAGTGCTGATGGCACCTTCGAGAAACTGACGAAAAAGGAAGCACTGTCCAGGCAAAGAGACCTTGAGAAACTCGAAAGGAGCCTGGGTGGCATCAAGGACATGGGTGGGTTACCCGATGTCCTGTTTATAGTTGATGTGGACCATGAACGAATCGCCATAACCGAAGCCCAGAAACTGGGGATTCCCGTTATTGGCGTTGTAGATACCAACAGCAACCCGGATGGTGTCGATTTTGTGATTCCAGGTAATGATGATGCCATTCGATCCATCAGGTTGTTTGTAGGAGCAATTGGCGATGCGGTAATCGAAGCCAAGGCTGAATCCCGGGGTGATGTTAGTGAGAGTGATTTTGTAGAAGTTGTTGCCACGCCAGATGCGAGTGAAGCACCGGCAGAGGTTCCTGGGGCGCCAGCCGCTGAGGAGCCGGCCGATGGAGCGCCAGCTGCAGGCACGCCTGCCGCTGAAACGCCAGCCGCAGGGTCGCCTGCCGCAGAAACGCCTGCCGCAGAAACGCCAGCCGCAGGGACGCCAGCCGCAGGGTCGCCTGCCGCAGGGTCGCCTGCCGCAGGAACGCCTGCCGCAGAAGATTCAGCAGCAGAACAACCAGCCAGCCCAGCCGCAGAGCAGCCTCCTACTGAGGTCAATGCAGCGCCTGGTGAGGAAGCAGCGGAAGCTGCCGTGCCCCCAACTGAGAGCTAGCGTCAGATAGCATATCCAATACTGGGGCGGCAAAAGTGAAATAGTTTTGTTCACGTGAGAAGGGAGACCTTTCCGTGACATGAAGAGGATTCGAAGATGAATATACCAGCATCAAAAGTTAAGGAGTTAAGGGAGCGAACCGGTCTTGGTGTACTGGACTGTAGGAATGCTCTGGTGGAATCCGAGGGAGACATGGAACTGGCAATCGACACGCTGCGCAAGGCCAGCGGCATGAAGGCTGCGAAAAAAGCAGGTCGAATAGCCAATGATGGGTTGATCGGCATGAAATTGGCGAAAGAGGGCAGCAGTGCAGCGATGGTTGAAGTGAACTGCGAAACTGATTTTGCCGCCCGTGATGAGAACTTCCTTAATTTTGTAACAGCTGTGACTGACAAGGTTCTAGATTCCGGGGAAACAGGTATTCCTGCTTTGCTGGAGTCCGGTTTGGAATCCATGAGGGAAAAACTGGTACAGAAAATTGGTGAAAACTGCTCAATTCGTCGAGCGGAAGTGTTTGAAGGGTCCGTTGGCAGTTATGTACATACTAACGGCAAGATCGGAGTTCTAGTCTCTATGGAAGGTGGCAACGAAGCGCTGGGCAGGGATATCGCCATGCATATTGCTGCCTCGGGGCCGACCGTTGTTTCGCCGGATGACGCGCCCGCTGACCTGGTTGCTAAAGAGCGTGAGATCTACACGGCCCAGGCTCAGGATAGTGGTAAACCACCTGAAATTGTTGAGAAGATGATTGATGGCAGGATCAGAAAATACCTGGCTGAAATCAGCCTGACAGAGCAGCCTTTTGTGAAGGATGGTGATATTAAGATCGGTGCTCTGTTAAGCAAGGAAGGCGCAAAGGTTAATCGTTTCGTTCGCTTTGAAGTGGGTGAGGGAATCGAAAAAGAGGAAGTTGATTTCGCGACTGAAGTTGCGCAGCAGATGTCCTAAGTAACCATGCCCGGCAAAAGCACCCCAAAATATAAGCGCGTTCTGCTCAAACTAAGTGGCCAGGCGCTGGGTGGTGAAAGTTCGGGTATTGATCCCGAGATTCTGGACAAAACCGCATTAGAAATAGGGCAGCTTGTCGGCATCGGCGTGCAGGTTGGCCTTGTAATTGGTGGCGGCAACCTGTTTAGAGGCGCGGAGTTGAGCGCGGCCGGGCTGGATCGTGTAACCGGTGATCATATGGGCATGCTTGCAACGGTCATGAATGCGCTAGCCATGCGAGATGCACTGGAGCGAGCCAATATCCACACAGTCGTCATGTCTTCGATACCCATGAGTGGGGTCGTTGAACACTATGACCGTCGGCTTGCTATCCGGCATCTTGATCAGGGTGATGTTGTGATTTTTTCTGCTGGCACGGGGAACCCCTTTTTTACAACTGATTCTGCGGCATGTCTGAGGGGTATCGAGGTTGATGCCGATATCGTACTGAAGGCAACGAAAGTCGATGGTGTCTATACAGCCGATCCAGTCTTGGACAGTAGCGCTTCGAAATTCGATTGTTTAACCTATGATGAGGTATTGGAAAAACAACTGGGTGTGATGGACTTGACCGCGATTTGCCTAGCCAGGGATCATGACATGCCTTTACGGGTATTTTCGATGCAGACAATGGGTTCCTTGCGAAATGCCGTTGTCGGTAATGATGAAGGAACGTTAATAGTCAGCCGCTAACGAGGAGGGGAAAAAGTGATTGAAGACATCAAGGAGGAGGCTGATGAGCGCATGACAAAAAGTCTAGGTTCCCTGGAATCAGCCTTCGCCAAAATACGCACGGGACGTGCACACCCGAGCCTTTTGGACGGAATTTCAGTCGACTACTATGGTAACCCGACCCCCCTCAATCAGGTCGCAAATGTCTCAGTGGAAGATGGCAGAACCCTGCTTATTTCCCCGTGGGAAAAACCCCTCATTCCTGCCATAGAGAAAGCGATATTGAAGTCTGACCTCGGGCTCAATCCGGCAACTGGTGGTGAGACTATTCGTCTGCCAATGCCACCCCTGACGGAAGAGAACCGAAAAGACCTGGCCAAGGTGGCGAAATCTGAGGCTGAAAATGCACGAGTTGCCATTCGTAATATCCGGCGTGACGCAAACCATGATCTGAAGGAATTCCTCAAGGAAAAAGAAATCACCCAGGATGAATTTCATCAGGGTGAGGAAATGGTCCAGAAGTTGACCGATGAGAAGATCAAGGCGGTTGAGTCATTGCTTGATTTGAAAGAAGCAGACCTGCTGGATTTCTAGTCCGCACCAGATGCTAAAGCAAAGAATTATCACGGCACTGATTATCGCGCCGATCGCCATTGCCTGTGTATTTTTCCTTGATGTGTCCGGATTTTCCCTGTTTGTTGGAATGGTCATAACTGTTTCAGCATGGGAATGGGCAAACCTCGCTGATATTTCAGGGCTGAAAAGATATGCCTATGCTGGATTCATGGCGTTGCTACTCGGTATTGCCTGGTTCATACCACCACTTTGGGTGCTGGTATTGGCACTGGTGTGGTGGTCAGTCGCATTGATCTTTGTAGTTCAGTTTCCCGGACTCAGGCATGTATGGGGTGCACAAGTGACCAGGCTGATAATCGGAGCACTGATACTGGTGCCAGGATTTGTCTCGCTGGTTCAACTGAAACAAAGTGTGGACAGTAATTTTCTAATACTGCTGCTGTTTTTTCTGATATGGGGAGCAGATATCGCCGCCTATTTCAGCGGCAGAGCATTTGGCAAGCGCAAACTCGCTCCTAGTGTGAGTCCCGGGAAATCCTGGGCTGGATTCTGGGGGGGTATGGTCACAGCCCTGGCAATCGCAGCGATGATGGCCCTTTGGCTGGGTAAGCCGGATCTGACTACCATGCGTGGCTTTGCTTTCCTTGCCGCATGCCTGGCTGTAGCGGTAGTTTCTGTTCTCGGTGACTTAACCATCAGCATGTTCAAGCGTCATCGGGGAATTAAGGATTCAAGCAACCTGCTGCCTGGCCATGGAGGCTTTTTGGATCGTCTTGACAGTCTGTTGGCTGCAGGTCCGATATTTGCCCTGTTTATTCTGGTATATGGCTGGCAATGAGAATGTCGTCCGAGAGCAGACAGCGAATAACAATTTTAGGAGCGACTGGTTCTGTCGGTGTTAATACGCTTGATGTGATCGGCCGTCACCCTGATCGTTATGAACTATATGCAATCACTGCAAACTCAAATTGGGAAATGCTTGCCGATCAATGTTGCACTTTTGAACCTGAGTTTGCTGTCCTCGTAGTCGAGGACTGTGCACAGCAGCTGGAGAATAGATTGTTGAAGGCCGGGTGCAGGACGAGGGTGCTCACGGGGAAAGACAACCTCTGCAGGGTCGCTTCCCATGAGGATGTGGATGTGGTTATGGCCGCCATTGTGGGGGGCGCTGGTCTTGAACCGACCCTTTCCTCGGCTAAGGCGGGCAAGAAATTGCTTCTCGCAAACAAAGAATCGCTGGTGATGTCCGGAAGTTTGTTTATGCAGGCTGTTGAACAGGCTGGGACTAAGCTTCTACCGATTGACAGTGAACATAACGCCATATATCAGAGCCTTGCCAACGGAGCTCCAGGCCATGCCGGTGGAGTTCGGAAAATCCTGCTGACTGGCTCAGGTGGACCATTGCTGCGTCATTCCATCGAAGCGCTTGCAGAGGTTACCCCCGATGAGGCATGCGCTCACCCCAACTGGAAGATGGGCAGGAAAATTTCAGTTGATTCCGCAAGCATGATGAACAAAGGGTTGGAGTTAATTGAGGCCTGCTGGCTGTTCGCCGTGGAACCGAAGGATATAGAAATCGTTATTCACCCGCAGAGCATAGTACACTCCATGGTGGAATATATTGATGGTTCCGTGGTGGCCCAGCTGGGCAATCCCGATATGCGCATACCTATCGCACATGGTCTGGCATGGCCCGGTAGAATTTCATCCGGGGTCAAAGGCCTTGATTTCACGGGCCTTGGGGATATGAATTTCGAGGCGGTTGACCTGACTCGCTACCCGTGTCTTGCCCTGTGCCAGGAAGTTGCCAGGCAGCCACAAAGCTGCGCAATAGCCCTCAATGCAGCAAATGAAGTCGCCGTTCAGCATTTTCTGGATGAACTTATTCCCTTTACAGATATCCCAATAATTATTGAAGATGTACTTGAACAGACAAGCTGTGAAGAAGCACATACAATAGAGAGCATCCTGGCCCTGGATGAAGAAGCTAAAAACCGGGCCGTGGAATTCATAAGAGCGAGAAGACCTGTTTCATGATGGAAATACTGCAAAGTATATTGGCGTTGATAGTGACCTTGTCGATCCTGGTCACCATACACGAGTTTGGCCACTACTGGGTTGCCAGGATGTTCAATGTCCATGTGTTGCGCTTCAGTGTAGGTTTCGGCAAGCCTATATACATGAAGCGTGGTCCCGCTCCCGGTTCAGTTCCGGTTCCCGCCGATCAGGAGGTTCGCACCCGCGGTAATGAACCTTTGCAGGGAACGGAGTTCGCTGTGGCTGCTATTCCCCTGGGTGGCTACGTGAAGATGCTGGACGAACGTGAAGGATTTGTGCCCGATGACCAGTTGCACCTGGCATTTAACCGAAAACCTGTTGGGCAACGAATAGCTATCGTAGCTGCCGGTCCCATTGCCAATTTCCTACTCGCCATCGTGGCCTACTGGGTTCTCTTTACGGTCGGTGTGGCGGGGGTTGTGCCGCTGCTCGGGAATATCGACCCTGAGTCCAAAGCAGGCCGGGCCGGGTTCAAACCGGGTCAGGAAATCGTTGCCATCGATGGAACAGAAGTAAAGACCTGGTCTGATGTTAACTTAATGCTTTTTAAGCGAATTGGCGAAAGTGGCAACATAGTGATCAAGGTGAAGGAAGCCGGCAGCTATGACTCGACAACTGACCTGTATATCGTAATTGATGACTGGATGTCAGAAGTGGAGGAGCCCTACCCGGTTTCAGATCTCGGGCTGGTACTGAAATATCCGGAAATTCCGGCCCGGATTGGCGGTATCGTCGCCGACGGTCGTGCAGAGCAGGCAGGTCTACTTGCAGGCGACGAAGTGCTTATGGCCAATGGTGAGCAGGTTCCGTCCTGGATCTCCTGGGTAGAGATCATAAGGGCTAACCCGGAAGTGCCGGTATCGCTTGAAGTTCTGCGTGATAGTGAGGTAGTCAGGCTCATGGTGAAGCCAGAGCGGACTGAACGGAATGGGGAAGTGTTTGGCTTCATTGGCGCATCAAGGGAAGCGATACAATTGCCTGCAGAGATGCAGCGCAATGTAACTCATCCCGTTTATTACGCATGGATACCAGCGGTCAAGAAGACCTGGGAGGTCACTGTTTTTACACTGGTTTCCATAAAGAAAATGATCCTCGGCGCGATTTCTCCGAAAAATTTGAGTGGTCCTATCACCATAGCGCAGGTAGCGCACGCGACTGCACAATCTGGGCTTGCCAGTTTCGTTGGATTTATAGCATTGCTTAGTATCAGCCTTGGGGTTCTGAATCTACTTCCAATCCCGGTTTTAGATGGCGGGCACTTACTATATTATTTCATCGAGCTCGTGGTAGGGAAACCCGTACCGGAACGTATTCAGGTATGGGGTCTGCAGATGGGTATGTTTCTCATTTTTAGTATAATGCTACTAGCGTTCTACAATGATCTAACGAGATTATAGAGTCTTTACTGTTGTTATTTATGATGCGTCTTAAAACTAGTTCATTCCCGCAGCTTGTGCTGGGAATAGTTATTTATCTTTGCTCACTGCAAGCTAATGGTTTCGTGATTTCAGATGTTCGCGTAGAAGGTTTGCAACGGGTTTCTGCGGGGACCGTATTTGGAGCGATTCCTTTTAATGTTGGTGATGATATCGACGAGGCTGACCTCCGCCTGATAGTGCGTGCCCTGTTTAAAACTGAGTCATTCGATGATGTGCAGGTAGGTCGCGACGAAAATATCCTGGTGATTCTCGTTAAGGAAAGACCATCAATTGATGAGATTGAATTTGAGGGAAATAAAGCCATCAAATCGGAAGCGTTGCTTGAGGGATTGGCTGGTTCTGGGTTGGCGCAAGGGAAGATATTCAAGAAAGTCACACTGGAGCATATGACGTCTGATCTTGAGAGCCAGTATGTAAGCCAGGGTCGTTACGATGCGAAAATTAGAGCAGAGGTCGAAGATCTCCCTCGCAACCGGGTTGCTATTAAAGTATTCGTCGATGAAGGTAATGTTTCCGGTATCAGGCACATCAACATAATTGGCAACACTCTTTATGATGATGAAATGCTTGTGGAGATGATGGAACTGAAGCTTCCAGGCCTGTTTTCCTTCTACACAAAAGATGATCAATATTCCCGGGAAAAGCTAAAGGGTGACCTTGAAAATCTAGAATCCTGGTATCTTGACCGGGGCTATCTGAATTTTGTTGTTGACTCAACGCAGGTTTCGATTGCACCGAATATGGAAGACATCTATATCACCATCAACATCATCGAAGGTGAACAGTTCAGGATCTCTTCTGTGGATATAGCAGGTGAATTACATGACGTGCCGGAATCTTCAATTCGGGCGTTGGTGCTGACTCGCAAGGGTCAGATATTCTCACGGAATTTGATGACCACGTCCGAAGAGCGCATTGAGCGAATTCTGGGAAATTCAGGATACACCTTTGCCAGTGCTACCGGTCAACCTGTGCTGGATGAGAATGGCGATACGGTAACGGTCAAGTATTTTGTCGATGCAGGAAAAAGAGCCTATGTGAGGCGCATCAGCTTCCGGGGCAACACCATGACACAGGATGCAGTGTTGCGGCGTGAAATGCGCCAGATGGAAGGTGGGTGGGCTTCTAACGCCGCGATCGAGGCGTCCAAGGTGCGGCTTGAACGACTGGGCTTTTTCAAAGAGGTAAATGTAGAAACACCGTCGGTGGCGAATACCGATGATCAGATTGATGTTAACTACTCAGTCGAGGAACAACCCTCCGGGTCAATCTCCGCCACGCTGGGGTATGCCCAGGGTCCCGGGCTTATATTGGGGTTGTCCTACCAGGAATCTAATGTATTCGGTTCCGGCAACAGTATTGGTATTGGCGTCAATCGAAGCAGTTTTCAGACCGCGTACAATTTCTCCTTTTTTGATCCCTATTACACAATAGACGGGGTTAGTCGTGGTTATTCCCTATTTTTCAGAAGTAGTGACTTTGATGAGCGAAATATTGCCAGGTTTTCGACGGATTCCGTTGGCGGTTCTGTCAATTTCGGATACCCCATCAGCGAGGTTTCAAGGATCAGTTTTAGTGTAGGGTTTGAGAGTACCAGCATTAAGGAGGGCATTTTCCCTGCGCAGGAAATTTCACAATTCCTCGACGCTGAAGGAAAAGACTTTGACCTGATAAATGTGTCGGCGTCCTACAGCATGTCCGCTCTCAATAGGGGGCTCCTGCCCACCGCGGGGAGATCCCAGAGCCTGTCGTTTGAAATGACTATTCCCGGCAGTGAACTGGAATTCTACCGGCTGAATTACAGTGGTCAGATATTCTTCCCCTTAACCAGGTTGTTTAAGTTACGATTGCGAACAGACCTGGGCTATGGTGGCGTATATGGTGGAACTGAGACATACCCGTTCTACAAGCATTTTTTCGCCGGTGGAATGGGTTCGGTGCGTGGATATGAAAATAGCACGTTAGGGCCTAGAACTACTCCTTCACCCCTTGATAATTTCGGAGAACCTGATCCTATAGGTGGTAACGTACTTATAGAGACCAGTGCAGAGATCCTGTTTCCCTTGCCATTCGTAGAGGACCAGCGACAACTGAAATCTGCGTTTTTTGTTGATGCGGGCAACGTATTCAATACCAATTGCCCATCCGTCAGCGTCAACTGCCTGGACCTGAGTGAAGGTGAGTTACGCTACAGTGCAGGGTTTGCGATAACGTGGATTACGGGGTTTGCCCCTATCAGTTTCGCTATCTCCAAGCCATTCAATGAGAAGCAGGGGGATGAGAAAGAATCATTCCAGTTCGAATTGGGGCGAACTTTCTAGGCTGTGCAGTTCAAACCACGTTGAATCATGCGGGTGGATGTGTAAACATCGGCGCCCACTATATCAGCAGGCTGATTTTGCAAGCAGGCTCGATTAAAGTTAAGTGTTTAAGGAGAAAATTGTGCAAATCAAACAACGTATACTGGCTATCCTGGTATTTGGCATATTTGCTTTTACGTCACAGGTTGTCATCGCAGAAGTAAAGATAGCCGTTGTTGATGTTCAACGCGCCATTCTGAATTCTGAACAGGCTAAAACGCTTCTGGGACAGATTCAGGAAGAATTTAAGGCGGATGAAGACAGTATCAGCCAGATTCAGAGCAATATAGCCGCATTGCTCGAACGTTTGCAGAAAGATGCTGACGTGATGAGTGAAGCCGAAAAACGACGAATACAGCAGGAAATAGAAGAATACAACAATGACTTTCAATACGAGAGGCAGAAGTTGCAAAAAGCTATCAACACTCGTCAGACAGAGCTTTTTTCGGGGACTGAGGCTAAGATCCAGCGGGCTATTGAAGATCTTGTCAGGAAAAATGATTATGACCTGATTCTGCCAAGAGGCGCGGCCCTTTATGCAGGAGATCTCTATGATATTACGCGCAAGGTTACCGAGAAATTGAACGAGCAGGAAAACGCACCGGCACAATAACGGCTAACCTTGTTGAAAATATCGCTTAGGGAGATTGCCGATCAATTTGATTTAGAGCTCATTGGGGATGCATCTATTGAGGTTAGCGGTATTGCAAGCCTGGTGGATGCCGTACCCGGCGAACTTGCTTTCCTGTTTCAATCTTCATACAAGAATCAACTGAAGACTTCCAATGCGTCGGCAATCGTAGCGCGGGAAGCAGATAGTGTTGATTGCAATGTGCCTGTCCTGATTTCGACCCAGCCCAGGCTTGCGTGGGCGAAGATAGCTGCTCTGTTTGATCCTGCTCCCAGACCCACGGCCAGTATCCATGAGACTGCAGTAATAAGTGAGCACAGTACCATCGGCTCCGGTATTTCGATTGGTCCGTACGCGGTTATCGAAGATGGGGTGAGCTTGTCCGATGGTGTGTGTGTGGGTGCAGGGTGTTTTGTAGGGGAGAGGGTTAGCATTGGAGAGGGCACGAGGCTTCATGCTAATGTCACGATCTACCATGATGTTCAACTGGGACGTGATTGTATAGTCCATAGTGCTGTGGTCCTGGGCGCGGATGGTTTTGGTTTTGAGTTTGATAAAGATACAGCTTCACTGGTAAAAATCCCGCAGGTTTTTTCAGTGCACATTGGGAATAATGTTGAGATTGGAGCTGGCTCGACTATCGATCGAGGCGCACTGAATCACACCTCCATTGGTGATGGAGTGAAGATAGACAATCAGGTGCAAGTGGGGCACGGCACATCAATCGGTATTCACACCGCTATATCGGGATGCACAGCGATAGCTGGGAGTACACAAATAGGGTCGTATTGTCTGATTGGTGGTGGCGTAGGAATCATTGATAATATAGAGATCGTAGATCAGGTTGAAATTACTGCGATGAGCCTTGTGAGTCAGTCCATAAAAGAAAAAGGGCGTTATTCATCGGGAACTGGTTTGATGCCGGGTGGTGATTGGAAGAGAAGCATTGTAGGGTTTCGCAAACTCCCTGAACTGATTAGACGCCTACGGAAACTAGAGAAGAACGCTAACTAGATCACAATGAGCTATCGAATTTATAGTAAGAGAAGGCCATGGAAGTAACAGAGATACACAAATACTTACCGCACAGGTACCCATTCCTGTTTATCGATCGAGTTGTTGAATACGAAGCGGACAGGCGTATCGTTGCGTTAAAGAATGTTTCCATAAATGAACAGGTGTTTGATGGCCATTTTCCTGGCAACCCGATTTTTCCTGGTGTCTACATTGTAGAGGCTTTAGCCCAGGCGTCAGGTATCCTGGCCTTCAAGAGCAAGAATAGATCCCTTGAAGATGGCTATGTGTATTATCTCGTAGGTACCGATAAAACAAAATTCAAGCGATCGGTTGTCCCTGGTGATCAACTCCGCCTCGAAGTTGAAATTGTGAACATGAGAAATCACTGGATAAAGGCATCGGGCAATGCATATGTAGAAGATCAGCTCGTATGCTCTACTCTGCTGACCTGTGCAGAGCAAAAGGTCTCCTGATACCAGATGGCCAATTCCGATCAGGCCGAGACAAAATCACAAACTATCGCCCTCGTTGCCGGAGAAGCCTCTGGTGACAATTTGGGCGCTCCCCTTATTCGGGAATTGAAACAGAAGTATCCAAATGCCCGATTTGTGGGCGTTGGCGGCCCCGCAATGATTGCCGAAGGAATGGACTCCTGGTTCGACATGGAACGGCTGTCAGTTAATGGTTTTGTTGATCCAATAAAACGTCTCCCAGAGTTACTGAATATACTCTGGACTATCAGGTCCAGACTGCTGAGATCTCCCCCCATCTGTTTCGTTGGCGTAGATTTTAATTTTTTTAACCTTCTACTTGAGGGGATGCTGAGAAAAAGGGGAATTAAGACTGTGCACTACGTTTCTCCTACCGTTTGGGCGTGGCGCCCCGGTCGCATAAAGTCGATTGCACGAAATGTGGATTTGATGTTGACGCTTTACCCTTTCGAGACGGATATCTATCTGAAAAATGGAGTTGATGTGGCGTTTGTTGGCCATCCGAAGGCCTATGAGATTGAATTGGATGAGGGGACGGACAAGAAAGCCGCAGCAAGACAAATGTTAGATTACCGGGAAGATGACCCTATCGTCGCTATCCTGCCGGGTAGCCGTCGAAGTGAGGTCACCTATTCGGGGCCTGATTTTTTTGCGGCAGCGGGTTTGATAAAGAAAGCTGCGCCAGGGTGCAGGTTCCTGGTGGCTGCTGCCAATGATCGCCTGGCGAGTAACATCAACAGCCTGTTGTTGGAAAGCGGCCAAAACCTGGATATCAAGGTGGTAGTAGGGCGGTCAAGAGAGGTGTTGACGGCTGCCGATGTGGTTCTGGTGAACTCCGGGACAGCGACCCTGGAAGCAATGTTACTGAAGAAACCCATGGTCATGTCTTACCGGCTGGGTTCTGCAACCTATGCCCTGGTCTCAAGGCTGGTTAAAACCAAATACTTTGCCTTGCCGAATATCCTTGCCGGGCATGAGTTGGTTCCTGAACTCATTCAGAAGGATGCAACACCGGAAGCTCTGTCCAAAGCCGTTTTGGCGCTGTTTAATCCGGAAACACGCGATTCACTGATCACCAAGTTCGATACTATTCATCGACAACTGCGGGTCGAAAAATATGAGGCAGCCGAGGCGATTCTGACGCTCTGTGGAGAGAAACCTGGACATGGAGAGGCTGATGTATCACCGTGAGTATCTTGCTGGTGTGGATGAGGTTGGTCGTGGTCCACTTGCGGGCGCTGTATTTGCAGCTGCAGTTGTCCTGGATCCTTTTGGATACATTGAAGGATTACGTGATTCGAAACAACTGACAAGCAAACGCAGGGAAGCGCTGGATCCGATTATACGAGAGCGGGCCATCGCCTACAGCATTGGCCGGGCAGATGTAGCAGAGATCGATGAAATAAATATACTACAGGCGACCTTCAGGGCAATGCAGCGTGCTGTGAAAGGTTTGTCAGTTCAGGTTGATTTTGTGCTGGTAGATGGTAATCGTGCCCCGGAATTTGATTGTGATTCAGAATGGGTGATCAAGGGAGATACCAAGGTTGATGCCATTAAGGCGGCTTCCATCATTGCCAAGGTTGCAAGGGATAAGGAAATGGTTGAGCTGGACAAGAAGTATCCTGAATATGGCCTGGCGAAGCACAAGGGCTATGCCACGGCTTATCACCTGCAGGCGCTAAAAACACATGGCCCGAGCCCGGTGCATAGAATGTCATTCGCACCATGTAGGCAGTGAGATATATTATCCGGTGGCGAATTAGTCCGGGGACCAATTCTTCAGGTTACTTTTTCCCGGCTGAAATCACAAAGTTCAATAGGGTCAGTGCATCTTCCGGGTCTGTCCTGCCAATTGGCGAAGAAGAATAGGTGGAAGATATTATTCTTCCTGATCCTGTAACCACGAATTCCGTTGGTTGCATGAAATCTCGTTGTTCATCCCAGAAGGAACCCAATTTGTTTCCTGTGTCACGTTCTACTCCCCATGCGACCGGGAAGGAGAGGTTTTTGCCTACTTCCAACGCGTTTTCGAGGGGGTCAACGCTAGCGGCATAAATAGAAACTCCAAGGGCTTCGAATTTGCTTGCCCTTTCATTGTAGCCGTCTAACAGACGGCGGCAAAAGGGTCACCAGTGGCCTCGGTAGAACAGGATAACTGCAAAGTCAGATTCGATGTCTGAAGGTAATGATATTGAATCACGATCTCCAACTTTCAGGGTGAAGTCAGGAAGCGTATCGCCCCCACTTAATAGAGCCATTGCTTGCTTTCCTTCGGTTTAGTTTGTCGCTCCTACATCTATTCATTCACTTATTAACCTATTCACTCGTTAACTTATTCACTTGTTAACGTATTCACTTTAGCAGGTTCCGCGCCATTCCTTTAGCTTCGTCCAGTGTGGAGAATTCTCCAGCGGCCAGGCTTTCAATAAAGCTCTGCTGTCTGTTGTTCGCGAGGTGCACTCTTACTCTTGCTCTTACTATTTCGGCGGAAGGGGGTTTGGGGATATAGTCAACGGCTCCCGCTTTGAGTCCTACCTGCTCATTGTGTTTGTCATCCATCGATGTGACAAATATTATTGGAATTTTCTCGGTTTCAGGGTCTGACTTAAGGATTTTACATGCTTCAACGCCGGTCATGCTGGGCATTAGGTTATCCATCAGTATAAGGTCAGGTGACTGAGTTTTAGCTACTTCTATTGCCCTTTCACCATCTGTAGCAACACACACGGTAAACTCGGGCTGCAGCATATTTGTCATGATACGGATGACGGTTACTTGATCATCGACTACCAGTATGAGGGGTTTTTCCCTTTCTTCCACGGCGAGATTTCCTGAGCTCAATCGCTTGCATAATAGCTCAGCCGGGAATTGGTTACGAGCCCCGCATCCTGTTTCACGTGTATCAGTATCAGCTGTCTTCTTTAGTCGGGATGGATTGTGGACCTGCGAGTGCGACGATGGATAAAGTGTATAGAAGTAGTCAAATCGGGTCCGGACACTGACAAGGCAATTAATGTATCCTTTGCTGTAAATCCTGCATTGAGGTGTGGTGCCCTTGGGTATAAGGGCTCGCCACAACCGCTGGCTGTTCCAGTGACTTCTCCATGAACAGGGCGTCATATCTAGTTTTTTTGGGAATATCATGTCTAACGAAGATGAATTGATAATTGAACAAATCCAGGTCGGCCCGATGCAGAACTTCGCTTATATAGTTGGATCGCGCAGTTCACGGGAAGTGGCGGTAGTTGACCCGGCCTGGGATATAGCCGGATTGCTTGACGTTATCAATGAGCGAAGGTACGAGCTGGTTGCTGCGTTGGTTACTCACTATCATCCTGATCACTGTGGTGGCTCGTTCGGAAACAACAATGTTAATGGGGTGGCGGAATTACTGGAAACTAATCCGGTACGGATCTATACCAACAAGGTTGAGGCTGAAGGACTGAAGAAGGTTACGGGGATTTCAGACAATGATATGAAGAAAGTGGAATCCGGGGACAAACTTAAAATTGGCAATATTGAGGTAGAGTTTCTTCACACGCCGGGGCACACACCGGGTTCCCAATGCTTCATGGTCAAGCAAACACTGGTGTCCGGTGATACGCTGTTCATAGATGGCTGCGGGCGTGTGGATCTGCCAGGCTCAAGTTCAGAGGATATGTTTCACAGCCTTCAGAAACTGGCGACCCTCCCGGATGATACCCTTCTCCTGCCCGGGCATAACTATGGCCAGGTTCCAAGTGCCACCCTGGAAGAGACCAAGCGCATCAACACTTACATGCGCATCAATGACCTGGAAACCTGGCAGATGATGATGGGACATTAGTTCGAGTTTGCGAAGCAAACTTGCCCTCTCGGTGTTTCCTGACGGAATCACCTGCCGGGTGTTCGTGTTTGCTTCGCAAGCCACGAACTACTTGCGAAGCAAACGTGAACAGGCCTTTGCCTCCGGATTGAGGAACCACTCTCTTCAATCCTAGCAATCAACTCATGTAGCGAGTTAATCCAAGTGGCTAGTCGAAAGTTGTCGCCTGCATCCACAGAGAGGACTTATATTCTCCAGGCGAACCGTCCATGGTACTGCCACGCCATCCCTGGCGTGCCTTTTAGCCTTACGAATCCAAGTCCTCTCTGTGGATACAAGCTAGTGTCGGATATCGACCAGGTTGGTTCCTTGATAGTAATTGGTCTCATGGACCAATTTCCAGAAAAGGAACTAGCGTGTGAAGCAAGTTTGAAATGAGCATTCCCCGGCGTTCTCGGAAACGGAATCACATCCCTGATATTGTCCATTCCGGTGATGTTGTTGAGTAGTTGTTCGAATCCCCGGCAGGTGTTTCTGTCAGGAAATACTGAGAGGATAGTTCTCGAAGCAAATTTGAACTAGCTCGCGAAGCAAACTCTAACTTTGTTCATGAATTTCCAGATTGAGGAGTCAGGTAACTGATTTGTAGAGACTAGCGCCAGGGATGGACGGGGTCGCCGAGACGCGGGATGGACGGGGTCGCCTAGACATGGACGTCCCTCGGAACGGAGAATCAGGTGCCTGATTCCTCAATCCTAACTGCTGAAATTCGTCGAGCTAATATAAGGTCGAGAATAGTGTGCAATGCAAGCGAGCCTCGGATATCTAGCAGGCTAGCATCTGGCCCAGACACACAGCTAACGGAAAGTCATTTCCCGGTCAGGAACTAGTATGCAAGGCAACCTAGAAATGAGCATTCCCGGGCGTTCTGGGAAATGGAATCACATCCCTGATATTTTCCATTCCGGTGATGTAGTTGAGCAGTCTCTCGAATCCCATGCCAAACCCCGCATGAGGCACGGTGCCATATCGGCGCAAATCGCGATACCACCAGAGTTCTTCCTTCATGACTTCGTCTTCAATCCGTGAATCCAGTACTCCAAGGCGTTCTTCCCTCTGGCTGCCACCAATGATTTCACCGATGCCTGGTGCGAGCACATCCATGGCAGCAACGGTTTTTTCATCATCATTCAGGCGCATATAGAAAGCTTTAATTTCTGACGGGTAGTTCATCAGGATGACCGGCCTGCCTACATGGGTTTCGGTCAGGAATCGCTCGTGTTCAGATTGCAGGTCCAGACCCCAATCAACGGGGAATTCAAATTTTTCCCCGGATGACTGCAGTATGTTTATAGCCTCCGAGTACTCCATACGCTCAAACTCATTGTCAACAACTAACCTGATGCGTGTGATGACATCCTTGTCTATGCGTTGCTCAAAGAAGGCCATATCATCTTCACAGTCATCCAGCACCTTCTGTAGCACATGGGTCAGCAGGTCTTCAGCGAGATCAGCATTGTCGTTCAGATCAGCGAACGCGATTTCCGGTTCTACCATCCAGAATTCCGCTAGATGCCTGGAGGTGTTCGAATTTTCAGCTCTGAAGGTCGGACCAAATGTGTACACCTTACTCATCGCCAGGCAGTAGGCTTCTACATTAAGTTGCCCTGAAACAGTGAGATATGACTCCTTACCAAAGAAATCCTGTTCGAAATCCACCTCACCATTGTTGATTGGCAGATTAGCAAGGTCGAGTGAACTCACATGAAACAGTTCGCCTGCGCCCTCGCAATCACTGGCGGTGATAATAGGCGTATTGATCCAATGAAATCCGTGATCATAGAAGTAATTGTGGATGGCATTGGCAAGGCTTGTACGCACACGGGTGATTGCACCGAAAGTATTTGTCCGCGGACGCAAGTGTGAGACAGTCCTGAGGTATTCAAATGTATGCCGCTTCTTGGCGATGGGATATGTCTCAGGGTCGTCAACAAGGCCTATGACTTTAACCTCAGTTGCCTGGATCTCCACCGACTGTCCTTTACCCTGCGACTCCACCAACTCGCCGCTAATGCATACGGCACTTCCTGTGGTGATCGGCAAAACTTCAGCCTCATAGTTATGAAGGTCGTTCGGGACCACAGCCTGAATTGCATCAAAGCATGAACCATCATGGATAGCGATAAATGAGATCCCGGCTTTCGAATCCCGCTTGCTGCGAACCCAGCCCTGCGCGGTAACCTTCTGGCCGACAGGCTGCTCACCTTTTAGCATTGAAACTACAGTGGATGCTTCCATTGTAAAACCCGGTTTCTAAAAGTGCGCCATGATAGCAAAGCAGACGTGGCAAGGCAGATTACACTAACCTGGGCAATCATGAACCGTCCGGGCGGGCTATGTTGCCTGGCATGGCAGAGTCTGTTTTCGGCCTATGCGCTGCCAGGCTATCTGCTGGCACAGCAATGCACTAATTGGCCTGCCCTTGGTAGTTGAATTCGATCTCACCCTCCAGGTAACCCTCAATAGGCTGTTTGCCAAAGTTAACGGCACGGCCGTGAGCCATTGCCTCCTGTATCGACATCTGTTTGTACTTGACCAGGTAGGCCACCCAGAGATGTGATGCCCGCTTTGCGCTGTTGCAGTGAAGTAATACCTTTCCTTCGCTCTCCTCAAGTGCTTCTGCAAAGGATACTAGTATGGCAGGGCTGTGAGGGTGTTTTTTACCACCCGACGGAATGTGAATGTAGTTAAGGCCGAGGTCTGCGATGACCTTTGCTTCATCAATCGGCGTTGACCGGCGATTGGCCATCTCCTCATCTGTACGAAGGTTAATAATAGTTGTCACGCCCTCAGCTTTTAGTTTTCGGAGTGCACCGGCATTTAGCGGTTGCCCCGCTATGTACAGATTTCCAGTTTTGGCTATACCGCCACGATATTCTTTTGAATCCAGCATTAGGGGGACCTCGGCAAATAGAGGTACGCTCAAAGTGAACGCAAGGATCAAGCCTGTGATGTTGGATTTCATACTTCTATTCCTGATGAGCCTCCAGTGTTGAGGGCGGTCTGAAAGCGATAAGGGCAGCCAGTAATCCAATTGTATAGAGTAGTGCGCCAAGGATGAAAGCCAAATCAGGGATATCGAGGAATTCATAAGCAGTCCAGCCGATAACGGGTCCGAATGCGGCGCCCAGGTCAGTGGCAGTAGCGTATCGGGCAAAAACTCTTGAACCCTGGTGGCTTGCTTCTGCTGATATGACTGTAGAGAGGGCAGTACCACAAACAAAAAATACGATGATACTGGCTGACAGGATAGCGAGGTCGTCATCCAGGGCTAAAAGCAGCATTGCCATAATACCAACAATAAAACAAAGGGGCGCGCCTATATATAAACCAGCTCGGTCGATCAGTGCCCCATATATTGGTGCACCCAACGTATCTAGAACCCAGCGACAGCCGAGTAGCAAACCGTTAAGGGTCGCAATACCGACCAGCAAGCCGAACAGGTCGACCTGTTGCCCGTATCGACTGAGTAGAATGAAGCCCAGGGTTGACATGAGTAATCCAGGCCCCACTCTACCAATACAGAAACCACAAGTTAGCAGCGAATGGTGGCCCAAACCCGTTTTGTTTGTTTCCCACTTTGTATTGTGAGTTCCCACTAGTTGAATTCCCGACGACAGGGCGAACGGAATGGCGAGAAGTGAAGCCACGCAGAAAACCACCATGGTGTAGGTGAAGCCAATCACATCAAAGAGAATCCCACCCAAAACTATTCCTGTAACGCTACCCAGGCGTGAGATCCCGTTATAGTGGCCCATCATTTGTCCCCGATCTAGCGGATCACTGGTCAGGGCTACACCCATAACGCTGATGTGGCGGATAAAGGACCAGCACAAGCCCCACAGGCAGCGGGCTGCGAGCAGGATAAAGAATGATGAAGAGGCCGCGTAGACTGCCGAAAGTAATCCACCCAGCGCCAGACTTCCTGCCAGCATCAGGTGTGCCGGGTACTGTCCCGTTAATCGTTCAGCAAGGTGATTGGTAAATAGCCGTATCCACCGGTTAGCTGACAGCAGAATCCCGACCTGGAAGGGCAGCAGACCGATTTCCTGAAAATATAAAGGCAATAATGCATACAGCGCCTGGTCTCCCGGCAGCGAAAGCGCAGTGCCGGTCGCCAAAAAAACGGTTGTTCGGGATGGTTTCTTAATCAAGGCGAGTCTGGAAGCCGACCTGGAGTATGGCCTTATTCATCGGTTTGAGTTGACGAAGTTCTCGATCCTGTCGAACGCTGCCTGCAGATCTTCTGTTGGATGGGTAAGGGATAGCCGTACGAAATTCCTGGTGATTTTGCCGAAGCCTTCGCCTGGAAGGACAGAGACGCCCTGTTCGTTCAGCAGGCTGCTTGCAAACGCTTGTCCGTCTTCCGATATTTCGGAGACATCAACCATCAGGAACATGCCAGCTTGCGGCTTATTGCATCGCAGTCCATTAATCTGCCTGATACGCTCGCAGGCGTAGTCACGTCTTGCCTTGTACTTGGCAGTAATGGATTGGATGTAGTCACCGTCGTTTTGCATGGCGAAGGCTGCCGCATCCTGGATAAATTGGCTGCAGCCAAAGATCGTGGCAGATGTAAAATTGAGAAGTTTCTCAACGACATTGACCGGCGCGACTGCCCATCCCAGCCGCCAACCTGTCATGGCATGTGACTTTGACAAGCCGTCAATGACAATGATGTTCTCCAGGTTTTTGGCTGCGGTCCTTGCGGAGATATGTTTTTGCTCGAAGGTAATCATGGAATAGACCTCATCGCAGACCAGCCATATATTCTTTTCAAGACACAATCTTGCGAGGGAGGCCAACTGATCTGCTGGAATCATGTTTCCTGCAGGATTGCCCGGTGTATTGAGCAGTAACACCTTCGTCTTGCTCGAAATGACCCTTTCAATTGCATCCGAATCGAGGGTGAACCCATTATCGACGTTGGCTGGAACACTGATGATATTGGCACCTATTGCCTGAAATATACCCTGGTACCCCACATAGGCGGGTTCCGTAACAATGAGTTCATCATCGCTGTCGAGCAGGCAGGTAAGTACGCTGAATATCGCGTTGGTAGCGCCAGGGAAGATAATTATTTCATCGCTAGACGTGAGCCTTCCACTTGCACGTGTTTCAATGTCGGCTATTGTCTGTCGCAAATGCAGTTCCCCCATACCAGGGGAATAGTGGGTACGACCACGATATAAGCTGGTGACAGCGTGTTCGATGATTCGCACTATAGTACGCAGATCGGGGTCACCCACTGACATCATGATAATGTCATCACCCTGTGCCTGACGTTGCAGTGCATCACTGTGGACTTTCCAGAGGTCGGTTCTGGTTTCAGAAAGCCGACTGCTGGCAAGGCTGAATCTTGGCTCAAAACTCATGTAACAATCCTGATGGTTTTCAATTCAGCTATCGGCTCCTACACCTTGAGTTCTCCGGCCTAGCCGTTCTGGATTTCTCCCACCGCCAGTTCGCGCAGCCTGCGCTTGTTAATCTTTCCAGAAGCAATCCGTGGCAGGGGTTCGGCTACAATCTTGAAATAACGTGGGATCTTGAATCGTGCTATGTGCGCTGAGAGGAATGCTTTCAATTCATCCAGGTCGATAGTCGATTGCGAATAGATGGTGGTACCAACCTCTTCTCCCAACCGGTCATCTGGTACAGCATAAGCACTTGCCTCAAGAATAACCGGATACTCAAGCAGTGCTGCCTCAACCTCGGCACAACCAATATTCTCACCACCACGAATTACCAGGTCCTTGATACGATCCACTATATACAGGTAGTCGTCATCATCGATGTAGGCAACATCACCGGTTTTGAGCCAGCCATCTACAAATACCTCCTGGTTGGCTTCAGGCCTTCTCCAGTAGCCCTGGATAACGGAAGTACCACGTATTCGCAGTTCACCGCGCTCACCCCTGTGCAGTTCATTTCCGTCTTCGTCAAAGACCGCGAGGTCGAGTACAACTGAGCAGCGACCTGAACTGCCTGGGCGTTCAAGGTAGTCCTCACCGCCAATTCCAGTGCCGATTGCGTTTGTCTCTGTCATTCCCCAGCCTGTGCTGGGCAAGGCATTGGCAAAAGTTTTTGCGATGCCTTTTACCTGTTCCGGGGCCCGGGCTGCTCCACCCCCACCCACAGCAGCCAGGGAGCTAAGGTCCCTGTTGGTTTTCTTGGCGACCTCTGTCAGGTCTCCGGTCATTGCTGCCGGCCCAATAAAGGATGTAATTCGTTCTTCTTCAACCAGCTCTGCAGCCAGTTGTGGGTCCCAGCGATACATGGAAACGATCAGCCTTTGTTGGCGATAGGAGTTCAACAGGACCGCATGGGATCCCGTGGCATGAAACAGTGGAACCGCCAACAGGGTTGCAGGGGGGTAGGAAGGGCTTTCGAACTCGAAATTCATTTCCACTGCAAATGCCAGCAGATCCAGCTCCCATGACATCAGGGCAGTAAGTATATTTCGGTGGGAGGATAGTGCGCCCTTTGGGTGGCCGGTGGAACCTGAGGTATAGAATATCGTGGCGTTGTCATTCGGATCTATCTGTACCTCTGGCATCTCGCATGGAGCCATCCCTTCCATCAGGTCATCAAGTACGGCAATATCATCCGGCAGTGGCTTATTCGGGCGGATTGCGATCACATCCATTTTCAGCCTGTGATAGACAGGTAATACCCGGTCTATTCTTTCCTGGTCGGCAAACAACAAGCGTGATCCGCTATGCTCCAAGCCGTATTCCATCTCTTCGGTCAACCACAAGGCATTCATGGCAACTGCAATGGCACCGATAGATGTCACAGCGTTAAATGTCATGACCCATTCAGGATAGTTTCGCATCGAGATAGAAATCCTGTCGCCTTTCACGATCCCATAGTCATTTATCAGCAGGGTCGCTATTTGAGATGATCGCTGATAGACCTCTTCATAGGTATAGCGTTCATCTTCATATACGAAAAAGGGCGTATCGCTGCGATTTTCAGAATACAGATCCCTGAGTGTAGCGGGTGCATTCTTGAATACCCTGCATGGGTAACCGTTTATATCCAGCTGTTCAAGCTCGTGGGGCTGCCCGGGTGCCGTGAGTTCACTGAGTGCTTCTTGCCTGGTTATTTTCTGCCCGTTCATTAATCAAATCGCCGCTGTTGAATATTCAAGCCAATGCAGATCATCGCCAGTTAATAAAGGTGACAATTTTTCATTTACCTCAGCATGATACCTATTTAGCCAGCCAATCTCAGCTTCAGTCATCAGGTCCCTGTCTACCAGCCGCAGATCAAAAGGGACGAAGGTAATCGTCTCGAAGCTCAGCATCGAATCAGGCCTTTCAACAACAATCATCAGGTTCTCGCAGCGGATGCCGTAGCAATCCTCCTTGTAGTAGCCGGGCTCATTGGAGAGCACCATGCCGGGAAGCAGCATTGCACCAGGATCGAAGTTCTTGCTAATTCTCTGCGGTCCTTCATGCACGCTGAGGAAACTGCCGACACCGTGGCCGGTTCCGTGATCATAGTCGAAGCCTTCCTGCCAGAGAAACTGCCTTGCAAGCACATCAAGCTGCGTGCCGTTGGTGTCCTTTGGGAATACGCAGGTAGTAAGCGCAATATGTCCTTTTAGGACCAGGGTAAACATGCGCCGGTGCTCATCGCTTGGCTCTCCGATTACAACCGTTCGGGTGATATCGGTAGTGCCGTCGAAATAGTGACCGCCCGAGTCGACAAGGTAGAGAGAATTCATCTCCAGTTTCGCCGGTGTTCCGTTTTTATGATTGTAGTGACACTGGGCCGCATTGGCTGCAGAAGCAGATATAGTGTCGAATGACAGGTCCTTTAGTTGTGATGCTTCCCTGCGAAAGGATTCCAGCTGGTCTGCCAGCTCGGCTTCATCATGGAGTATCGCGTTGGACACCTCATGCTTAATCCAGGCAAGGTAGCGGGAAACGGCAGCGCCATCACGAATATGGCAGTTGCGCACTCCGGCAATTTCTATGGCGTTTTTCTGCGCTTTTGGCACAAGAACCGGATCTTTTTCTGCAACAATTTCACAGCCATTCTCCATGCATCGAAGTACAGAAAAAGCATTCGTCACCGCTTCGTCAACCAGAACCTTCTTGGAATCGACGCCCATTAATTGAAGTGCATCCGAGATCATGGGTTCCTTCTGAACAGTTACTCCTTCACCTACATGCTGTAGAAAATCGTTTGGAATTTTTCGGGCATCAGTAAAAAATGTCATCTCTCCATTTTTTGCCAATATCGCAAATCCCAGCAGGACAGGTAAGCGGGGGACATCGCTACCCCGAATATTGAGCAGCCAGGCAATAGAATCCAGTTGGGTGATTAGAGCGACATCGCAGCCATTGTCTTCAATAATGGCGCCAATACGTTCACGTTTGCTGCTGCTGTGCTCACCCGTAAATTCCTCGCCCAGCAATAAGGCTGGTCTGGGTTCCGGTTCAGGTCTGTCGACCCACAGGTCGTCTACTGGGTTGTTCTTGATTTCGATTAGAGAGATTTCAAGAGGTTCCAATATGTCTCTAGCGGATTTGTACGAGGAGTAAGAGTGTAGCCGCGAATCAATGCCCACTCGTGAGCCTTTTTTTAGTGTTCTGCCCAGCCACTTAAAAGGTGGGTCTTCAATTAGATGGTGGAAGTCGAACAGATTGCCCGGAGCTTGTTGCCGAACCTGGATGCTATAGCGGCCATCAACAAAAATGGCTGCGTGTTCTTTCAGGATAATGGCTACACCAGCGGAACCAGTGAAACCGCTGATCCAGGCTAATCGCTCATTGTGTTCCGGGACATATTCTCCGAGGTATTCATCGGCCCTGGGAATCACCAGGGCGTCCAGCCCGGCCGCGGTCATTTCTGCACGTACGGCGTGTAATCGTTTTTCAATATCTATCATGCTAAATGTCATTCCATCCAATAACCGGTGTACCTTCAAATTCAATCGATTTTGCTTAACTTTACCACCGCGAACCTGAGGGATGTCAGATTAATTTCCTGGAAATCACTTGTTTCAAGACCTGACCCTTGCTACTTGGCAAAATTTGTTTAACATCATCACCTGTGGTGGCGATTTTGCTGCTGCAATAACAGAGGAGAAAGTTCGAGACCTGGCGACAGCCGTTATTTAAGTATTTGGTGCAGTATTTGATTTTTAATTTTTGCAACTTACAGATTATTTATGGCTAAAAAGTCCCGAGCACATTGTTCACTAAACAAAAAAAGGCAATCAGAAGGGAGAAGACACAGACACCAATCTAGTAAACAAAAAGAAAATCGTTTCGAAACAGCAGACATCTATACGCTGCATTCGAACCAAGCCCACCTAGAAACAATCTACTCCGCTCCAAGGTCGCATCGACCTCTTGAAGCTAAGACCCCAGCACAAAAACGATACATAACCGCCATCAAGAATAATTGCCTGACTTTCGGGATCGGTCCCGCTGGTACGGGTAAGAGTTATTGTGCTGCTGCGTTAGCGGCTGAAGCGCTCGTGGCGGGGCGGATCGAAAGAATCATCCTGACTCGACCGGCGGTGGAAGCCGGTGAGCAACTCGGATTCCTGCCCGGTGCAGTAGATGAAAAGTTCTCCGTCTACATCGACGTTTTCAGGGAACTCCTGGACGAACGCCTGGGTTCAGGCGCTGTTGAATATAACCTGCGCCACGGCAGGATCGTTGCCGCACCACTGGCGTTTATGCGTGGCAAAACCTTCGGCAAGGATACCTTCGTGATATTGGATGAAGCTCAGAATACTTCCATCGGACAAATGAAAATGTTTCTGACCAGGATCGGGGAAGGCTGCAAGGTTGTTGTTAACGGTGATATTTGTCAGAGCGACATCAAGGGTGCAAACGGGCTGGCAGATGCCATTGACCGTGTCCATGGTTTGGCCGATGTGCGTGTGCACCGGTTCAGCCGGGACGATATTGTTCGCAGTGGTCTGGTCAGAGCCTTGATAGATCGATATGAAGTTAGTGGCTGAAGTAGTTCGATCATTTGTTTAACGAGCTCTAAGAAATCTGACGTGGGACGTACGTGCCTGAATATTCATTCAGTAGTAGTCCGCTCCTGAAAGAAACGGTACCCTTGGCTCCATATTATAGGAACCAGAATTGCCCTCGATGGCACAGGTGGATTGATGAATGAAGTAAGCGAAAATACCGGAACCCTGCTCGGTCATCCGAAGGGGCTTTTCGTTCTGTTTTTTACCGAGATGTGGGAACGATTCAGCTACTACGGCATGCGGGCTTTGCTGATCCTTTACCTCACCAAGCATTTTCTTTTTGGGGATGCCCAGGCAGGCCTCATCTTCGGTAGCTACGCCTCACTTGTGTACGCTATGCCAGTTCTGGGTGGGTTGATTGCCGATCGCTATCTCGGATTCAGGAAGGCGATCACGTTTGGTGCCATCTTGCTGGTGTGTGGTCATTTCGGCATGGCGTTTGAAGGCCCTCCTGCCATACGTCTTGAAGGTCAGAGCGAGGTGGTGCGTGACGATTTCTATAATCAGATATTCTATCTTTCCCTGGCCTTTATCGTTGTCGGTGTCGGGTTCCTGAAAGCCAACATCTCTACTATCGTCGGGCAATTGTATGAGAAAGGTGACCCTAGACGTGATGCCGGCTTCACCATCTTCTACATGGGCATAAACATCGGAGCGTTTGTGGCGACCCTTTTATGTGCCTACCTTGGAGAAAACTATGGTTGGCGCTACGGATTTGGCCTGGCGGGCATCGGGATGTTGATAGGCCTTTTGACCTTTCAGTCTGGTCGAAAATATCTATTGGGGTATGGAGAGCCACTTTCTCCGGAAGTGCTGACCCAACCGGTGTTAGGCAATCTGTTCCCCCTGGTAACCAAGGAGAAATTAATTTACCTGGTTGGGCTCTTGACGGTGGTTGCCATTTGGCAGGTTATCCAACGAACAGCAGAGCTGGGTCTGATGCTGTCGGTGTTCGGCGCTCTTGTCGTAAGTTGGGTGATCTGGTTCTCCGTCTCCCAGTGTGAGCCGAAGGAGCGAGACCGGATGTTGGTGATGCTGGTACTTATTGCACTCTCAGTTCTGTTTTGGGCATTGTTTGAACAGGCCGGTTCGTCCCTGACCCTCTTTACCGACCGAAATGTGGCCATGGGGAATATTTTTACGGCGGGAATGTTCCAATCACTGAATCCACTTTTTATCATTTTGTTTGCACCCTTGTTCGCGATTCTGTGGGTTGTGCTGGGTCGCAGGAAGTGGGAGCCTTCGACACCCGCCAAGTTTGGACTCGGTATTCTGCAGGTTGGGCTGGGTTTCGCGGTGCTGATTTTTGGTGCCAGTCAGGCAGGCCCTGATGGCAAGGTCTCTGTCATCTGGCTTGCGCTAATGTACCTGCTTCATACAACAGGTGAACTGTGTCTTTCTCCGGTTGGTTTGTCGATGGTCACTAAACTGTCTGTGCAACGCGTTGCCGCCATGATGATGGGTGTCTGGTTTATGTCCAGTGCCTTTGCAGCCTATGCCGCTGGCATGATCGCCGGCCTGATGGCAATTGGTGAAGGTGGCGCTGTTGTTGAAACGGGCGTCGAATCCCTGGCGGTCTATGTTGGAGTGTTTGAAAAATTAGCGATCGTCGCTATCGTACTTGGTATCCTGGTCCTCATAGCTTCGCCGTTTCTGCATCGACGTATGTAGGCTCCCGTTACGGGATCTGCGCTTTTGCCTCACTCAGTGGCGAATCCCTGCTCTAGCCAGGAATCGATGCCGCCAATCATTGGGTACACCTTGGGGATGCCGTTCCTTTTTAGCTTGAGTGCCACACGGGCACTGGATGCCTCATTGGGTCAGCTACAATAAATTACGATATCGCTCTCTTTAGGTATTTGATCAAGGTGACGTTCGATTGATTCCATCGGCACACGTACTGCAGTCGGTACCATCTTTGGATGTGCTGCAAAATCGTGTTCGTGACGCAAATCAATCACGTGAAGGTCCTGATTCGAATTCAATAGTTCACTGACTTCAGCAGGCTCGAGCCCGCGCATTCGCAGGGAGCGCAGGAAGATTCTCCGTTGGATCAACTTGTTGCCAAAGAACAAGGTAACAACGGTCAGAAAAAGGTAGGTTGCCAAGGCACCGAGTTCGGCGAACCTTTGGGCAACTAACTCAAGCTCTGCATGAAACCAGTTGCCGACACCGGCGAGCAGTGAGACCCAGATTAGAGTCCCGAGGCTGTCAAGAAGCAGGAACAAACCAACATTCATCTTTGTCATGCCCGCCATGGGTGGCGCGAGGGTTGCCATGCCCGGTACAAACTTAGCGACCAGAAGGGAAAATACGCCAAGCCTGCCAAATGTTTGCTCTGTATTTCTGACGCAGAAGTCTGGTTCTAGGGAAATGCTGCATAGTAGAATCAGCACTTTTCCACCCCTTGCCCGGCCAAGCCAATACCAGAAAAGGTCAATTGGCACCGCGGCTAGGGTGGTTGTCAAAATGACTAGCGGCAGGGACAGTTCGCCAATACCGGCAAGCGCACCTGCCGCGAGTAACAACGGGAGGGCAGGCAGTGGCAGACCTGCTTGATCAAGGGCTACCCAGATGAAGATAACCTGGTAGCCGTGCTCAATCAGAAATTGCATAAATTCATTCATTGATACAGTTTGCAGGAATTGCCAGAATTCACAACCTTCAGGTTGCCATTGGGGCAGGCTATTTCATACTGGGATCTGTTTGACTCGCAAGCACTGCCACGTTAGCTTAATAGGATGAACCAGCGATTACATGCATTTATATACGAGGACAAATATTCCGGGCTAATTTTAGCGGTTGGCCTCCTGTTGCTGCTGACAATCTGGTATGCAAGTTTCGGGATATTTTCCATGCATACGACAGTCGGATTCGACAGTCGATTACAACTCGTTGGTCAGGTTCTGCTGCTGATACTTCTTCCCAGCTACCTCGCGGCGGCACTTATTTTCGCCCAGAGGCGCTCGCTGCAGCTGGCGCAACAGATTCAATCTGTCGCTGTTTTTAACTTCGCCCATTATATCGAGCTGGTTCCCAGGCGGACTTTACTTATCGGGTGTCTGGTGGGCGGTTTCTTTTCCCTGCTCAACCTGCCCGGTGACCCAGGATCCATCATCAGAAGCAATAGCAGCGTGGTCTATGTCATTGCAGTAGGGCAGATTTTGTTGTGGGTCTTTGTAGGTTTTCTCCTGGCTATCCGATTTCACGTGGCTCGCACTTTTTACAAGGCAGGAAAAAGAGTGAAGCTGGACATATTTGAGCCCTCTGGTCTTAAGCCCTTCGGTCAGGAAGGGTTGACGGACGCGTTGCTGGTCGTTGGCGCTTTGACTATTACCGTAGTGCAATCAATCGACGCACAATTTCGTCTGGGGAACTACATGAACGCCTTCCTGGTAACGCTTCCCGCGACTACTGTATTGATGGTGATGCCCATGTACTCGCTGCACCGGCGGATAGTCGATTGTAAGAATGAGGAACTGCGACAAATAAATGCAAGCATTCTTGCCGCACCAAAAGATCTGGCAGGTAACCATGTCGATCAGCTGGAGTCTTTGTTGCAGAGGTGAGAGCGAATAAAAACCTTACCCACCTGGCCCCTCGATATGTCGATAGTTTCCAGATTACTGTTGTACATTATTGTTCCCCCGCTTGCCTGGTTTGGTGCAGCTTTTGTTGAAATAGCACTGGAAGGCTTCCTTGGCACACCCTGACGCCTTTATCAAAGCAACTCTGATCACGCGATTTTTCACGCGCACACTCTAGCCCGTTGTTATATCGGTGTTAGCTCATGTGTTGGTCCAATACTCGTCGCTCTGATATCAGGAAGAGTCAGGAACAGGGTCTATAGAATGGCTGGCATCAGTTCCTCTCGCTAACAGGAATAAGGGACAATTGATGGACGGCTAGTGTATCCACTTGGTAATGAGGTCTGGAGCTACCCGCTCAAAATACCAGTTACTCACTTTTACGCCTGCTACATTGAGTTTGAGCTCGCCCGGGTCCATTTGTTCCAGCTCATATGCGTTGCTGTTCGTCTGTTTAAAAGACTCTGCACAGACATAGACTGGAACACCATGATAACGGGCTGACATGGCCATGAGGCTGGTACCGCATTTGTTGATGATGGAACCATCTTCAAGTAATGCATCGGCTCCAACTACTACTTTGTTGGCCCTTGGCATCCACAAATTGATTTGCGCTTCGGTAATGTAGGTCGGTCGCATGCCCAGCGCCACGAGATACGCGGCCAGCACCTTGCCTTCGTCGCCGGGCCGGGATTCAGTTACGATGATATGAACCCTTGTTTTTGAAAGCCTGCTCAAGACCTTCTTGATAGTCGAACTGATACTGTGGGTCATAATCACATCACCAGGCTTGATCTGGTTTACCATTTCAATTACTGCCTGAGATTGGGCCTCCCGAGCAAATGATTTTGCTTCAGCACAGTGATCAATAATTAGTTTCCGATAAGCTTTGAGGTCACGTGAGTTGAATTGTGATATTGGTAGACGTACTCGTTCCAGCAAATTGTTGAGTGCCACCATGCTGGGTCTGGACGATTGGAGTGAACGTATCAGCGATTGCATACGCTGCTGGAAGACGGCTAAAAGAACGGTATCTGTTGCATTGGCTGCTTTGGAGATTCCATCAAGTGCAAGTAGTGCAAGGTCAGTTGAACCATGTGTGCGGTCGTTGGCGATATCGTTCAGCAATTTGTCCTGTTGCACGTTTACCAATTTCTATGCCATGGAGTCCTATTCCGGTTTCTCGCCCCGCCTTCCTGCCCGCGAGTTAAAAAAGCCCCAGTGGATCGTATTTGGTGCGGAGGCTATCAAGACGTGACATGTTAGCATCTTTAATGAAACGAGCGATCTCAGCTGTCGGACACTATTGGTTAGTCCCTATTCCTGGAAGAGCGCCCGGGAGAGTTCCTGGAAGAGTGTTTGGTCTACTTAGACTGGTGTCATTCTGAGTAATCGATAACCCAGATCAAGCTCGGTGATATTGTTTAACTGACCGTACCGTTTATTCCATTCTCCTGAATCAAGATCATTCTTAAGTCGTTCAAGCGTATGCTCGACCAGGGCCGAATCCAATAGATTGAACGTTGATATTGATCTGCGTACTTCAGAGGAAAAATAGGCATTTGGTCTTCGCCAGTAAGCACCGAGAAAACCATCGGTGCAATCAAAAGGTACGGGAACCGTGATACTTTCAGTCTTCCACTGATTCAGGCTCGCTTCTGATTCAATATCCTCGATGGAAGAGAATATTTTCTGATCGATCTCACGGATGGCTGGGAAATAGTCCAGTAACCAGAAGTCGTAGAGGTCCGGCTTGTGGGTAAGTAAGACCACAGAGTGTTGACTAACGCGAAGCATTTCCTTGAGGCCTTTCTTCCAGTTTTCCCAGTGATGCAGGGTCAGTATTCCCATAGATGCTTCCACAGAATTGTCCCCTAGAGGGATCGCCTCTGCGATTCCCTGGATCCGCTTGCCTGTGCCCTCGTATTGGCTGAGCATCAGGGCAGAAGGCTCAATGGCATAGACCTCGCGATCCAGAGGCTCATAAGACCCGGTGCCTGCACCAATGTTCGCGACCCTGTCGGCATTCCCCAGCGCCTTGTGGACGATGGTTGCTATCCTCTTGTCGGGAATTCTAAGGCTGGTGTAACCCTTTCCTATCTCGTCGTACCAGTCGTTCATAGACTATCTTCGGCTCATGGGGGTTTCAAAGGGCTTTTGGTTCTCTGGCTTTCGATCCTGGCGCTATCTCAAGACTACTTGAACCCGAATTAGGTTTCACTAGCAAATATGGATTTCCCGTTAGGGGGCAGCTAAAGTCCCTGTATACTTATCCGAAAGTAGCGAGGTTAAAAGGTGACATCAATTGGCAGTCAGCCATTTTCCGGGAAAGTGGCAATAGTGAATGGTGGAACTCGTGGGATAGGCAGAGAGATAGCGCTGCAGCTAGCTGATGCAGGGGCGCGTGTTGTCATCACAGGCCGCACAAGCCATCAGGGCGAGAAGACATTGACGCTACTTGAATCGAAGGATAGCGGTGGTGCCATATTCGTGCAGATGGATGCGACAAAAGAGGCCGAGATTGTTGCATTGCATGAGAAGGTAGTAGCTGCGTTCGGCGGCTTCGATTTCGCCGTCAATAATCTTGGCGTCGAAGACACTCCCCTGGCTACGATAGACGAAAGCAGTGAAGCGGTTTTCGATCTCTGTGTTTCCATCAAGGCAAAGTCAGCGTTTCTGGGTATGAAGCACCAGGTCCTTCATTTTAAAGAAGAACGAAAGCCCGGTGCGATAGTCAACGTTTCCTCCATGATCGGGCTTGGGGGGCATGCAAACGTCCCGGCCTACACAGCAGCTAATGGTGCCGTTCAGTCGCTGACCAAATCAGTGGCTATTGAGGTTGCGGATATCGGCATTCGTGTTAATTGCGTCTGCCCCGGTGCGATTGATGATTCTCCCATGCTGCACAGATTCACTGGAGGGAGGGATGGATCAGATGCGGCTGATGACAATGTCGTCGAGGGGGAATTCTACAAGGGGTACATAGACCAGGCGAACAATACATACCCTATGAAGAAACTGCCCACTGTAGGAGAGGTGGCAGGCGCCGTGATATTTTTGCTATCACCCTCTGCAAGCGCCATTACCGGGCATCTGCTCCCTGTCGATGGAGGCTTTACAGTTAATTTGAGCCGTTGATCTGGCAGCCTGTTAGATGGGTATCCTGTCCGCGTTGGCGAATTCCTGTCCGCCAAAACGTTTTTTGGCTTCCGTTCTGAAAGCCGGAAAGTCACCCCTGACAATTGACCAGATTGATACGAATGAATTGCCCTCGATTTCCACATCGAATGGCATAAATCCCAGGGGTATCACATCGAACTGACCAGAACTGTGCCCCGGTAATTTGCTCTCAACATAGTCCAGGTACTCCAGGCATTTGTCTTTACTGATCAGGTCATAGTAAGCGACTGAATCAACATCGGTCTTTAGCACCTTAAGTATTTCACTTGGGAACAGTCCGGCAGTCCAGCGGGGATTAATCTCCGTTACGATGATCTCTCCCTGCTTGCCGATAAAAAAGTCTATGCCAAAGTTGTTGCCGTCACTGGTGCCGAAACCGAATGCTCTAGCGTACTCACCGACATTGATCAGAATTTTTTCCTGTTCCTCAGTCAATGGAGGGGTGGCATGAAAGAGGTTACCAATCCAGAGTCCGTCTGCGAGCAGAATTCGCCGGACATTATCGATGCTTATGCCGGTATCCGTAATGTTGAGGTCAATCGTCCACTCCTGGTAATAGTCAAACGAAATTCTCTGCTGCAGAATCACCGGGGCAGACTCAATATAATCTTTCAGGTAGGCCTCAGCCGCGGCAATATCATCAACCGGGGCGACATTTCGTCCACCGGCAAAGCCGGTCATCTTCAGGATGACTTCACCATTGTGTTTCTCAAAGAAGGCTTCAGCTTCCTCATTACCAGCCAGTGGCTGATTGGTGATGATCGTGTCCGGTACGGGAATGCCGAAAGAAGGGGAGTTTTCAGCAAAGTGATACTTCGAATTCAAATTCAGATTTCTTGCCATCTCTTCATTATTGTGGTGAAGCGCCTCGTTTGAGCGGCTTACCATGAGTAGATTGATCATCTCCACAGGGGGCAGCGCCTTAGCGAGATCGTCGTAGTAGGTATCCTTAGGCGCATAAACAAGGTGATCCAGGGGAACCATATCGAGGCCGATTTTCGAAAGGAGAGCATGGTATCTATTTAGAATCTCATCGAAGGGTGCCGATTTAAAGTCATCATACATACCGACATAGTCCTGATTCTTGCTGATTGCCATCAAGGACACCTGTTGATGCCCCAGCAAACGAACATTTTCGTCATGATCCGCCTTCTGTTTTTCGGTCAGATTCTGCATGTCATAGAACATGGGTATATCATCAGCTGACATGGCATAGAGTGTCGATTCAGGTCGGTTGGGAGAGTATGCACCTGATTTCATATAAGACTCCTGGCATTGGAATTTACGGTTCGATATCGCGCGATTATTGCACAGATTATTGCGCGTAAACTTGTATTGCATCTCCATCCACCAGGTTCTTTCATCACTAGAGCTCCTATAGGTCTGCAGCCCCGGGGGATTGCGCAGATTCGTGACCGGTTACCCTTGAGTTTTCCCTGTGCAATGGATAGTTCCGTGAATGGATAGTTCCGAGATAGATAGTTCCGCCGTGGCTGGCGTCTTCTAATAGCGCCAGCGTGGAAAGGCTGGTTCGATTGAATACTCAGCAACGCCGTAGCCGCGTTCGCCAGTTTCCTCAACCTCGAAGTCAAAGAAACCCTCGTAGCAGTCCAGCAGACACTCGGCATCGTTTTCGCCGCGCATTAGACCGTTCACGGTCTGGGCGTATTTTCGCCCGGTCCTTACATGGATGATGTCACCGTCGGGCAGCGTGAACTTGTAGCGAAAGCTCATGGCGCTTCGCCCGTCCAGTTCCAGGCGGCATTCAAGACACTCGGCATTGCGAATCGCCCTGCTGCCGTTTTTATCGGACAGAAACCCCCCGACCTGCACCTGATCCGAATCGGTTAGATTGTAGGGTCCGACCTCTGGATTCATGAAACCAAAAGCGTTTAGATGAAAGTTGTCGGTCTGAATCGATGGCCAATAGTGACTGAGAGAATCCCGCAGAGTCAGCGGTTTCTGAAACTCCCAGGGTGACCCGCTGGTGAATCTGTCCGTCCAGGAATGATCGCGATGGGAATAACAATGAATCTGTCGTCGCCCCTGCTTCGGTCCAGCCCGAACTTCAAATTCACCCTGGCACAGCATTCCCTGCTCATAGTGTCCGCCGTAGACACCGGCTGACTTGAGCGGATTACCATGTACGCAGTCTTCATAGTCGAAGACGGGGAACCGACCGGTAAAGGTTACATCGAAACCGTACTTATCATTGTCGGCCTGTATACGGAGTTCTTTCTGGGGTTTGATGACCTCATAGATCATTCGCCCACCATCGGTCAGCTTGTCGAATTTGCCTATGTCATGCCAGGGTGCCTTGTTGGCCCAGGGCATTGGAATGCCGTCAATCACCAGGCAGGTGCTGAATCGCGCGTAACCCTTGTTGGTCACGTGCATGTGATTGATGCCATGGATGTCTGCTTCCCGGTCTACAAACGAGAACCACAGGTTGTCGCTCCAGAGTCCTTCGGTTCCTTCAGGCGCCGGGTGCAGGTATTCGTCATTGTCTTTAATTGTCACCGGAATAGAATCTCAATATCGTTTTAGGTAAGCCGCAAGTCGTTTAGTGTCTGGTATACAGTGATAGTAAAAGCGGATCAAGTTCGAAGATCCAATACAGGTGGGGCAAAAGGAGAACACCACTTATAAATCCAGCGCTACCATGAATACGATTTCTCTTTTTCCATTTCAGAGTGCAGTTCCGATTTAACTCGACTTCGTTTTTGCACCTGCAAGGTGGTCGCCATAAGTATGAATAACAAGTAGCCGAAACTTGCGGGTCTATTGATTGGCTGGCTCATGGCTGCTACATTTCTGAGCCATAGCGAACAAATCGGCAACCAAACAGCTCAAAGCCTGGCGGCCTTGATTGAATCGGAGGTATTTCATGGCAGAAGAACAGGAACTATGGGAAGATCTGAGTGCTTTTCGTATGGACCCGGAAACCATTCAGGAGTGTATCGAAGCAGCAACAGGCTGTACCGTGACCTGGATGGACGGCAAGGGTCGGGCCATGGGGGTCTGGATCACGCCCGCACTGATTGATGGCGAGGTCTGGGTGACGACAACGACCAACCGTACCAAAACCAAAGCCTGGCTCAAGGACAACAGGACCACCGTTATTTTTGGCGTTGCGGGATTGGGCTCTGTGTCGATCGTTGGTACTGTGCACCTTACGGATGACCCTGCCAAGCGCAGGCGGTTCCTTGAAGTTCTATATGAAAAGTCCTTCCAGCAGGATGAAGCGCACAGGGAACGGTGGATGGGTTCGATGGATTCTGATGGTCGACTCGTGGGACGCATTGAAGTGGAAAAATACATCACGTTTGATGAGCGCAAGGCATGAGTGAAGCTATACCTGCTTTGGAAACGATTTCAATTCGTCTGGGTCATCTAAAAACTTCCTAAAGGAATAAACTATGAGTCTGAATATGAACAGGAACGAGCGGGAAGCATTTCTCGCCGATGTGCACGTTGGTGTCATTTCCATCCCAAGGGAAGGGAGAGCGCCTCTTACAGCGCCTATTTGGTATTCCTACGAGCCAGGTGGTGAAGTTTTGGTTGGAATGGGGCGAGATTCCCTCAAGGGACGGTTGATTAGCGAAGGCGTGGTGATCTCCCTGTGTGCCCAGGACGAGAATCCACCCTATAAATATGTCACTGTTGAAGGGCCAGTGATCAGTGTTACCGAGACGGATAGTGAACGCGATACTCGCCCCATGGCTATTCGATATCTTGGCAAGGAATTAGGTAATCAGTACGCAGATCAATCTGTCAGTGAGGGAAACATCCAGGTTCGAATCAAACCGGAAGTCTGGTTGACCGTTGATTATGGAAAGCTCTAGACAAATTGACATTAAAAGTGCTTCTGATGCGAGGCTTCTTGTTACGGTACAGCCTTGTAAAGTAGGATTGCATTGCACCATTTTTAGCCTCCCTCAAAATAGGGTGACTTGATACTATCTGGTCATCCGTACAACAAAGGATTGTGAACTATGGGAAAAAGTAAATCGGAAGTCATCTGGGGTAGAAGGTGCCACCCTTTCTTTAATGGCTCTATTCTAGTGATAGTCCTCAGTCAATGTTTTTCAGCCCCATCTCAAGCGTCGTCTGACCAGAGCTATGAAACCCTTCGACAATGGATCAGTGCTGATTCCCCCAATGCCAATGAGCTTACTCCCGGGCAACATCTAACGGAAAAAGACAGGGAAAAGTACCTGGAGCAGCTCATTCCCCAGTCGGCATGGGAATACTACATATTTGCTGGCATGGATATGGAGATAGGGGCAACAGGTCACTATCCGGCACCGCAGAACTGGAACCAAAAGTCGGCCACTGATTATCAGCTGGATGAGCAGGGCGTGTTGGTGGGTTTCACTGGTGGGAAATTTCCATTCCCTGAAATCAAGCCAGACGATCCAGAGGCTGCCCAGAAGGCTACCTGGAACATGCTCTGGAGACCCGGTACTGACAACTATGATATGCCTATGGTGACCTGGTTGCGAAGTGAAAATGGTCAACTGGACCGGCAAATGGAATTTGTCGGGGTGTCAGCGACCTATGCCAGGGGAGACCATAGCCTGGTGCCGGGTTATGAGGAAGTCAAAAGCAAGTCGATCATGGAGTTTCGCTCCCCGCGGGATATGGCCGGCACAAAGAGCATGACCATCACCTATGTCGATCACTACAAGGAAAATTCCGGCTGGATGTACATGCCCGCGCAGCGTAAACCCCGGCGAACCCTGTCTTCAGAACGCACCGGTGAGAGCATGGGTATGGACATGATTAAGGAAGACGCACTTGGGTTTTCGGGAAAGGTATACGAGAACAACTGGACTTACCTGGGAAAAAGATCAGTGCTTGCTACGGTCAATGTTCGTGACAACCCAGAGTTTGGCGGACCACACCTGTGGGTGCCACACAAGGCACGCTGGGAAGTGCGGGAAAGCCATGTCGTTCTGATCGAGCCTAAGGCAGACAATCATCCCTATAGTTACCGCATCGTTTTCATCGATGCTGAAACCTACTGGACACACTGGATGTTCGCGTTTGATCGTGAGGACGACCGGTTGTTGCGCATGAACCAGCATTTTCTCAAATACTCCGAAAGTTATGCCACAGAGGTTGCGCAGCAGGCACCCTTTGTGAAGCAGGACTATTCAAAAAACCTGGGGTACAACGTGTTCCTGCACCTTGGTGAAACTGACATCAATGCCAAAAAACCCCATGCTACGCTGACTCATTGCTACGTCAAGAAGAGGAATTTTTCAGCAGCGCGAGCCAAACAATTTTACTCCCTTCGCAACATGACCAGTGGTCGCCGTTAGTAGATAAATACTATGATCAGACAACAGAAACAGGTTGCCCTCGCAGGTCTTCTGCTGGGTACAATATTTTTCGCTTCTTCATCCTGGGGCATCGTCAATATCACGGATGACCTTGAGCTTGAGGGTTTTGTTAATGCAAAAAATGTCGTACGTGCGACGAACTTCTCTAACGGCGACCTCATTATGCAGCGTAATACTGCGCAGCTGGAGGGAAAATACTATTTCCTGCGTGACAGCAAAGCCTTCGGCCGGTTTTTAACTGGACGGCTGGAAGAGGCCACGCTGACGGTAATCGGCCGCAGTATCTATGACTCGGTTTACGATCTAAGAGACAGTTACGACGGACTCGAAGGCAAGTCTGAATCAAAAATACGTGAAGTTTTTGTCGATATGGTATTGCCGCCATTCACGCTGAGGCTTGGCCGCCAACAGGTGGTATGGGGTGAAACGGATAACTTCAGAGCACTTGACGTTATCAACCCGCTCGATCTCAGTTGGCACTGGAGTCAGGAGCCCTGGGAAGACATCCGAATTCCCCTGTGGATGGCACGGGGCATTGTTGATATTGGCAAGATTGGACCCTTCGAAGAATCATTTGTCGAGGCTGTCTGGGTTCCCAATGACTTTGAGTCAAATCTGGTAGAGACAGATCCGCGTTACCCCTGGGCTTTTTATGGTGCAGGTCTGCCCGAGGTTGCGAATTCGGTCATCATAGGTGATCAACTCTATGACCTGGATGTTACCGTAAGGGATCAACGTCCACGCAGGGAATTGGAAAATGGCCAGGGCGGATTTCGCTTCAAAGCCATTTGGGGTGATATTGATTTTAGCCTTAACTACTACTACGGCTTTTCTGCGACACCGGGGGTGAAGGTTCGATCGGAGCTGGCTGAATTGGACATCGATACCTTGCATACGGCAGTAGATCTTGTATATCCACGCACCCATGTGGTTGGGCTGACTGCCAATTTTTCTGAAGAAAAATACACCCAATCGGTTATTCGGCTGGAGACAACGGTTACCAAAGGAATTCCTGTAGCGATAGAGCCTGGTGCGCCGCTAGGAATTGATCCGGAACAGGATCAATTTGATACTGTCAGCCAGATGGTCGTCATGCTGGGTTTAGATCGGCCGACCTGGATCAGGCCGCTGAATAAACTGCGTACCTTCTTTATATCGACGCAGTTCTTCTGGCGGCGATACCTGGACTATAGTTCCCACTATCAGGGTGTCTCTTCCGTGGTGCCTGCGACCATTGGCGGCGCGACTGTGCGAGATCGATTTGTGAGTGTGAACAACAACACACCGGACAGGGACGAGTTTGTTATCACTTTTGCTGCGTCCACAAGTTACGGCAGGGCAGGACGCTGGAAGCCAACATTCGTGCTTGCCTATGATCCACGGTCCACCGGAGCATTCAACCGACTGTCACTGGAATACCTCTGGTCAAAACATCTCATTTTTAATGTACAGCAGAATTTGTACTGGCGGGCAAGCGGAGATGAGCAGGGTCCCTGGTCGATCGGTGACATGTTTGGTCGTGGGAGCCATCGCCGGAATGAAACGGTTTTCAATCTGACATTTCAGTTCTAATTTTGGGTTGTACAGGACGCCAGAGGATGAATTACCCGATGAAAATGATCTTAACCAGGTACTGAATAGTATTTTCCTGGAGATGATCAACTAGCTCCACTAGGTTTCACCCTCGACCTTTTCGCTGGCTATTACTCTTCCTGGCTGGTGATTCTCTTGTCGGTTGACTTTGTCCAGAATAAGCAGGACCCTGAAAGCACTTTCATGTGCTTGCCCTGCAAAAGCTGGTTTCAGCACATACTAATCTAATTGGTGCAATTTATGAGTTTACAGAATAGTTTGGATGGCGATAGTCCAGTACGGCACGATTGGGACTCTGTTGAGATCCTGCGATTGTATGAGTTGCCCCTCAATGATCTGCTCTTTCAGGCACAAACGATTCACAGACAGTATTTTGATCCAAATTCCGTACAGGTGAGCACTCTCCTCAGTGTCAAAACCGGCGCCTGCCCGGAAGACTGCAAATACTGTGCGCAGAGTGGTCACTACCAGACGGAGTTAGAGAAGGAGAAGCTCCTCGCGATCGAACAGGTTCTAGAGGCTGCAAAAGAGGCGAAAGAAAATGGTGCCAGTCGCTTCTGCATGGGAGCAGCATGGCGTTGTCCATTGGAAAAGGATATGCCCGCAATCCTGCAGATGGTCACGCAGGTAAAAGAAATGGGCATGGAAACATGTATGACATTGGGTATGTTAACTGGTGCTCAGGCGCGAGAACTTGCGGAGGCAGGGCTGGACTACTACAACCACAATCTTGACACTTCGCCGGAATACTACAAGGAAGTTGTTACGACGCGAGGTTATCAGGATCGACTGGATACCCTTGCGCACGTCAGAAATGCCGAGCTGAAAATATGCAGTGGTGGCATCCTGGGCATGGGCGAAAGCCGGGAAGACAGGGCTGGATTGCTGCAACAACTGGCTAATTTACCCATACATCCTGAGAGTGTACCGATCAATTTGTTGATCCCGATGCCCGGCACGCCGTTTGAAACTCTGGGAGAACTGGACCCCTTCGAATTTGTACGAACAGTAGCGATCGCCCGGGTCATTATGCCTGCTTCTTATGTTCGTCTTTCTGCCGGGCGAGAATCAATGAATGACCAGATGCAGGCACTGTGTTTTTTTGCTGGTGCGAATTCAATATTCAGCGGAGAGAAACTGTTAACCGCACCTAACCGAGAACCTAAGTCCGATGACAACCTGTTTCAGCGATTGGGTCTATCGTTCATTCAGGCTCAGAAAGATGAGTCGGGAAAAGGTACCGGGGCTCGTTTTCATGACGCCATGAAACCTGCGACGGTCGGATCAACCGAAATCAATTGACCTAAAAAGGATATTCTGATGGCAGAAATAAACCGCCAGTGGGTCGTGGCACAAGCCTCGACCAGCGCCGGCATGTGCCTGGAGCCTGAAGTTTTTGGTTTGCACGAGGCGCCAATTCCTGAGCCTGGGCCAGGACAGATACTGATTCGAAACCTGATCTTTGCATGTGAACCCCTTGTCCATGCCTGGGTCAAGGGTGTGCCAGGCAGAATCGACCCTCTTCCTGTGGGTGCCACCATTAAGGGGCATGCAGGCGGTCAGGTCGTCACAAGTCAGCACCCTGGTTTCAATGTTGGTGACCTGGTGCATGGGAATCTGGCGTGGGCTGACTACACCTTGTCCGATGGGAATGACGTCAACGGCGTGCCCTTATCGCTGCAGGTTGAAGGTTTCGATCTATCGACCAGTATGATTACGCTAGGTATGACGGGGCTGTGCGCCTATATAGGATTGTTAGATATTGGTTCACCAAAACCAGGAGACATGGTAGTAGTCTCTGCTGCGGCTGGTGGTATTGGCAATATTGCGGGGCAACTAGCGGGTCTTGCAGGGTGTGAGGTGATTGGCATTGCGGGAGACGAAAACAAGTGCCAGCGCCTCGTATCTGACCTGGGCTTCACAGCAGCAATCGACTACAAGTCCAGCGATGTCTCTGCGGAGCTTGGCAAACTTGCGCCAGGGGGAGTCAATGTCATGTTTGATAACGTGGGTGGGCAGGTTTTAGATGCTGTTCTGCTCAACCTGGCTTCCTGGGGTCGAGTGGTAGTCTGTGGTGGCATCGGCAGCTACGATAACCCTCAGATGGGTGTGTACAACCATATTCTCCTTGCGCAGAGAAATGGCAGCATGCACGGATTCTGGTATTCCGACTACCAGCAAAATTTCGCGAGGGCTACCCAGAGGCTGGGTCAATGGCTGAAAGAAGGCAAACTCAAGGAAGTTGTTGATATCGCTCATGGGTTCGAGCAAGTACCGGAGGCGTCACGGGGAATTTTTTCCGGAGCGAATATGGGAAAACAACTTGTGCAGATTGCTAGCCCGGTAGAGGCTTAGGAAGCCTGGGCGCAGCCGATGCCCATCTCTACAGAGCCAAGCAGAGTGGCCGCAACCGGTTGAGCTACTAGGAGTAGGCTGTATCGAGTTCGCATTGGGCAGCACTACAAGTTTGTAAGTTAAAAGGAGCTTAGAAGGTGAAACCAGCGGTGCAAAGAAAATGGCAAGTGAATTATGCTAATTAGCGGGAAGGACCGTTCGATTGTTAGCTGGGATCAACTACTAAAATCGGGCAACCGGATATTTATAGGCTCTGGTGCAGCAGTCCCTAACGTTCTGATCAATGACCTGATTGAAAATGGCTCTTCGCTCCGTGATATTGAGGTCGTTCATATACTAACCCTCTCAGACAATGTGTGGGTAGAGCCCGAGCATGAGAATCAATTCAAAGTTAACGCGTTTTTCATTGGTGGTATGAATATCCGTGAAGCAGTTGCTGAGGGTCGCGCCGACTATACGCCATGCTTCCTGTCAGAGATTCCCCAGTTGTTTCAGGAAGGCATTCTCCCCCTGGATGTTGCACTGATTATGGTGAGCCCACCGGATGAATATGGTTACTGTTCCCTCGGTGTCAGTGTGGATGTTGTATCTGCGGCAGTACGGTCTGCAAAATATGTTGTTGCGCAAGTCAATTCAAAGATGCCACGCACTAATGGGAATAGTTTCATTCATGTGAATCAGATTGAGGCCTTTGTTGAAGTCGAACAGACACTACCTGAAATACCCTTACCGGTATTCGACGGTGTTACGGAAAGAATCGGGCAGTATGTATCAATGCTTATTGAAAACGGGTCAACACTTCAGCTCGGGATCGGCAAAATACCGGATGCTGTACTGCACTATCTTTCCAATCACAAAGATCTGGGGCTACATAGCGAGATGATCTCAGACGGTGTTATCGAGTTGATGATCAAAGGCGTGATCAACAACCGGAAGAAAACGTTCCATGCTGGAAAGTCCATAGTCAGCTTCTGCATTGGCAGTCAGAAACTATATGATTTTGTTGATGGCAACCCGCATATCGAGTTCTATCCGTCAGAGTATGTTAACTCTCCTGTTCAGGTCGCTCGCAACGACAACATGGTGTCCATAAACAGTGCCATAGAGATTGATTTAACCGGCCAGGTGGTTTCGGATTCAATCGGCTATCACTTTTATAGCGGCATAGGTGGGCAGGTGGATTTCATCCGCGGGGCTTCTCTGAGCAAAGGTGGCAAGCCAATCATTGCTTTACCATCAACAACCAGGGGAGATGAGACTTCACGGATCGTGTCTCATGTTACAGAAGGGGGCGGTGTAGTGACTTCCCGCGGCGACGTTCATTATGTTGTTACCGAATATGGCATAGCTTCACTTGTTGGGAAGAGCGTTCGAGAAAGGTCACTGGAGCTGATTCGTATCGCCCATCCAAAATTTAGAGATCAATTGTTGAGCGAGGTCCGCAAACATTACTGGGTGCCGGAATATCAGGAGAATACACCTACATCGGTTCCTGAATTGGGTTCGGTGGATTTGAAGAAATTTAATTTCGGTGGTGGTGATTACGTTCTGCGGCCCTTGTGCCCGACAGATGAGCGTAAGCTCCAGGAGTTTTTCTACTCACACAGCAAAGAAACCTTGATGATGCGATACAATCATCACCCCACCCAGATGACCCGGGAGAAGTCCTGCAGTCTTGTGAGTGTTGACCAGCACAGGGATCTTGCCCTTTGTTTCACGGGGAATGACCATCTCGGTGAGGTAATACATGCAGTTGGTCGATACTACTATATAGACTCAACGAATAGCTGTGAGGCTGCTTTCGTAATCAGGGAAAGTAAACGTGGTGAGGGTATGGCCAAAACCTTGTTGTCAGAAATGATCACTATCGCCAGAAAGCGAAAGCTAAGCAAAATGATCGCCTGCGTGCGGCGGGACAACAAACCCATGTTGAGGGTCTTTGAGCGTGCCGGTTTTGTTAAAAAGCCACCGGAAGAATTTGGCGAGATAAATCTTGAGCTCTCTCTTGAGGCCTAGATCGTGAGTTGCAAAAAATGCCACTAGGTATCATCAGCCACACTGATTGTTCTGCCCACATGATGGGGGAATTCCATCCGGAAGCACCGGCGAGGATGGCAGCCATCCAGGATCAACTTGTTAGCAGTGGTCTCGATTTCGTTGTACGCCAATACGACGCCGAGCCCATTGAAAAAGCAATGTTGGAACTCTGTCATGACAGTGAGTATGTAGACTTTGTTTTCACACATTCTCCTACAGAAGGCATTTTTAAGCTGGATCCAGATACTTCGATGAGTCCGGGTACCTTGCGGGCCGCGTTACTTGCCGCTGGCGCTGCAGTTGATGCAGTTGACCTGGTAATGGAGGGCGAAATATCTTCTGCATTTTGCGCGACTCGACCACCGGGGCATCATGCGGAGCGAAACAGGGCCATGGGTTTTTGCATATTTAACAATGTGGCTATCGCTGCTGCCTATGCGAAACAAAAATATGGTTTGGATCGAATAGCAATAGTTGATTTTGACGTTCACCATGGGAATGGAACAGAGGATATTGTTCTGGACAGACAGGGCTACCTGTTTTTATCAACTTTCCAGCATCCCTTCTATCCGTTCAGTGGTACCGGGCCAACCCCACCCCATATCGTGAATTCTCCATTGCCCGCATCGGCGGACAGTTCTGTATTTCGCCATACAATTGAGCAGACCTGGATACCAGAACTTGAGAATTTCAGACCGGAGTTGCTTTTTATATCCGCTGGTTTCGATGCTCACTGGGAAGATGAAATATCACAGGTGTGTTTAGAAGAGCAGGACTATCGCTGGGTGACCGATGTACTGAAAGATATCGCGGACAAATATTCGAGCGGTAGAATCATTTCGGTACTGGAAGGAGGTTATGCCCTCGGAGCGCTGGGGCGAAGCGTGGTTGCACATCTGCACGGTCTTATTGGCAGGGAATGAGTATGAAGCTGCCAGTCAGGATATTGGTCATCGTCTCATCGTCGACTTATGTTTGTAGTTACGACCGGGATAACCATATGCCACCGGATTATGTTACCGGTGAGGTGGTGAGTTGGACCAACTGGTTGGTGTAATGACCAATTTCCAGCCTTGAGGCGCTGCTAACTGCATGATAAATAACAAAATAAATAGTTGGTATTGAAATTGCTGCTAGAGAAGAAACCAATAGGATAAGGGGTAATAAGTGGAAGAGGAAACGAGAGAAAACCTGGTAAGCAGGGAAATATGGATTCGCGGCCTGTACATGGTGCTGTTCGCAATTGCCTATAGTATCGCTAAAGTTATCATTGTCTTTATAGCAGTTTTTCAGTTTCTCGCGGTTCTGTTTACTGGTGGTGTTAATGAACCATTGCTGCAGTTCGGCAAGAATCTCAGTATCTATATCTTTGAAATCCTGGAGTTCCAGACCTTCAACACGGAATTACGCCCCTTCCCCTACTCGCCATGGCCGGATGAAGAGCCAGGTGGAGAGGAGTGGCTGGAGGAGGAAGATGATGAGCCTGCTGTTAAGGTGTCAACCGCTCATGAAACTGATGCGCAAGAGGTGGGTGAAACCGATGTGGATCACCCTGACGAGGATAGCCCGGATGTGGATAGCCATGACGAGGATAGCCCGGATGTGGATAGCCCGGACAAGGACAGCCCGGACAAGGACTAGTCACCAGGCCGACTGCTGACAGGCAGGGGCAGACATTGAATATTTGTTACTGTTCATGTTTATGAACTCCAGCAAACTCTTTGTCGGCATTGATGTAGCGTTCGCGAAAAATAAGAAGCTGCCAATTTGCGTCGTCAGGAAGAAGGGCGAAAAGCTTTTTCCTGTAGCGCTTGAGATGGAAGGGCTGCCCCCAATACCGCGTGGCTCGGGTAACGTCGCCTCACTGCAGCCTGCACTGGTAAGTAAATTTGCAAGGGATGTAGGCAATTATATCTGCGCGGTTGAAACCCTGTTAGAGGCGGTCGTTGAAGTCATCGCCATTGATGCTCCGGCAGACTATTCACTCACCGGGAGGCGAGAGGGCGAGCGTGCTCTAAATGCCAGCGGCATCAGATGCTTTGCAACACCTACCGCTGCCGGTTTCAAAAACATCAGGGAAAAGGTGAAAAGCCACCTGGAGGAAGGTGGCGCAGAGAATAGACTGCCCCATGGCCACCAGCTCTGGATGCTCGCAGGCTTTGCTCTTTTTCGTAAACTTCAAGTGCGCTATCGTTGTCTTGAGGTTTTTCCACAGGCGATTGTCCACAGGTTGGGTGTTGCCGATGTGCACAAATTCAAGAAGGAAGGTCTTGCTGCGCAACTTGGTGCGGTGGCGATGGCTACCGGTTGGACCCCGGGTGAACTTTCTGACAGATTGAAAAAATGTGTGCCTGGTGCGGGCCATGACAGGCTCGATGCATATATGTGCGCGTGGGTGGCAAGTGAGTATCCAAATCTGGATGTCTATGGTAAAGCCCCTGACGATGCTATTTGGGTTCCGAAAGTGATAAAAGAGAATAGTCTTACGTTGAGTAGTTGTCATGTCAGATGCACAGCCGTTTGAAAACATAAAGGTCGTCGAATTCGGTCAGTTTGTCGCTGTGCCATTTTGCGGTCAGCTGCTTGCTGAAGGCGGTGCAGAGGTAATCAAGGTTGAATCTCCAGACGGTGACCCGAACCGGCATATGGGAGAAATCACGCTGATGGAATCTCGAATATTCGTGTCACGAAATCGCGGTAAACACTCATTGCCCCTGAAGTTGAGTGATGTGAATGCGAAACCGGTGATTGAATCTCTGTTGGCTTGGGCGGATGTCGTATTGATGAATTTTCGTCCTGGCCTGGCTGCGCGGATGGGGATCGATTCAGCAACACTAAAGGAAAGATTCCCGCGGCTCATCATTGGGGAGATTACCCCTTTTGGAAAGGAGGGGCCAGACGCTGATCTCTCAGCAATGGATATTGTTGTGCAGGCTCGAAGCGGTTTGATGGCAGCCATGGGGAGAATCGTAGATGGCAGACCGGCACCCGGTGATCCGGTTATCTCGGATTATATGGCGGCTATGTCTCTTGCTTTTGGTGTCAGCTCGGCGCTGTTGCGCAGAGAGAGAACTGGAAAGGGTGGCATTGTTGATGTCAGCCTGATGCAATCCGCCATGACACTAGCCAACAATCAGTTGATTCGTTCGGAGGATCTGGATCGAGACAAGCATCGCATCATCATCGAGAAGATTAACCAACAGCGAATAGAAGGTGCGAAATTTGAGGAGCAGGTGGCGAGCGTACCATCCATGCGAGTGATGCCATTGCTGGCTGTATATTTCAGAACTTACGATACTGCTGATGGCAGCATTGCTATAGCCTGTGCCAGCCGAGGGCTTCAGGTAAAATTTTCCACTGCACTTGGTTTTGTTGATCGGATGCATGATCCAGAGCAGGCTGATGGACTTGACAGAGAATATCTGCACACCCTGCGGCGAAGCGTTGAAGAAATTGTGCGTGGCAGGAAAAGCACTGAATGGCAGCGTGTTCTGCAGGAGGCAGGTGTGCCCGTTTCAATCGTGAAGTTTCCAATTGAGTTGTTCGAAGATCCCCAGACAGAAGCAAATGATATGTTCTACTTGCTGGATCATGCGACAGCAGGTCAGTTTCGGGCTCTGACACCGCCAGTGAAGCTCGATGGTGAGGGTTTCCAGCCCCAGAAAGCAACAGCACCATTCGCGACGGAGACACGGTCCCTGCTTTTTGAGTTAGGATTCTCCAGTGATCAAATCGACAGTCTTGTAGATCAGAATATCACTCGCGAAATAGACGGCGGATAGTCAAACAGAGCGAAAACTTTCTTTCTTGCTCTATCCCTCCCCGATCAGGTACAAACTGTATTCTGGCAAAAGCTTCTCAAACATTGACAACCTGTTGAATCACAACATGTTAACAACAGTTATCTGCCGCCTTCATGAAATATCCGGGCTAGCTTTCTTCACTGCTGACAAATTTCATGGAGATGGAATTGACACAGTGTCGGATGTTTTTATATGTGAAGCCTTCTTTTTCAAAAATGTGCCCCAGGTGACCGTCACAGTTTGCGCACAGTATTTCCGTACGCATGCCGTCAGCATCCGGCTTGCGTTTTACGGCACCTTCGATCTCGTCATCAAAACTGGGCCAGCCACAAGTGGATTGAAACTTGTGTTCCGATCTGTACAAAGCAGCATCACATTGCCTGCAGATATATAGGCCGTTATCGGTCAGGTCCTCATATTCACCTGTAAAGGGTGCTTCGGTGCCCTTATTAATGATTACATGGCGCTCTTCGGCCGTTAGCTCATTGATTGTGTCTGCCATTGGTTTTCTCTTTAGGCTTCCAGTTGCTGACCAGCAGCACCATAGCATTTATCTGCTGATCTATAGCAGATTTGTAGTTTGATGGTCAGGATCTCCTAGCAATCGATTTCCATGCAGTCCGTCAGTTTATTAGAAGTTCTTCTCAGGTTGAGAGACAAGCCACGAGCCAGGTGCTGCAAAATCTTGATGCCGGTCATAGGGGTCTGCTCTAACAGCGCGTCAAATTAAAACAGCAAGGGCTGACTGGGTGCAAGCCCGTACAGTCGCTGAACGAGGTAACCCGTCAACCAGCGCCATCTCATCGAGGGCAGATACTTCCTCGAGGGAAAGATCTTGAAACAGAGAAAATTTACTTAAACCATCAATCTGACTGCTCATCATTTTCACCTATATCCGTTGCTGTATAACTATCCTACTTGGTGATGGCCAACGAGTTAGGACCAGGCATCGAATTTCATTACCTCATCAACAGGCTTGCGGGTTACCGGGCCAAAGTTGCCGAGCGGATATCCTACCGGGATCAAACAAAATGCAGCCATTGTTTCAGGAAGGTTCAGAACCCTGGCAACCGCCTTATGATCCCCGAGTGCCAGGGTTGTCGGAGCCGCTCCGAGTCCCAGTGCACGCGCTGCCAGCAGCAGATTCTGTATTCCCGGCCAGATGGAACCACCAGCACGAGCCATAGTTGTTGCATCGACCTTCTGGCCGAATTCCATGCAGGCAATAATTAGTGCCGGTATCTCATGCATATGTTCCATTTGCCATAGGACCGCATCCAGCATGCGTTTACGTTTTGCTTCAGATTGATGAGGCAGGCTTCCAGGCCTCGATACGGCCGGGCCTATGTATTCCTCTATCCCCTTTCTATTCAAGTCAGCCAGGACTTTTTTCTTAGCTGCATCACAGACAATTATCCAGCGCCCATTCTGCATGTTGGACCCGGATGGAGCCTGGTTTGCGGCATCAATCAGTTTGATGAGAATTTCCTGGGGGATCTCCCGGGTGTCAAGGCGCCGCATTGCCCTGCTGTTGTACATGACTTCAAATAATCCCATTTCTTCAGACACGATTAATACCTCAATTGAGCACTATTTCCGGACAAATCACTCGACTCGTCGTAACCCCTATGATACATAATCCTCATCAAATGATCGGGACAATTAGAACCTCGTGGCTTATATCAATCATCGTCTTGGCAGAACCTACTACACCAAAAAGGGAAGGAAGGGTAAAACACCCGTCATATGGTTGCATGGAGGGCCAGGTGGTACCCATAAGCCAGACAGCAATGTGTTTAGCCTTGCCGATGGCAGGGTTGTTTATTGCTACACCCAGCTGGGTGGGGGGCGCAGCTCAATAACTGACCGGAAACAGCAGAATATAAGGACTTTCGTCGATGAACTGAGTTTGCTGGTGGGTGCCTGGGGGCTGGATGAGTTTCACCTGATGGGAGGCTCCTGGGGGACGACCCTGGCATTGGAATATTACTTGAGAAAAAAGGGCAGGGGGATCAGGTCCCTGGTGTTCCAGTCGCCCATGTTTAGTTCCCGGGACTGGAAGGCGGATGGCCGAAACCTCATAAAGGGGTTGCCCAAGAATACCCGTCACATCATCGATTCCTGTCACGATATAGGCGCTACAGACTCGATGGTTTATCAGCAGGCAATGGAAGTGTTCTATCTGAAACACGTCCTTAGGAACAAGAAAAAGCTCGAGGAGATGTTCTCAGGAAAGAACCCGAATGGGAAACTGATCTATGAATATATGTGGGGACCAAGTGAGTTTGAACCCACGGGTACCCTGAAGAACTATACAAGAATTGCTGATCTTGGAAAAATAAAAGTGCCAACGATTATTATCTGTGGTGAGTATGATGAAGCCACCCCTGGCACAGGTGTTAAATATGCGAACAAAATTCCCGGCTGTTCGTTCTCTGAGGTCAAGGGTGCAAGTCATGCAATCTGGGTGGAGAAGCCAGCCAGAATTCGAAAGGTTATCAACGGTTTTCTAGACAGCATTGAATGATTGGCAGGGTTTATTAGGGAGTAAATATCAATCTAGGTTGATTCGGCTGCATCCAGTTTCTGTGAAAATCGCCAGTGGATAATGAATAGCGGTATCGAGACCAGCAGGATCACCAGTATCTGAATCAGACTTTTTTGAGCGTCGTGCCTGACATTGTCGAGGGCTATTGCCAGCTGCTGTTCCCTGAGTTTGCTGATCTCCTCATCGGTAGCGGGGGCTTCATCTTGCGCAATCTTGGCTCCGGATGTAGAGCGAGAGATCATGCCAGCATTCGGGTTAACCATGACTGGGTAAGCTTGCATCATTCCAGGGTAGGGGTGTGATCGTCTATAGGCGTCATTGGACTGCAGGTTCTGATAGAGGTACGAATCCATAGTCAGTCTTGGGAAGCTGATTTGTACCAGGTCATAAAGGCCAACGCCGGTTGAGATGGCAATACAAAGAATCGACGCAAAGCAGACGGCGAGGGCATATATTCGAGTGAACATTTGTTATAGCTGTCCTTGATTTTAATGAATGCTATGGTATCCACTGCCATTCTACTATGAAAATGGAAAAGTTATATGAAGGTTGTTTACTGTGTGAAGCCCGGTAGCCATGAGGATCTGGAGGTGCAGGAGATTGAGGCGCCTGGTGAACCAGGTGAAGGTCAGATCAAGGTCGATATTCAGGCACGGGGAATACAGTTTAGCGACCTAGTGCAGATGTCCGGGAATTACCAGGTGAAGCGGGATTTCCCGTTTGTGGTAGGCGGCGAGGCCGCGGGCCTGGTAACTGAAATTGGTGCCGGAGTAGACGATGTTGCAGTGGGTGATCGGGTAATAACACCGGGCGGTTGTGTAGAGCAGGTCATTGTCAGGGGGAAAGCTGTCACTAAAATACCAGATGGCATAGATTTCAAAATAGCCGCATCCTTCAGGAATAATTATGAAACTGCCTACGATGGATTACAGAGAGCCAATTTGCAGGCCGGCGAGGTATTGCTGGTTCATGGTGCTGCCGGTGGTGTTGGGCTGGCCGCGGTGGATATCGGTAAACTTTGTGGAGCCACAGTCATAGGTACGGCGAGTTCGGATGAAAAGCTTGCCGTGGTTGAAAAGACTGGTGCTGATCACATTATTAATTACACCGATGGGTTTCGAGATCAGGTGAAGGCCCTGACCGGCGGGCTTGGAGCTGATGTGATTTATGATCCTGTAGGTGGTGACGTGTTTGATGAATCAATGCGCTGCATTGCTCCATTTGGACGTATATTGATCGTTGGATTTACCAGTGGCCGCCCTGCCCTCGCCAAAACAAATCACCTGCTGGTGAAGGATGCCACCGTCATTGGTTATACAACGGGGGGGCTGCTAAAACACAGGCCGTCAAAGTATGCGCAGAATTCAAGTATTGTAATGGGGTGGCTTGCCAGTGGCAGGATCAACCCCTTTGTTTCTCACGTGCTGGCAATGGAAGATGTCATTGAGGCTTACCAGTTGCTCATTGATCGAAAGGTCGTCGGTAAGGTTGTGCTGACTTAAGGTGACTGGTGCAATCCGAACCGGGTAGCAAAATTGTCATTCTTCAGATTCGTTCAATGCCCCGCAAGCTTCCATAACCAGATGCGCCGCCGCATTGCTGTTGATTTTGTCGATATTCTTCAATACACATTTCGCGGCACCCTCACTCATTGATCGGTGGTGGCCGGCACCATAGCTTCGCTCATGATGTTCACCGGACTGGCTTCCCGTTTTGATTACACGAACATTCTTGTGACCACGTTGCCGTATCGGATTATCGTATTGTTCTGCCATATCCAATGCTTCTTCCGCAGTAATAAAAACACGAACATCAGCATTTTCGTTGCTTAACTCTGACTCTACCTTCTCGACAATTTCCGCGAGTACATCCGCCTCAATATCACCATCAGTATCTATGACTATCTGCCTGCCCCCTTTGTTATCTGTGCCATCATCTGCCAGTATCATTACCGGTTGCAACAGAAAACAGGCAATTGTATAGATCATTAGATTTCGCATAGTGGTTCTCGATTTCAGCTGCAAGGGATATCTGAATATTGCCATATTCTACTCCTTAAGGTGTGGATTGACCGTTTTTTCACTTGACCCTGCATGGATAGCAATGGATTCAGGCGGATCGCAGCAGTTAGAAGCAGATATGCCTGATTGGTATTTAATTTATTGATGTACCGGCCTATGGTGGGCGCTGGATTATTGCAGTATCAGGCGTATGGTATGCACTCATTTACGGTCAGCTCAGGCGCACATGAGAAATGAAGACAATTCCTCGACTGCTGCCCTGTCGCTGTGCTGAAAAATTCGCCAACAATATTACGAGGGAGTGATATGCTGAAGGAAACCTACCCCTATTACCTGGCAAATGACCCGGTCTATGCCAATGAAGACCTGGTGGTGTTTGACAAATATACGGGTGAGCCTGCCACCAGAGTCGCCATGGCGGGGCATGAGGTTATAGATGCCGGCATCACCGCAGCGGTAGAGGCGCAGCAGGCCTGTGCAGACATGCCTGCCTATGAACGGCAGGCAGTTCTTGAACATTGTGTTTCGAGATTTAAAGAGCGGTTCGATGAGCTTGCGGAAGCACTTTGTATCGAGGCAGGGAAACCCATTAATGATTCCGAAGGTGAAGTTACCCGGCTAATTGACACTTTTAAGATTGCCGCACAGGAGTCGACTAGAATTTATGGTGAGGTAATGCCGCTGGATATTAGCCCCAGGGCAAAGGGTTATCGGGGTATGTGGAAGAAGATACCAATTGGACCCTGTTCCTTTATCAGCCCTTTCAATTTCCCATTGAACCTGACTGCCCATAAAGTAGCGCCTGCTCTGGCAGTAGGTTGTCCTTTTGTTTTGAAACCCGCAAGCCTGACGCCGATTGGCGCGCTGATTATTGCTGAAACCCTGGCTGAGACAGACCTGCCAAAGGGTGCATTTTCAGTTTTGCCGTGCCGGAGGGACGGGGCTGAGCTTTTCACGATTGATGACAGGCTCAAGCTGCTAAGTTTTACCGGATCCCCTGAAGTGGGATGGGAGCTGAAGTCAAAGGCAGGTAAGAAACCCGTTGTGCTCGAACTTGGTGGCAATGCGGCGGTGGTTGTCGACGAGGATTCGAATATCGACGATGCGGTGCAGAGAATAGTGTTTGGCGCCTTTTATCAGTCTGGGCAATCCTGCATCGGTGTACAGCGAATATTTGTGCATGAAAAAATATACGACACCTTTAAGGATGCGTTAGTCAGTAAGACCAGATCATTGAAAATGGGTGATCCAAAAGAACGAGAGACATTCATTGGCCCGATGATCTCGGAAAAGGAGGCAGGCAGGCTCAAGGGTTGGATTGACGAGGCGTTGGAGGAGGGTGCTACCCTATTGTGTGGTGGTGGCCTTGACGGCGTTATGCTTGAAGCTACCCTCCTGGAGTCAGTGCCGAAATCATGTTCTGTCCACGCTGAAGAGGCCTTCGGACCCGCAGCCGTGCTCGTCCCCTTCTCTGACTATGAAGAGGCACTGAACATGGTTAATGATAGCCAGTTTGGGTTGCAGGCAGGCATTTTTACCCGTGATATATACAAGATTCAGAAGGCTTGGGATACGCTGGAGGTGGGTGGTGTTGTGATTGGGGATGTGCCTTCCTGGCGAGTCGACCATATGCCCTATGGTGGAGTAAAAGAAAGCGGGTTGGGCCGGGAAGGTATACGCTTTGCCATTGAAGACATGACTGAAACCCGGTTACTGGTGATAAGGGAACCCTAGTTTCGCCTTTTTGCTCTGGTGAGAGCGGCCGTCGTGAATACAGGGATTAGGAGTACTCGAAACAGGACCCGAGGGTAGAGTACAATCCACCATCCTTCTATATTAGGTTCTGACATGAACATTTCACGTTCCCTGACTGTGCTGTTTCTGTTATTTCTCGCTGCCTGTGACTCGGCAGACATCTCGGCAGACTACTCAGCAGATCGGGCCCAGGAACCGATTGTGGTTGCTGCAAAGATTCACTGGTTTGATGGATCAGTGGAGCAAGGCTTTGAATTGACCAAAGCCGAGGACAAACCCGTTTATCTATACTGGGGTGCTGTCTGGTGCCCGCCCTGCCAGGAAATCAAGAATACTGTTTTCAAGAGCAAGCAATTCATTGCTCAGACCGAACTATTCGTACCCATATACCTGGATGGGGATACAGACCGTGCCCAGGCCTGGGGTGATAAATTTGACGTGAAGGGCTACCCCACCATGATCGTTTTCAACCCTGATGGTGAAGAAGTTACACGCATACCAGGCGGCATTGACATATCCCGGTACAACACTGTGCTGGCGCTGAGCCTGGCGCAGATGCGGCCGACCGCCATGCTGGTGGATCTGGCAATTAACAGCCCTGAAAAGCTGCTGCCGAATGATTTTGTGCAACTTGCCTACTACTCCTGGGGCCAGGATTCTAACAGCCTGCCGGAAGATACACCGGCTACATTTTTTTCTGACCTGTCGGATATAAGCAGCGACAAGGAAGCGAGCGCCAGGTTGTATATGGAATACCTGGGGGCACTCAGTCGGGAGCTGGAGTCGAAAGATTCTGAATCTACTGATGAAGGGGAACCAGGGATATCAACCGGGGCTTTTGAGCGCGTTTCTGCGATTCTTGATTCTCCCCAACTCACTTTGGCCTGCTGGGATTCACTTGCTTACTATGCTGAGGAAATAGCCGCTTTGCCGGTTTTCAGTGACGAGGAGCTGGCTGCACTAAAGAATAAATGGCAAACGCAAATCATTGCCCTGCGCCACCAGCAGTCTCTATCCACGGCCGAACAGCTGGCTGGTTACCCCTGCTGGCCTTCCATTTCATGGAAAATGAAGATGCACCGCTACCAGAATCAGTAGTTGCTGACCTGAAGCATGACCTAACCAGTGCCGATGAGAAGGAAAGTAATTCTTTTGCACGTCAGAGCGTGATTTCGCAGATCAATTATCTGTACCAGAGTGCGAGGCTCTATGATGAGGCCCATGCCCTGTTGCTGGCGGAACTGGATCGGTCTGAGTCTCCCTACTATTTTATGAGCAGCCTTTCATCGCTGGCTGAAAAACGAGAGAAGACGGAGGCAGCCCTGGAATGGCGTCGCAAGGCTTACGAGGTGTCCACAGGTGCCGCAACTCGCTTTCAGTGGGGTGCGAGCTATATCAAGGCAATTATTCGCTTGACCCCGGAAAACAATGACCTGATTGTAAAGACATCAATTGATCTTTTTGCTGAATTAAAAGACGAACAGTCAGTGTTTGCCGGGCGCAATTTCAGGGAATTGAGTTCCCTTAACCAGCAACTGTCTGCGTGGCAGGACGAACAGCAGGAAGATACGCTGATAGAAACTTTCCACGCCAGAATCCAGTCCATGTGCGAGAAACAGGCACTCGCTACCCTGGAACTGGAGAACTGCCGAAGCCTCTTGTCATCATGAGGGGGCGCCGAGCCGGGGGCGCCGAGCTGGGGGCGCCGAGATGGAGCGCCGAGCAGGGGGTGCGGGTCGTTATTTCGTAACAGCGAACACTTCTTCCATAATCCGAGACTGGAATAGCCAACCGTCATCGTATCGAATGCACTCATCGACATAGCGACCCACTCTGACTGGCTGCCCTTCCAGTGTGGCAACACCACTAGGCTTATCCGTACGGTAGGTAGCGAAATTCGAGATTACTTCCACCATATTTTTGGACTGGATATCAACTAGATGATTAGTAACGATATGAATGGTTCGACGATTCTTTGGTCTTCTGCTAAATGCCAGTCTTATGTCCTCCCGGCCTGTATATTTTCCTGCCTGGCTTTGCCAGGAACACTGTTCATCGAATAGGCTGGAAATCTTATCGTTTTGGCCAGTATCCAGGTAGTAGGCGTATCGGTTACCAAGTTCTATACAGGCTTCTTTTATATGCAGGGATTCTTCGGCGGTGTAGGGGTTCTCTGCGCTTAGATCTGCTGAAACAACGAGAAGCAGACCTAACGCGAATACTTGAGAGTACCTCATGGCGGCGTCCTCCTTTAGTTGAACTGACTATTATGCGCGCGATGTCGATGGTTAGGTAGTGTCAATTCAGTGATTGGCGACTCCATTCGCCCCTGGGGGCACTAGTAGCTTCAATGGCTGGAAAGCTCTATCATCCCAGCATTCATTGAGCCTGGAGGTCAGCCATGCGTAAAGCAGGCACCGTTGTTGCGATTTTGCTTCTCCTGCAGGCCTGCAGTGATAGGGAAGACATCAGCGAGGAAATAAAGTCTGTAGATCCGGTGGATGAAACCCCGGTTTCAAGTCCGGACTACAATGAGAGCAGGAATGCGTATTTTGGCGATCTGCACGTACATACCATGTATTCCTTTGATGCTTTTATATTCGGTACCACTGCTTCACCGGATGACGCCTACGCCTTTGCAAAGGGTGGCGTCATAAGGCACCCGGGTGGCTTTGATATGCAGTTGGATGTGCCTCTGGATTTTTACGCCGTTACTGATCACGCTTTTTATCTTGGCTCTTTACGTGCAATGGCTGACCCATCTACAGACCTGTCAAAGCACGAAATAGCCGCGGGCATGAGTAACCTTTCAGATGCCAAAAACAGGCGCGGTCATTTCGAGAAAATCATCGCATTTTTACGAACCGAACGCAGGGCTGAGCTCCTTGACAGGAAGGTGTACAAGGAAGCCTGGGATGACATAGTTGCAGCAGCGAATCGACATAACGATCCCGGTAAATTCACAACCTTCGTAGCCTATGAGTATACGGCGTCCGGCGATCAGATGGAGAACCTCCACAGAAATGTAATTTTCCGCGGCGACAAAGCACCTAACCTGCCCTTTTCAGCGATTGACTCCCTCAATCCAGAGCGGCTTTGGGAATGGATGGACGAACAGCGAGGAAAAGGCCTGGAGGCACTTGCTATTCCCCACAATTCAAACGGCTCCAATGGTGAAATGTTCAAGTTACTGGACTTTGCCGGTAATCGACTGAATAGCGCCTACGCAGACCAGCGCATGCGCAATGAACCCCTCGTTGAAATAACCCAGGTAAAAGGTACATCGGATACACATCCAGCCCTTTCTCCGACGGATGAATGGGCTGATTTCGAAATCATGCCCTATCGAATAGCGACAACAATGGATAGTGCAGTACCTGGAAGTTACGTCAGGGAAGCGCTCATGAACGGTATTGAGTTGAAGCAGAAAAAGGGTTTCAACCCGTTCAAGTTTGGCGTCATTGGCTCGAGTGATACCCACAATGGTAGCTATGCAGGTGACGAGGATAACTACTGGAGCAAGGTCGGCCTGCTGGATGATGAACCCGTTGAGAGAGGTTCGGTTCCCTTGCCTGAGCCGCGGGAAGATGGCGGGTTGTACACTGATGGCTACTTTCGAACCTGGAGTGCCGCTGGTCTGGCGGGGGTGTGGGCGGATGAAAATACCCGTGGAGCGATTTACGACGCTTTCCGGCGCAAGGAAACATTTGCAACATCCGGACCGAGAATCAAGGTGCGATTTTTTGCTGGTCATGACTTAGCGGCAATTGAAAGCAAGGACCCGATTCCCAGGGCATACGATACGGGTGTTCCCATGGGTGGAGATCTTATTGCCGAAAAAAACCGGGAACCAGCATTCCTGGTGTGGGCGTCCCGTGACGCCAACAGTGCACCGCTGCAACGATTGCAGGTGATAAAAGCGACCGTGAGGGATGGAAAATCAATCGAGCAGGTATTTGATGTCGCCTGCTCAGATGGTGGAGAAATTGATCCCGAAACCCACCGGTGCCCGGACAATGGCGCGCGGGTGAACCTTGAAGATTGCACTATTAGTGATGGTGTCGGGGCGACGGAATTGAGAACCACCTGGCAGGATCCGGATTACGACCCTTCCGAGTACGCCTTGTACTATATGCGAGTATTGGAGAACCCGACCTGCCGGTGGTCTACATGGGATGCCATTCGCAGTGGGGTTCAACCAAGGGAAGACCTAAACGCGACTATTCAGGAGCGAGCCTGGTCTTCCCCTATATGGATAAGTCCCTACGAATAATGAAGTTACTGAGAGAGCCACTGATCTGGTTTTTTGCCGTCGGTATTATTCTTTTTACTGCGGATGACTATTTTTCCCGGCAACCCGGCAGGGTGGTGGTGGATGAGGGCGTGCGTGATAGGCTCAATAAGCTCTGGCAGGTACAGACGGGCAATTCTGCAACACCGAAGGAGCTGGAATCACTGGTTCAGAACTGGATCAGGGAAGAAGTGTTCTACCGTGAAGCCCTAAGGCTTGGGCTTGATCGCGATGACTCCATTGTCCGCAGACGCCTGGTGCAGAAGCTTGGTTTCCTGATCGAGGAGGTAGAGGAAGAGGGTGATCAGACTCGGGCAGTGCAAGACTATTATGAAGAGAATAAAGCCAACTACTCGCTGCCTGTGCGCTATTCTTTTTCACAGATATTTTTCACGGATGAATCACGATTAGCTGAACTTCAAACAAAGCTCGAGCAGGGCGCGGATTGGCGAGGTTTATCAGAAACCTCCATGCTAAACAGCAGCTATGCATCACGCAGTGAAAAGGAGATAACTGCAACCTTCGGGCGACCATTTACGGGGTACCTCTATTCCCTTGTTCAGGGAAAGTGGGTTGGACCGATTAAAAGCAGCTTTGGCCTCCATCTCGTCAGGCTTGAGAGAATATTGCCTACGGAAACGACCCCGCTCTCCTATATCGAAAAAAGGGTGTATGCCGACTATTTGCAGCACAGGCGCGAAGTTGTGACCGAAGCCTTTTACCAGGACCTGCTGGAGAACCATGAAATCATTCACGAGTAGTTCTTCGTGACCAGCGGATCTTCACCCTAACTCACGACTGCTGGTCGGTGCGCGCCAGTAATTTCCCCCATTACTCTCTGGCCTCAACATCCTCCTCCTAAACGGCCGCTTACCTCTTAAAAGCGGTCAGAACAAATAAGGTAGTTTGGTTCTACAACATGGCCGTTGTGTACTGCGATTTCAACCGGTCGACGCAACACACTACTATCGTTATGTAAAAAGTGGAGTGTTGCAACATGGCTCATCGAACTAGTCTCAAATACACCGACGAAATGCGATCTTATATCTGGGACCGCTATCAGTTAGGTGATTCAGTCAAATCAATCGGACGATCTTTTGATCGATCTTCGTCTTCCATTCATAGTCAGCTGGCTAGAACAGGAGGTATTCGGCCTCGTGAGCGGAAACGATCACCGCAGGTACTAAGCCTTACTGAACGCGAGGAGATCTCTCGAGGCCTTGTATCTGGCTTATCGATCCGCACAATCTCTGCCCAGCTGGATCGGGCACCTTCCACTGTGAGTAGGGAGGTAAAACGTAATGGCGGTAGTCATTCTTACCGAGCTACTAGCGCAGACCAAAATGCATGGGATAGATCGGAAAGGCCCAAAGTCTGTAAACTGGTTCAGAACCGACCGCTGTGTCGCAAAGTGGAAGTGAAACTTCGACGGAAGTGGTCTCCAGAGCAAATTGCCGGGTGGCTTAAGATAGAGTATCCCGGTGACGAGTGGAATCAGGTGTCACACGAAACGATTTACCGCAGTTTGTTCATTCAGGCCCGTGGAGCTTTTAAAAAGGAGCTTCAGGCGTGCTTGCGTTCTAAGCGGAGTATTCGCCGTGCCAAGACCTCTACTCTGAAAGATGATGGGCTTGGCGGTATGCCCAATGCTGTCTCTATCAGGGAAAGGCCCGCTTCGGTTGAAGATAGAGCTGTACCTGGTCTGTGTGACGTCAGCCCATATGGTACCACCTAGCCCTGTTTGCTAAGAGACACTTCTGCTAATTTAAACCGAAGCAAAGGAGTCTCAAAT
>PBRP01000068.1 GCA_002726655.1 Gammaproteobacteria bacterium
ACACTGGATAATGTGCCCTGAGTACGCCTCTTGAGGTCATTATCAGCCCCACTAGTCGCTCATCAATTCCACTTTGCAACTGCTCCTGTAAAGCAGCCTTGCCAATAAACTCATGATCATTCATAACCACCGTTGTTTCCATATTTGAACTCAGGGGAGTGACAGATTCATCCATATCACTACCATAAAGATTCATACCAGCCTCCAGACGCAGCGTATCCCTTGCCCCGAGTCCGATAGGTTGTACTCCCTTTTCGCTCAAGTCACCCCACAGTTTCACGGCATCATCAGCAGGCAAGACGATTTCAACTCCTTTCTCACCCGTATAACCAGTCCTGGCAAGGAACCATCTACCGCAATACTGGCCCTGGAAGACCTTTAGGTTCTCCATAGTTGCTCTGACGTCATCTCCCACTACATCCTCAACCACCGGAATCGAATTTGGACCCTGAACTGCGATAATCGCGAATTCCGTTCTTTCGCATACTGAACAATCAAACGGTTCAGCCTGTTTCGATATCCAATTCAAATCCTTTTCTCTGGTGCCACAATTGACCACCATCAGATAGTCATCACCATTGCCATAGACAATCAAGTCGTCCAGGATACAGCCGTCTTCATTCAACATGGCGCTGTACAGTGCCCTTCCGTTCCCGGTGAGCTTCCTGACATCATTAGCAAGAAGCTTGACCAGCATCGCCCTGCTGCCAATACCTTTTATGTCCACTAGCGTCATATGTGAGACGTCAAACATACCAACGTCCTGGCGAACTTTCATATGCTCACCTATTTGTGACCCATAATGTAAAGGCATGTCCCAACCGCCAAAATCAACGATTTTGGCGCCAGCTTCCAGGTGTTGTTTATAAAGGGGGGTTGTGGAACCCATTCGTGCACTCGTCCATTTTCGGCAAGCGCATTATTGTAGTCTTTTTGGAATTCACCGTGTATCAAATCCTAGTCACGATGCAGGCGAGTTTTATTCAAGCGAGTCTTGAGAGTCGATTTGCTGTATTGACAGCGCCATCACGGATTCGATTTCATTGATGGTCTTTGGGGTTGTTGCCGTAATAACCTCATTCCCGGTCTTTGTTACCAGAACATTGTCTTCGATTCGAACGCCAATACCTCTATATCGGGCAGGTGCATCGTCGCAATCTTCAGCAATATATAGCCCCGGTTCAATCGTGGTAATCATGCCTTCCTCAAATACTCGCCATTCACCACCCACCTTATATTCTCCTACATCATGGACATCCAGACCCAGCCAATGCCCCGTTTTGTGCATGCAGTATTTTTTGTAGGTGCCAGTCTCCAGCGCTTCATCAACCTCCCCCTGCAGCAAACCCAGCCTGATGAGCCCTTCCGTAAGCACCACCAGCGCTGCCTCATGAGGCTGATTCCAGTTATTCCCGGGCTGTACCTGATCAATCGCTGCCTGTTGTGCCGCGAGGACCAGTGAATAAAGCTCAGCCTGGGCTTTGCTGAATTTTCCGCTTACTGGAAAGGTACGCGTTACATCGGCAGCATAGGATTCATACTCGCAACCGGCATCAACCAATACCAGGTCACCTTTTCGTAGAACATTGTCATTCTGAATATAGTGCAGCACACATGCATTGCTACCACCCCCAACTATGGTTGGGTAAGCCGGTGTTCTAGCACCATTGCTCATAAAACTGTATTCGAGCTCTGCTTCCAGTTGATATTCATACATACCAGGCTCGGTGAGCATCATTATTCTGCGATGCGCATCCCCGGTAATCGCCGCCGCCTGACGCATCACCGCTATTTCCTGCTTCCTCTTGAATAAGCGTAATTCATGAAGATACTGACCAAGCTGAACAAACTCACCTGGCGGTTGAGTTCCGGACCTACCGTTTGCTGCAATACTGTTGACCCAGCCAATCACCTGCTGGTCGAATTCCCCGTGTGCACCCATCGCATAATATAATTTGTCCTTGCCTTCTATCAGACCTGGGACAATATCGTCTATATCAGTAATGGGAAACGCATCGTCAATGCCATACAGTTGCATAGCTCGCTCCGGGCCTGTCACCTTGCCGTGCCATCTCTCAAGATTTTCTTCTCTTTCACGACAAAAAAGAATTGCCTCTCCATGCTCCCTGCCGGGTATCAGGACAAATACAGAGTTGTGTTCATCAAAGCCAGTGAGATAGTGAAAATCACTGTCCTGTCGAAATCTGTATTCAACATCCCCGTTACGGGTTAACAACCGGGCGCTCGGCAATATGGCGATACTGTTTGGATCCATCAATGCCATCAATTCGCGGCGCCGTTGTGCAAAATCCTGCAGGCTGATACTTGGTTTTTTCCGTGCTTTCATATCAGTGCAGGGGGCTTTCTCGTTGTGGTGATCCGGATCCAGCGCACTCGGTAAATATCAGCAAAACGGAGATCCGCACATATTCGAGGATTTCCATTAGATCCACTTCATTCTCTTCACCATCAGTAACCTCGTCCGATATTCCGGCGATCCTGGCAAAATCCGTAAGGATTTCAGTGGCATCCTCTCCTAAATTGTCCATATTGTGCCGCCCCACAGAGCCAAAACCACTCAGGAAGCCTGAACACCACTTCGATAACGCGAGGCTTCGTTGAGCGATCGGGGCGCCATCATCCGGCAGGAGTACCCGGAATTCAAAATCAGAAAATTCTTCCAGCGACTCCAGTGTTTCAACATGCAGCTTTTCCAGAATGTCGATCTGATCAAATTCAAGCCTGGCTTCAATCCAATTCTGATACAACTCGTAGCGGGTATTGACGTTAGAACTGGAATCGGCACACAGATGCCCGGTCAACAACCCGTGAAATTCAGGCGCTCCAACCTCTACGTTATTAATAGAAAGGAATTCGCTGATGGCACTGGCATCAAAACTAGTCATTTTGGAGGTATTCTTGATAGAGAAATTCGCATCATACTCCAGAAATCTTGACTTTTTCTTCACAAATCTCATCTCAGGAGGATCGATTCAGCGTTTCTGAACACTCATGATATGGCCGTGGAGAACGCTGAGAAATCCAATCATCGAACTCTGATTGACTGGCTGGGAATACTGGCTTTATAGTTAGCCTACTTGAGCATACAAATCAGGGCAAAAACACTTGGAAATTAAAGACCTAGAAATCAAGATAGATGAACTGATTCATGCATGTGACGAGCTTGAGCGAAAGCAGGCTGGAATGTTCTCCGATCAGGCAAAATGGATTACAGAAAGAAACCGGCTGCTTGAAAAAAATGAGCTGGCAAAAAGTAAGATTGAGGCGATGATCATGCGCCTTAAATCACTGGAGCAGGACTAACCATGAGCGATGCACAAACCGTAACCGTTTCTATCATGGACAAGGACTACCAGATCAACTGCGGGCCAGATGAAATCGATGCACTTCGCGAATCCGCCCAGGTCCTCGATGGAAAAATGCGTGAAATAAAATCTTCCTCTAATGTTTTTGGCCTTGACCGCCTTGCAGTGATGGCAGCACTGAATCTGGCCCATGATCTATTGTCACAAACTCAGAAGACCGCTGATGTGGTAACCGACCAGCGAGATCAAATCCAACTGCTCAATGGCAAATTGGACCAGGCACTGACGCGGATGAAATCTGCTTCAGTGTAGGAAATCCAGGCCTGCCCTATAACCAATTTCCACTATTTCCGGACTGGAACAAGCTAGGATATAATAGGTTAAGTTCCCTGGGTTGTTTGCCAGTCGATATGTCCTCGACCCTTTATGCGATAACCAGGAGGTCTTTTATATAGGTTAGTGTGCATGTCCGCGCAAGCGGGAAGCCTTACACCTGATAGAGACCACCGCCTTGAACCGCTGGGTTCAAGGGCCTATCCGGCAGCGGCAATTTGGGGGGCTGTTATTGTCCCAACCTAATGTAGGGTTCCATGCCATCTCTCCGGCAACAACTTCGCAGGAAACGCCGCTCCCTGAGCCAGCAGGAGCAAGTTTTGGCATCCGCAGCCTTAACCCGCAGACTGGTAGCTGATCTATCAATAATCACCGCCAAAACAATTGCTCTTTATCTGCCGGATGATGGTGAAATTGATCCGACACCGTTTATGTTCTGGTGTTATTCCGTTGGCAAACAGATTTATCTTCCACTACTGCCCGAAGGCGTCATGCCCAACACCAGTTCGCTCTTTTTTCAGGCCTACATTCCCGGAATCACAAAACTCCGTATGAATAGATTTGGAATGCCTGAACCCACGTTTAATAAACGCCACTGCATAAGAGCATCAATGCTGAACCTGGTTCTCTTGCCCCTGGTGGGGTTCGACAGGAATAGAAATCGAATCGGGCGCGGTAAAGGCTACTATGACAAAACTTTCTCGGCGGGAGCCAACAGCTTCCATACACCTAAACTGGTCGGGGTGGCCCATTCAGTCCAGGAAACTAGGATTCAACCAAACCCGTGGGATGTCCAACTTGATGCTGTCTTTACGGAGAAAGAGAAAATCTCGATCCTGTAAAACGAGCTCTCTGTCAGCAAACCAGTATTTATTTTATGATCCCGAAATGAAAAGGAGAAAAGTGAATTGACCATCCAAACGGTAGTAAGGATGGGGCACCCTACCTTACGACAGGTCGCAAAGCCCTACCCTGTGGATGAAATAGACAGCCCGGCGTTCCGAACCTTGATTCAGAATATGCGGGAAACTCTCCATGCCTACGGTGGCATAGGCCTGGCAGCGCCTCAAATAGGTGTTTCCTACCAACTGGTAGTGATCGAAATAGAAAATACAACCACCCGCTACGGTGAACTTGATCAAATCCCATTTTCGGTCTTTGTAAATCCGACTATTTCAGTTGTGGGTGAAGCAACTGCCGGGTACTGGGAAGGCTGTCTATCACTTCCAGGGCTCATGGGTTACGTCGAAAGACCCCAGCTTATCCTGGTCAACTGTCTGGACGAAGCAGGTAACTCAAGCTCCGTGGAGTACGACGGATTTCTCGCAACCGTATTCCAACACGAATTTGATCACCTCATGGGGAAACTCTATGTAGACCGCATGAAGGATCTGGATCGATTCTCATTCGATGAGGAATACATGGAATACCATACCAATTAATACCCGGACCTATCCTGGATGGTTGTACGGGCAGGATCTAAGCGCGATCAAACAGAACAGTATAAACTTGTTTTTGCAGCAACTATTTGGCCGTCAATATGAATCAGGATCAGCTTAAAGCCCAGGTTGGACAGCACGCGGTTGACTATATCGACAAGCTCCTGGATCCAGACTCGATAATCGGTGTGGGAACAGGTTCAACTGCAAATTGTTTTATTGATTCGCTAGCAGGAATAAAACACAAGTTTGATGGTACTGTCGCCAGCTCAAACGCATCGGCGGAACGCTTAGTGAGCCATGGTATACCAGTATATGAGCTAAATGATGTGAATGAGCTCCTGGTGTATGTTGATGGCGCCGACGAAACTAATGCCGACCTTGAACTGATCAAAGGTGGCGGCGGCGCCCACACCCGCGAAAAGATTGTTGCATCTGTCGCCAGGCAGTTTGTCTGCATTGTTGACTCAAGTAAGCTCGTAGATACGCTGGGTACTTTTCCTCTACCCTTGGAGGTCATCCCAATGGCCCGCTCCGCAGTGGCTCGGGCAATGGTCAGTCTCGGTGGGAAACCTGTCTACCGTGAAAACTTTCTAACTGACAATGGCAACCAGATTCTTGATGTGTACGATCTGTCGATAGATGAACCCCGCGGACTGGAAGAACGGATAAATAATATTACCGGTGTTGTGAGCAACGGCCTGTTCGCCATTAAACCAGCGGATGTTCTCCTGGTTGGCCATGCCAATGGAGTTGACGAAAAAGTGGCAGCCCGGTCCTGACAGGAGATAAACCCTGGGATCTTTTCGTTAAGGTTACCTAGGTCGGATCCAGGGCTCCGGATAGATACTCGTCAGACATAGCTTCAAGTGAAATCGGCTTAATACGCGAGGCATTCCCTGTTGTTCCAAAGGCTTCATATCGACTGACCACGATTCCCTTCATCGCCTTGAGTGATTCAGTGAAATACTTCCTTGGATCAAAATCGGCAGGATTGTTCGCCAGGTATCTGCGAATCGAGCCCGTAGACGCCAGTCGCAGATCCGTATCGATATTGACCTTGCGTACGCCATGTTTAATACCTTCCTGGATTTCCTCAACCGGGACACCATAGGTTTCGGGTATTTCACCACCATTTTCATTGATGACCTTAAGCCAGTCCTGGGGGACGCTTGAAGAACCATGCATTACCAGGTGTGTATTGGGGAGCCTCTTATGTATTTGCTTAACCCTGTCAATGGCCAGGATATCGCCGGTTGGTGGCCTTGAAAACTTGTAGGCCCCGTGACTGGTACCAATGGCAATAGCCAAAGCATCACAGCCGGTTTGTTGAACGAAATCTGCAGCCTGATCCGGGTCCGTCAGCAACTGGTCTGTGGACAGGGTTCCAGCGGCACCAACACCGTCCTCCTCTCCGGCTTCTCCCGTTTCCAGGGATCCAAGACAACCAAGTTCTCCTTCGACGGTCACACCACAGGCGTGTGCCATATCAACGGTTCGCCTAGTTACTTCGACATTATATTCATAGCTGGCAGGGGACTTTTGATCCTCCAACAGCGAGCCATCCATCATTACCGAAGAAAACCCCAACTGGATCGAGCGCTGGCAAACCGCGGGCGATGCCCCATGATCCTGATGCATAACAACCGGGATCTCAGGGAATTCTTCTATCGCAGCCAGTATCAGGTGGCGCAGGAAATTTGGCCCTGCATATTTTCGGGCGCCAGCTGAAGCCTGCACTATGACAGGGCTATCTGTTTCCCGGGCACCTTCCATAATGGCCCGCATTTGCTCAAGATTATTGACGTTAAAAGCAGGAACGCCATAGCCGTATTCCGCCGCGTGATCCAACAATTGCCTCATGCTTACCAATGCCATATTTATCTCCTATTTCAGTTATATTTTTCCACGCGCTTTGAGTACTTCTATCGCTGGTAGTTGTTTCCCTTCGACAAATTCCAGGAAGGCTCCACCACCCGTCGAGATGTAAGAAACCTTATCGCGAATACCAAATTGATCGATTGCGGCCAACGTATCGCCACCCCCTGCCACGGAGAATTCGCTATTCGCCGCAATGCTATGTGCGAGTTCCCTTGTGCCCTCAGCAAACGCTGGAATCTCAAAGGCACCTACCGGTCCATTCCAGAGGATGGTCGCTGCACCAGCAATGATTTCACCCATCACTGCCGCGGTTTCCGGACCAATATCAAGCACCATATCATCCCCGCCAATATCGGCTACATCCTTGACAACCGCATCGCTGGTTTCCGACATTTCTGGCGCAACGACCACATCGATGGGAACAGGAATATTGGCGCGAGCCAGCAGATTTGCCGCTGTCTTGACCAGCTCTGGTTCAAACAGGGACTTACCCACGTCAATACCCGATGCTGCAAGGAAGGTATTCGCAATGGCACCTCCCACAATAAGGCAGTCCACTTTCTCTGCCAGGACTTCCAGAACTTCAAGTTTAGTCGATACTTTGCTGCCACCAACTATAGCCACTATGGGATGCTGGGGATCGGCAAGAACCCNGCCAAGAGCGGCGAGTTCAGCAGACAATAAGAATCCAGAACAGGCAGTGGGTGCAAATCGTGCAACCCCCTCGGTTGACGCCTGCGCCCGGTGGGCAGTTGCAAACGCATCCATGACAAACACATCACAAAGGGCTGCCAGCCGCTTCGCCAACTCAGGATCATTTGCTTTCTCACCCTGGTTAACCCTGACATTTTCAAATAGCACGAGATCTTCATCCTGCCAGTCAAAGCCATCAAGATAATCGTCTACCAGGCGGACTTTAAGGTTAGTTAGTTCTTCTATTCTCCTGGCGACCGGTGCAAGACTCATTTCCGGCTGGGCACTAATTGGAACCCCCTCCTCCGGGCGACCAAGGTGAGACATGACCATTAACCTCGCCCCAGCATCGCATGCATATTCGATGGTCGGCAGTGCGGCGATGATTCTCGCGTCACTGGTTACCTTGCCACCTGAAATAGGTACATTCAGGTCCTCCCGGATCAGAACCCTTTTCCCATCAATATCAAGATCCTTGAATTCAATCACTGCGCTTTACCTACAGCAGCCTGTTTACTGCAGCAACTACTGCTTCGGGTGTTATGCCAAAATGCCCCATGACTGCAGCCCCTGGACCGGACTCACCAAAGGTACTCAGCCCAACCACTTCGCCATCAAGCCCCACCCATTTACGCCAATAATCCACGTGACCTGCTTCAACGGCAACCCTGGCACGAACGACGTCCGGTAAAACTTTAAGCCTGTAGTCTTCTTCCTGAGATTCAAATACATCGACCGATGGCATCGAAACAACCCGCACAGCCTTGCCGGCTCTTGAAAGATTTTGGGCTGCCTGCATTGCAATATCCACTTCTGAACCGGTGGCCATGATGATCGCCTTAGGTTCATCGTTAGGCTCGTACAGGATGTAGGCACCACGTTCAATATCAGCGAGACGCCCATCCCGTTCCTGGTGCGGGATCCCCTGCCTCGAAAACACGAGCGCTGTTGGTCCTGAACGCCTTTCAATAGCGGCCTTCCATGCAGCCACGGTCTCGACGGCATCACATGGCCTCCACACTGACATGTTTGGAGTTGAACGAAGATTGGTAAGTTGCTCCACCGGCTGATGGGTTGGACCGTCTTCCCCCTGAGCGATCGAGTCATGTGTATATACAAGGATGTTCCGAATTCCCATCAGGGCTGACATCCTGACGGCATTCCGTGCATATTCCATGAATATCAGAAAGGTGCCACTAAAAGGTATCAGTCCCCCGTGCAGGCTTATGCCATTACAGATAGCGGTCATGCCAAATTCCCGCACACCATAATAAATATAGTTTCCCTCAGTTGCTTGTGCGGTCACCGCCGCCGCCTCAGGCCAATGGGTAAGATTAGAACCAGACAGGTCCGCTGAGCCACCAATCAGTTCAGGGAGAAGGTTTGCCAGCTCACGAATTACTTCAGCAGACGCACTTCTGGATGCGATACTTTTGCCCGCCTCATCAGTCTTTAGCAACAGCGCCTGCATTTGATCCGAGAAGTCAGTGGGAAGGTCTCCCCGCATCTGGCGTTCAAATTCGAGGGCGAGTTGTGGAAACTGCCCCGAATATTCCTTGAATTGTTGTTGCCAGATATTCTCGCTTTCTGCCCCCCTGGCCCCGCAGTTCCAATCCTCATAAATCTCATCAGGTATCTTGAACGGGTCAGATTCCCAGCCAAGCGCTTTTCGTGTTTCCGCAATTTCGTCCTCACCCAGCGGTGAACCATGACTTGCTGCTGTTCCAGCCTTGTTCGGTGAGCCATATCCAATCTGGGTCTTGCAGCAAATAATGCTCGGTTTATCCCTGGCATCTTTGGCAGATCTAATGGCTGAATCAACAGCTTTAGCATCATGGCCATCAACATCGTCTATCACGTGCCAGCCATACGCTTCAAATCGCCTTGCAGTGTCGTCCGTGAACCAGCCACTTACCTTGCCATCGATTGATATGCCATTGTCATCATAAATGCAGATTAGTTTTCCTAACCCCAGGGTACCTGCAAGTGAAGACACCTCATGGGAAATACCTTCCATCAGGCAGCCATCTCCCGCAAACACGTAGGTATGGTGATCAACTATCGCGTGTAACTTACCCTCCTCATCAGTCTGATTGAACCGGGCCGCCAGGATTTTCTCAGCGATAGCCATCCCCACCGCATTGGCCAGTCCCTGTCCCAGGGGGCCTGTTGTCGTTTCTACACCGGGGGTATAACCGTACTCCGGGTGTCCTGGCGTCTTGGAGCCAAGCTGCCTGAAGTTCTCCAGCTCTTGTATCGAAAGGTCATAGCCCGTGAGATGCAATAGCGAGTAGAGCAACATGGAACCATGACCATTTGAAAGAACAAACCTGTCTCGGTTGCGCCATTCGGGGTTTGCCGGGTTATGCCTGAGGATTGTGGTCCACAAGACTTCAGCTATATCCGCCATGCCCATCGGTGCGCCTGGATGACCGGAGTTAGCCCTCTGGATCGCATCCATAGTCAACGCACGAATGGCATTTGCCCTGATCTTACTTGAAGAGCGACCCGCAGGCAGTTGTGAACTCATACATCCTCACTCAGTTTGAAATTGCAGCGCTATTCTCTCCCAGTGCCCTGCAATCATCAATGAGAAGCGAGCCCCAATATCATGGGCCAAGTCACTGGGCAATCACTGTGGATGTCGGTAGAATGGCCCGCTCTTTCAAATCAAGCGAAATTAGTATGGCATCAAAATCAACTTTCACCTCCGAATCCGTCTCCGAGGGTCATCCAGACAAGATGGCAGACCAGATTTCAGATGCCATTCTGGACGCAATCATTGCCGAAGATGCTAACGCCAGGGTCGCCTGCGAAACCATGGTCAAAACAGGCATGGTAGTAGTGGCAGGTGAAATTACGACCGATGCCTGGATTGACCTAGAGGAGCGCTGCCGAGAAGTGATTCTCGACATAGGTTACAACAGTTCCGACGTGGGCTTTGACGGAGCATCCTGTGCAATCATCAATGCTATTGGCAAGCAGTCTCCTGATATTGCCATGGGCGTGAATGAGGCAAAAGACCACGAACAGGGAGCTGGAGATCAGGGTCTCATGTTCGGCTACGCTACCAATGAAACCGATGTGCTGATGCCAGCGCCGATCACCTACTCGCACCTGTTGGTCAAGAAACAGGCTGAGGTCAGGAAAAGTGGAAAGCTACCTTTTCTGCGCCCTGATGCTAAGAGCCAGATCTCTTTCACCTATGATGAAGAGGGCACCCCCATCGGTATCGATACAGTTGTGTTTTCTACCCAGCATGATCCCGATATCTCCCAGGATGACCTCCACACAGCGGTGCTGGAAAATATCATACAGCCGGTCTTACCAGCTAACTGGCTAAATGCCGATACCAGGTATTTCATCAATCCAACCGGGAACTTTGTCATTGGCGGTCCCGTTGGTGATTGCGGATTAACCGGGCGGAAGATCATCGTGGATACGTACGGTGGCATGGCCCGGCACGGAGGTGGAGCCTTTTCCGGTAAAGACCCTTCCAAGGTAGACAGGAGTGCAGCATATGCCGTTCGCTATGTAGCTAAAAATATCGTCGCAGCGGGACTGGCGAGTAAATGTGAGATACAGGTTTCCTACGCCATTGGTATTGCGGAACCAACCTCCATCAGCATTGACACATTCGGCACGGGCAAAATACCA
>PBRP01000069.1 GCA_002726655.1 Gammaproteobacteria bacterium
CAAGGCGCCTTCTGTACCGGTCTATCTGATGCTGGGTATAGAGCACCTGCTCTCGGGTATTGATCATGTTCTCTTTGTACTGGTGCTGCTATACCTGGTGAGTGGCTGGGCCAACCTGGTTAAGGTGGTTACAAGTTTCACCCTGGCGCACTCCATAACCCTGGGTCTGGCTGCGTTCAATATAGTGTCTGTTTCCCAGGCACCGGTCGAAGCATTGATTGCGCTTAGCATTCTCATCCTGGCTGCAGAGTCACTGCGAAAAGAGCGGGGCTTGGTCAGCGCAAACCCATGGCTGGTAGCTTTCATATTTGGTCTTTTACATGGTCTGGGGTTTGCGGGTGCCCTGGCTGAAATAGGACTACCGCCATCGAGCACTGTGCTGGCGTTGTTTTTATTCAATGTTGGTATTGAGGTCGGGCAGTTAATTATCGTTGCAATTGCCCTGTTGGTTGCCTATCTGCTGCAACGGGTCCGGTTCCCGGTAAGAGCCGCAGTGCTGCCACTATATATAGTAGGCTCAGTAGCGAGCTACTGGTTTATTGATCGGGCGTTTCAAATCATGTCCTGAAAATCTGATATGGTTGAAGCCTGCCGCCGTTAGCGTAATAACTTGAACATCCCCGTGAATCCATGAAACAAACCAGTATTTGGGAGAGAGTGTGTCGGAAGCACCTGTAATAACAAGCCGTGTCCGGTGGCTCTATGGGTTTGGCTCAGTTGCCTATGGCGTAAAGGACAATGGCTTTTCCTTCTTCTTGTTGTTCTATTACAACCAGGTTCTGGGTCTTCCCGGTGCTTATGCGGGTACGGCAATACTGATTGCCATGGTGTTCGACGCGGTGTCGGATCCATTGGTTGGTGTCTGGTCCGATAATACGCATTCAAGGTTAGGCAGGCGCCATCCCTTCATGTACGCCTCGGCGCTACCGGTGGCAATCATATATTTCTTTCTCTGGAATCCACCCCAGTTGAGCGATTTCCATCTGTTTATCTATCTCACCATTGCAGCCATTTTGATCAGGTTCTTTATCACCCTGTATGAAATCCCGAGCAGCAGCATCGTAGCTGAATTGACGGATGATTATGATGAACGTACGCGACTGCTGAGCTTTCGCTACATGATGGGATGGTACGGCGGCCTCACTATGGCTCTGCTCATGTGGGGTGTGTTCATGACAATGCATGGTGAACAGTCAGAGACCACCTACCGCCTGTATGGCACTGTAGGTGCTATTGCAATGCTGGTTTCCATTCTGGGTTCATCAGTCGGCCTGCACAAATACATTCCCCATTTAAAAGCGCCACCAGAAAGGGACTCTTATGCCATCAGCAATTTGTTGCGAGACCTGAAGGTAACGATTTCCAACCGCAATTTTGGCGCACTGTTTTGTGCCGGGCTATTTGCCGCCGTAGCTGGGGGTGTGAGCACCAACTTTAATACCTACATGAATCTGCATTTCTGGGAGTTCACTCCAGAACAAATGCGCTGGATCATTCTCGTGCTTTTTTGCTCAGCAGGATTGGCAGCAATATTGGCGCCGATCGTTACACACCGGTTCGATAAAAAGAGAAGTGCAATGGGCATATATAGCGTGGCCATTGTGTTCGGGGCAATGCCAGTCTTACTTCGCCTGGCCGGGTTCTTTCCAGATAATGAAAGCCCGTATCTGTATCCAATAATGATGTGTCATGTCATGCTGGATGTAACGCTGATCGTAATGTTCGGCATAGTGCAGTCGTCGATGCTGGCGGACATCGTTGAGCACAGTGAAATGAGCACCGGCAGGCGGGAAGAAGGTCTGTTTTTTGCTGCGCGGAGCTTTGCTGCCAAGGCAACATCGGGTGTGGGTGCCTTCTTTGCTGGTGTTGCCCTCGACATTATCAACTTCCCCAGGGATGCTGCTCCTGGTGATGTTCCCGCTGAAATTATCTGGAATCTTGGCTTTATCTTTGGTCCGTCACTGATGATATTTTACATGATGGCACTGGGCTCAATTTCTTTTTACCGGATAACCAGGACTGGACACAATGAGCGGTTGCAACCTTAGCCTGATTACTTTCTCACTTAAGTTTCACCAGGATCGCGCCGGCATTATTTCCTTCAAGCTGGTGGGCGACAATTACCTGGCGACGTTCATAGTCTGCCACTCTGGCAATTGCTGCGTCACGTATAGCGCCGGAGCCGACTATGACTCGGAGGTTTTGCGCGACACCGCGCCTGGCATCACTGACCTGGGCTTCCAGTTTGCGCATTGCTTCGGACACGTTTTCACCCTGGTGAGCGATATCGATGGTTAGGGTGGAACCATCGGTCTGCCGGTCCAGCTGGTTGTCACACTTTGGGCACCGGCGAATGTCTTCGGGCACCAGCATTCCACAGTCAAGACAACTCTTTGTTCCCATATGGCAAAGCTCTCACGTGAATAGTCACAGTATAGCGTGAAGATCTGAAACGATTGCGCACTTGAATTTCACAGCGGTCATGAAAGGATTCGTTATTGCATGACAATCAGCAAATATTCTTCTTGAAATTTCCGCCAATCGGAATAACATACCCGCTCACATTCAATGAAACAGATATTAATGAAGCATTTCCTTCCCACAGTCATCACATTCAAGGCAGCTCTCCCAGGAGACGTGGGCCTGAATTTTGTCTTGGCTAGTGGCAGAGATGAGCACACGAATCTGATAGACAGTGACAAACTTATAACCTGACGAACGAGTAAATATTCGGAAGGTTCAAAACAAAAGAGCCTTCCGGAGAAACGATAAAACCCCGGTAGGCATCGTCCACCGGGGTTTTTTTATGCCCGCGGCGAACGAAAAGGTGAAGAAGGGTATAGAGATGTTCGACCTGGCAGTAATGGCCAACCCCATAAGGCTAAAGAGAGAATTTCTGGCAACAACCGAAGTCGCACCGCAGGCCATGCCCGAGGAGCTACAGGCGGAGTTTGATCAGATTCGTGAAGAGAATCCTGATGTGCTCATGACGGGTGCATTCTGGTGGGACTTTATTCGCACCTACAAGAAACACATCAGCTTACTGGTACTGGGCAGGGCGGTGATGACCTTGCTCGTACTCGCAGCGGTGCTTGTTAGTCAGCGAATCCTGGATGAAACAAACAGTGTGACGGCTGCAGTATCGCTGTTGCTGTTTTTTGCCCTGGTACAGGTGGTGATGAAGATTGCCAACGCCTGGTCAGCACTCCTGCAAAGTCAGTTACTGGTCTGTGCGAGGACGTTCGTCACCTTGCGGGTAAACGCTAAATTGTTGCGTATGGGGCAACTATCATCCGCTGAATTTACTACCGGAAATCTAAAAACGCTGATCTCATCAGACGTTTATCGTATCGGTGATTTTTTCCATGCGGTTTCACGCAATGGTATTCCGTGTTTATTGGGACTCGCCATTCTGGGTCCTTTCATCGTTTACTACATGGGGATGGCGGGGCTGTTTGCGATGTGTGTTGGCTTTGGTGCCATGCCGCTGGCCTTCATTCTCGGCAAGTATGTTCACCAGAAAGAAGACCTGATAAAAACCCAGGAGGACACACTCTCAACCATTATTGGTGAGTGGGTCACCAACGTTCGGTTGCTGCGCTTTCTCGGCTGGGAAAACCTGATGCAGACGAGGGTCGCCGGTCACGTGCGTCGACTGGTACTCGAGGCAACAAAACAACATGGCGTCAACCTGATCAATTTTGGGGTCAGCGTCACCTGGTGGTTGTTTCCGATTATCGCGCTCATCTGGGCAAATAATGAACTGGGAGAAAACGATGATCTGGTCATGCTGTTTTCAAGCATCTGGATGCTAAATCACATCACATTGTATATCCGCTGGTTGCCCGAAATTGTAATCGACTATGCCTCAGCAGATGCCTGCATCAAGCGTTTGAACAAGCTGGTCTCCCACCGGGATATCAATGATGATCTTCTGCCGGACTGGCACCAATCTGTGGCATCAGCCAAACCCGCTCGCGTGCACCTGAACAATGTCAGTTATCGCTATGAAGGTGGAGACGGCTCCTGGGTGCTCAGGAACATCTTCCTGACCCTGGATCTGGATAGTCATGTCAGCATGATCGGGAAAGTTGGGTGTGGTAAATCCACCTTGCTGAAGCTCCTATGTGCCGAGATCAAACCGACCGAAGGCACTGTTCAGGTTGAGTTCGACAATGGGGTTATTGCTGATCTCTGGCACAAAAATGTCTACCACCGGGTTCGCTCATCGGTCGGCTACATGCCGCAGGAAGCTTACCTGTCAAACGCCAGCCTTGGCATCAATGTGGCGCTTGCTACGCAAGAGCCTGAAGCCGATGTGATGCGGGCCATTCGCATGGCCGAACTGGAAGCTGATTTGGTGCACTGGGAATCAGGTCTTGAAGAGGAGGTTGGGGAAACAGGCGTCAACTTGTCTGGTGGTCAGAAGCAACGTGTAAACCTTGCCCGTGCACTCTATTCAGGGCGTGCCTATCTGCTACTTGATGATCCCCTGAGTGCTGTGGACATCGATACAGAAGCTGCGCTGATGGAGAACCTGCTGGCCGGCCCAGACGGTTTCCTTCTATGCAGTCACAGACTGAGCGAGCTGAAACAAACGGACAGGCTCCTGGTGCTCGATGATGGCCGCCTGGTTGAAGACGATGATCCTAAGGTCCTAATGGAGGATCCAAACTCGGAATTTACCCGGCATCTAAAGGCTGGAGATTTCGCGGAGGAATTAAATTATGAATCATAAGAACTTTGTAACGGCAGAAGAGATTTCTGCTAAACAAAACAATATCACGACGCTTGTGCGCTTCGCGTCAGGCCTGACTTTGCTGCGCAGAATCCTGGTGCCAACCCTGGTGGTCATCCTTTTTGCCGCTGCTGTGCCGCCCTACTTCCTCTGGTTTGTCGGTCAGCTGGTGACTTGCGGAAGTGATGTGGCCTGCGATGTAACGCATTCATTCATGGACTGGGATCTGGTTATACCGGTGACGCCAACAACCCTGGTGGTATTAACGTTACTTGCAATGTTCTGCCGGGTAGCTGCCTGGACGCTGTTTGAATTGTCCGGTCAATGGTCCACGTAGAAGATTCAGGCAGATATGATGACGTCCATATCCCATGTGCGCACCACCTTCTTCGATGAAAACCCATCGGGCCGGTTGATTAACAGGCTTTTGGGTGACTATGGAATGCTGCGTCTTGAAGGCGTGATGTCATTTGGAGATACCGCCAACGGTTTGGCGGAGGTGCTGTGTGTTGGTGTTTTGATTATGCTCACCAACCCGGTCGCAGGCTTGCTTATCATCCCCGTTGTACTGCTCTACGCTTTGTTGCAGGCCCAACTTGCACCCATGATGAGTCATGCGCGAGAAATACGTGCAGTGAAAATTGGTGAAACACTGCACCGGGAAACGGACCTGATTGAAGGGCGCACGGTATTTACCCTGTATAACCGGCAGAAAAATCTTCTCAACCGTATCCACAGGGCATTTGGAAATTCCATGAATATCCAGCTGCTGTATTGCCGCCTGATGAGTTGGGGAATTTTGTGGATGGGAATGATTTCCGCTGCTTATGCCATCGTTGTGTATGGGTTCCTGGCCTATGGTCTGCATGTCGGTCTTATTACATCAACGCTTGCGGCGGTCGTAATAACGGCCGTCTTTAACCTGAACAACATTTTCTTTGGTCTGGCCTGGGATATGTCATTCCTTGGTGAGACAGCATCACATGCACGAAGAGCCTTTTTTATGATTGATTTGCCGGATGAGATCACGCAGGAGTCGAATCTGCCGAAGGTTAAACTGGTCAATGATGAGGAGAAAGTTCAATTCAGCGGTGATATTCGCTTTGAAAACTATACCATGTCCTATAGGAAAGACCTGCCAAAAATTTTAGACAATTTCACCGTGAACATTCCCCAGGGAAAGAAAGTAGGTATCGTGGGGAGAACCGGTGCGGGGAAGTCCAGCTTTATGCAGGCCTTGTTCCGTATGGTCTATCATCGTGACGGTGACATCTTAATCGGTGGCAGGTCAATCTTTAGTGCCGATATTAGTTCCGTTCGCAGCAGTTTTGGTGTTGTTCCTCAGGATCCCTATCTGTTTGCTGGCACTATTCGGTTCAATCTGGCAGGTAACCTGCAGGACGTGAGTGACGCGCGACTGTTGGCTGCCCTGCGCACTGTGAACCTCGATGTTGACCTTGATGCACAGGTGCAGGAAGGCGGGAAGGATTACAGTGTCGGCGAACGCCAACTGCTGTGCATTGCACGACTGATCCTTCTGGACAAGCAGTACATTCTGATGGATGAACCAACTAGTTCACTGGACCGCAAAACTGATGAGCAGATGCAGCGTTTGATGCGCACCGTCCTCGCGGACAAGACCGTGATAACAATTGCGCATCGGCTTGAGAGCCTTGAGCACTATGATCTGATCCTGGAAATGGCCGGTGGCAGACTGTTGCGTGAGGGTACACCTGCTGAGCTGATACCAGCGCTGCGCAGTCAGTATGTAGCTTAAATCGCCCTGGCATCAATAAGCCAGGGCGTTTTGGTGTCGGCTTTGTATATTACATTCCACCTGGCTCTTTTCGGCGGGATCATTGATGCAATTCTTGAGTGCTCACCGATACGACCTAGGGTTGTAGTACCTTGAGCCGCTGATCGAAAATTGGAGGCTGCTCAGTCATTCCTTGCTGATGTTCCTCAAGAGCCCGGAGCAATTCTGCCACAACCTCAGGATTTTCGGCGGCGATATCAAATTGTTCTGACGGATCGTCCATCAGATTGTACAGGATCGGGTTCTCATGCTCCGTTCTTTTTGGCGGCAGGTTATAAGCGCCTTCGGTCACGAGGTGTAACTTGTAGGGTCCCTTACGGAAGGCTCGCAGTTCGCCGCCACGATAATANGCCAGGCCCTGTCTTGGGCTCGGAGCACGGCTTTTCAACGTGCGGGTCAGATCCAGTCCGTCGGTGTTGGTGGCGTTTGTCCCCGCGAGCGCCAAAACAGTGGCATGAATATCGAGGGTCGAGCCGATATCACTGACAACCGCGGGATCGATGGAGTCCGGCCACCAGAAAATTGCGGGTACCCGCATGCCACCTTCAAAGGTTGTTCCCTTGCCATCTCTCAGCAGGCCTGATGAGCCGCCGTGATGTTGCATGGCCCGCCAAGGTCCGTTGTCGCTTGTGAAAATCACGAGGGTGTTTTTAGCCAGACCAATTTCCTCCAGTTTGCTGACGATCTTGCCAACACTCCAGTCCAGTTCTTCAATCACATCGCCGTATCGCCCACCAAGGCTTTTGTCGACAAAAGCATCACTGCGAAAGATGGGAGTGTGTGGCATGTTGTAGGGTACGTAAAGAAGAAAAGGATCGTTCTTTTTACGCTCGATAAACTGAATGGCTTCACTTGTATAGCGTTTCGTTAATGTGCGCTGATCTGTCGGCCGTTCGACTATCTCATCAGTGAACCCCTTGCCGTTGCGTTCGCTGCGGATCAGCGGAACATTCCAGTATTCCAGTTTGGGGTCAAAGTATTTTGGCTGTCGGGCGGTCACTTCAGCCTGAAGTTCAGCCATCTTGCCCTGCGCGGCAAGCGTCATCAACTCCTCAAACCCTCTGACACCGACCCAGTCCATATCGTTCGAATATGGTGAGCCATACCAGTAGTCGAAACCGTGACGGGTCGGATAGAAGTCTGGTGCATCACCCAGATGCCATTTACCGATTATTGCCGTTGCGTACCCCTGATTTTTCAGGGATTCTGCAAGGGTCTCTTCATCATAAGGCATGCCCACAGTATCGTTGGGGAACATCACATTAATTTGGCGTCCATACAAGCCTGTACGATTAGGCAGCTTGCCAGTCATCAGTGCACCGCGACTGGGGGAACACACGGGTGCGGCAACATAGAAATCCGTCCAGCGTTGGCCTTCTGCCGCTAGATCATCGAGGTTGGGCGTTCGAATGTAGGGGTGGCCGTAGCTTGCCAAATCGCCATAACCGAGATCGTCTGCAAACAGAATAACAATGTTGGGTTGAGTCCGTTCGATCTGGGTGGGCTGACTCGAGCAACTCCCCAACATGACCGTAAGGCAAACAACTATCCAAAGTTTCATCATGCTCGATTCCTATGCTTGAGCACTCGGCTTAGCCGTGCTCTCGGTTATTTCATTAACAATGTTATTNTGTAGATCCTTGCTGATCAGGTAATAACAGGCCAGCAGTCTGCTTGCAATGTAAAGTACCGATGGTACAACTGTCATGATAAACAGAAGACCCGGTATCATTTGAGCGGATTGCGTCTAACAGCTTTGATACTCCGTAAACCAAGCAGATATCCCAGAATCCAGCCCGTAATACCGTTTGACAGTTTTTGTGCAAAAGGCGTGAAGCCGAAGACAATCGCCTCACTCCTGATCCCGGTCTTCCATCCTCCGTATTCGACCGTGTCGGGCAACATCGACCAGAACAGTACACAATATGCGCTTGCGCCCAATGTTATGAAAATCATATGAGCGATGAATTGGAACAACGTTGTCAATTCGGCGAAGAACAGGACCTACATAGCCCAGAAATCCCCAGGATTATTCACGAAATGAACCATATGCCAATGAGCCTGCTCAAGCATGTATTTCCAACCAATGAGCTACAAGTTTTATTGTCGTTACTCTGTCGTATTTGGTAGTTTAGAGAAGGCAAAACAATACAGTATGATGGGTATTGTCGCGAAGGGAGTTGTGGGATAGATATTGATTAATCGCGCTCGATTTGAGAGTTCCCTTTATGCAGTCTCAAAATGCAAGATAGTAAGAAGTAACTCTGCGCGAAAATTGTGAGAAAGTGATGACGACATGTCTTTACGAATAAAGTTCATTGGAGCCTTCCTAGTTATCGGCTTGCTGCCTGTATTTTCAGTATCACTGTTCAGCATCTCGAAGGGCAGAGATGCTTTGCAGAATGCCCGTATTGAAGAACTCAAGAACGTCAGACTGGAGCAACAATGAGCAGAAAAGTGTCTCTTAGAATTTAGTGCCAGTGGTCCCATATGGGCTGACGACGTACAGAGTTCTATTGTTGGTGATCTTTCTTTCGCCTGCCTGGCAGGTGAGTGCGGACAGCTTCGACAGTGCGATTCAGGTGTTTGAGTTGAATGCTACTGTGCATCCATTTTTCGAACAGTCCTATGCCTTTGCAATTTTCCCGGCAGTCGGGAAAGGGGGTATCGGCCTCGGCGCTGCATATGGCAAAGGCCGGGTATATGTTGGTAGAAAGATTGCCGGGAATGTGACCATGGCCAAGCTTACGGTTGGATTTCAGCTTGGTGGACAGGCCTTTAGTGAAATTATTTTTCTGAAAGACAGGCGCGCCTATGACGAATTCACATCAGGCAGCTATGAATTTGATGCGACCGCATCCGCGGTAGCTATTACCATTGGGGCTGGCGCCCAGACTGGCACCAGCGGTGCATCGGCGAATGCCAGTGCGGGACCAGCCACGGCTGCGCAGGCTAACTCCGGCTTCAATAAGGGAATGGCGGTTTTTACACATGCAATCGGCGGCTTAATGTACGAGGCCGCTATCGGTGGTCAGCATTTTAAGTTCAAACAGCTTACTTCTGCTGGTGACGAAGCTTGACGCCTCATGCGAATATAACAACACCACAGGAACGTTAGGGTTATTAAAAGGTCTCTTACCAGAGAAGTGGCCGCCGAGGGTGGCCTGTTCTGATTTTGTCTTAGATCCTAACAGCCGATGTTACAATTCCCCATTTGGATAGTGAAGTATGCTCCGGGTTGATAATCTATTTTGCGAAAGGCAGAGAAGGATTCTTTTCGAGAATCTGTCTTTTGAAGTTCAGCCAGGGGACTTGCTGCAGATTGAAGGCACCAATGGGTCCGGTAAAACCACTTTGTTGAAGATAATCAGTGGCCTGTATGAAGATTACACGGGTGATGTGGACTGGCAACTGGATGCGTGGCCCCTGTTTATCAGTCATAAACCCGGAGTAAAGGATCAACTTACCGCGCGAGAGAACCTGAAGTGGCTGGCAGACCTTTATCAGCCAGGGATACCAGCAGCCAAAATCGATGATGCGATCTGTGCCGTCGGTCTTCGTGGTTTTGAAGATGTAGCCTGTGGAGCCATGTCTGAGGGCCAGCGTAAACGTGTCAATCTTGCCCGCCTGTTCTTACTGGCCAGCCCGGCCTGGATTCTTGATGAGCCATTGAGTGCAATAGACGTTGATGGCGTAAAACTGCTGCAGGAGAGAATCGGGTTTCAACTGAATGAGGGTGGCATGGTGATCGTTACCAGCCATCAATCACTCGATGTAGATCATGAGGTTCGCTACCTTAACCTGAGCGAGTCACTTTGATGTTGCTGGCAACAATCAGGCGTGACCTGCTGGTCACCTTCCGCAATCCGGCAGAAATGCTTAATCCCCTCGTCTTCTTCGTCATAGTGATTAGTCTGTTCCCACTGGGGATCAGCCCTTCAGCAGATGTTCTGCAAAGTATTGCACCCGGCGTTATTTGGGTAGCAGCTTTACTTGCAACATTATTGTCGATGGATTTGATTTTTCGAAGTGACTATGAAGATGGTTCCCTGGAACAGATGACACTGACAGAGCAGCCGTTGTTGGTCATCGTGGGAGGCAAAATAGTCAGCCACTGGCTGATGACTGGTTTACCGCTGACGATACTGAGCCCGTTGCTGGCGATGATGTTGTTCGTTAACGCTGATGGCATTGAGGCAATTGTGCTCTCTCTGCTGCTTGGTACGCCTATACTGAGTCTGTTGGGGGCTATTGGTGCGTCTCTGACCGTGGGTTTGCGTAAAGGTGGAGTCTTGATAGCGATCCTGATTTTGCCTTTATATGTGCCAGTGCTGATATTGGCAACAGAAATGATAAAAACCGGCATGAGAGCAGGTGATTATAGTGGTCACATGCTGTGGCTGGCGGCAATTCTAGCTCTTTGTACGGGTATTGCACCCGTTGCGTCGAGCGCTGGTGTGAAAATTTCCCTAAGCCATTAGATGATCTCAAGGGAGTGGTGCTGAATTCTGTTAAAATTGTTCACTCAATTCAAAGTCACCAACCCAGGTTGAACTAAAAAATGTGGAAGTGGTTTCATAAACTCGGTGCGCCAAAGTCATTTTATGACATCAGCGGGCGTTTGCTGCCCTGGTTTGCTGTACCCGCTTTGCTGCTGATTGGGGTTGGTGTTGTCTGGGCGCTGTTGTTTGTCCCTGAGGATTACCAGCAGGGACACAGTGTTCGCATAATGTATATCCACGTACCGGCCGCAATCCTTGCCCAGTCTGGCTACGCAATGATGGCAGCGGCTGGTGGTGTGTACCTCATCTGGCGTATCAAACTGGCCGATATAGCCATGCAGTGTGCGGCACCCATCGGTGCATCAATCACTTTCCTGGCACTCGTGACCGGATCCATCTGGGGTAAGCCAACCTGGGGCACCTGGTGGGTCTGGGATGCCCGGCTTACATCAACCCTGGTGTTATTTTTCCTTTACCTTGGCGTGATGGCACTTCGCGCTGCAATGGAAAATCGAGAATCAGCGGGCAGGGCAACCGCGGTACTGGCGCTGGTAGGCGTAATTAATCTGCCGATCATCAAGTACTCGGTAGACTGGTGGTTTACTCTGCATCAGCCTTCGAGTTTTACCGTGGCTGAAAAACCAGCCATGCCCATGGAGATGTGGCTCCCGCTGCTGGTCATGGTATTCGGCTATTATGCTTTTTTCTTTACCCTGTGGATGATGCGAATTCGAGTTGAGATTATTAGTCGAGAGTATCGAACGGATTGGGTCAAGCGGCTGGTGGCATCATGATTTTTGATAGTCTCTCGGCATTAATGAGTATGGATGGGTATGGCACCTATGTCTGGAGTGCCTATGCGATTACGCTGGTTGTGTTTACCTACAACATAGTGCGGCCGGTACTGATGAGGAAAGAAGTTATCAGGGTGCAGAAAAGGCTGCATCTGCAGGAAAACGCCGACGAAACTAAGGGTTCGACATAATGAAATTTGGAAAGATGAAGCCACATCGCCGAAACCGCCTGCTGCTGGTTGTGTTTCTGATCATTACATCGGGCTCCGCTGTTGGGCTTGGACTGATGGCGTTGAATGAAAATATTAACCTCTTCTATTCACCACAGCAGATAGTGGATGGCGAAGCACCCGTCGGGCCTACCATAAGAGCGGGAGGAATGGTCGTTGACGGCAGTGTTCAGCGCTCGAGT
>PBRP01000070.1 GCA_002726655.1 Gammaproteobacteria bacterium
GATCTCTCATCCTGGCATTCAACCACGATGCCAGTTGGTATGTGAGTCAGGCGAACGGCCGAATCGGTCTTGTTAACATGTTGGCCGCCAGCACCCGACGCCCGGTAGGTATCTACCCTGAGATCAGCCTTGTTGATTTCGACCTCGTTGATGTCCTTGATTTCCGGGAGTACCGCTACGGTGCAGGCAGATGTATGGATGCGACCTTGCGATTCAGTCTGCGGCACTCGCTGTACGCGATGAGCGCCGGACTCGAACTTGAGTTTTCCGTAAACGTCTCTGCCCTCGATTCTGGCAATAATCTCCTTGTATCCACCATGTTCACTCAGGCGCTCATTGAGGATTTCTACTTTCCACTTGTTGTTTTCTGCATACCGGTGATACATGCGAAACAGATCGCCAGCGAAGATAGCTGCTTCATCTCCACCGGTGCCAGCGCGTATTTCAAGGAAAACGTTGTTGGTATCATTTGGATCTTTTGGTATCAGCAAGCGCTGCAGTTGCTGCTCAAGATCTTGCAATTCAGGCTGCAGGGTATGTACTTCTTCGATTCCCATAACACGAATTTCTGGATCCTTGTCCTCGCCCAGTTGGTTGGCTTCCTCCAGTTCTACGGATTTGCTCTGGAACAGGCGATAGCAAAGAACCACTGGCTCAATTTCAGCGTATTCCCGGGAATAGGCCCGGAACAAGTTCTGCTCAGCGATAACTTCTGCGTCCGAGAGCAATGCACCCAGTTCATCATAACGATCCTGTAACTGCTCCAGCTTCACCTCGAGAGAGCTATTCATTAGTCTTCACCTAGCTGAAACATATCTTCTATGGCTTCCAGCAGATCCTGGCGGCCTTCTTTGCCTGCCTGTTTAAGCTGGACACTGGGTGTGTGAATGAGTTTATTCGTCAGCTGGTTCGCAAGTGACTTGAGTAGTTGCTCCGGGTCTTCGCCGCGCCGGAGTTTTTGTAGAGCTTTCTCCAATTCTGCTTCCTTCAGTTCGTTGTTCTTCTTGCGAAATCGAACCAGGATATCCCGTGCGTGCAGGGACTTGTAGTCCTCGATGAAGTCCTGGACCGCGTCAGAGATTATCGCTTCAGCCTTATCGGCTTCTTCTACTCGGCCTGAAAGATTCTGGTCTATGATCTGGTCGAGATCATCAATTGTATAAAGATAAACATCACGAAGATCGGACACCTCAGGCTCAATATCTCTGGGTACCGCCAGGTCAACCATGAAAATGGGCTTGTGGCGGCGCTGCTTCAGTGCACTTTCGACGGAGCCTTTGCCAAGGATTGGTAGCTGACTACCCGTTGAGGCAATAACTATGTCCGAATTAACAAGGTGCAGGGGTACAGCGGACAAATCGATGGCGTGGCCATTGTAGGCTTCAGCAAGGATTTCTGCATTTTCGATGGTTCGGTTGGCGATAACGAGGTCGCTTATGCCAGCATTGGCGAGATGACGTGCCACCAACTCGATGGTTTCTCCGGCACCGATGAGGAGTGCGTTACAGGCGGAGAGGTCCGTAAATAATTGGGAAGCCAGGGTGACCGAGGTGGATGCCACGGAAACAGGATTTTCTCCAATGGCGGTGTCGGTTCGAACTTCTTTCGCGACATGAAAGGTTGCCTGCGAGAGCTTGTGGAGTTCCGGACCTATGGTTTTGTGAACTTGTGCGTGAGTAAATGAATCTTTTACCTGTCCCAGGATTTGTGGTTCGCCCAGAACCATTGAATCCAGGCCGGAAGCCACGCGCATAATATGGGTAATGCCTTCATTCCCGGATTTGGTATAAATGCTTTGTTGTAGCTCCGGAAGGGAGAGGCGGTGGTAGTCAGCCAGCCATTCTATAATGAGTGTCGTATTCTGGTGGTTTGCGATGCATATGAGTTCAGTTCGATTGCAGGTCGACAGAATGGCAAGCTCGCTCAGGTCCCCGTGAGCTAACAGGTCCTTGAGCGCGCTACCAAGCTGATCTGGGCTAAAAGCCACCTTTTCACGCAGAGAAACCTGCGCTGTTTGGTGGTTGATGCCAACAATGAGTAGTTCCATACAAAATCCACCCGGGGAAGAATCTATCCGGATGACTCACCTGCCCTATAAACGTAAAATGAACCCCAGGAGATAGATGCTGCACTAATGTGCTGCGGATCCATCACTTTGATGGGGAAATGATTTAAAGTATGTATTGTACGTTGGATTTGGACGTGAAATACAGGTACAGAACCTGGCTTATGCCAGATTACAGTTGAATACAGGGTCAAATAGTCCAGTGAATTTCTTGTGTAGAATATTAAAGTTGTTTTGCCTGCTGCTGTTGGTGCAGGGATGTGCGTCAACGCCACCGATAATTGAAGATCAGAATTCATCTCTACCTGAAGTAAAAGTGGCAGAATCCGAGCTGCCAAAGCCAAAGGCCCGCCCCAGACCAGAGAATTATCCCGCTGCACCATTTGAAAAAGAAACCCTCTATCAACTGCTGGTAGCAGAGGTTGCCGGGTACCGCGGGCAATATGACACCGCCCTGGAAAAATATGTCGAAATAACAGTCCAGAGCAAGGATCCGGGTGTTGCCGCACGAGCAACGCGTCTTGCGGCGTATCTGAAACGCAATTCGGAGGCCCTAAAGACGGCGCAAGTGTGGGCAGATGCGGACCCGGAAAGCCTGGACGCCCATCGACATGCCGCTGATCAGTTTATGAAGATTGGTGATCTTGAAAGTGCGATCCTGCATATGGAAGCAGTAAAACGTCTTGGCGGTCTGGCAAACTTCGATGTTTTCGCCTATCGAGCCGCCAACCTGGATGATGAGAGCCGCTCAGCATTGCTGGATGCGATATCCAGAATGCTTGAGGACTATAGTGATGATGAACAACTGCAGTTCTCGAAAGCTGTACTGCTGGAACAAAGCGGAAGACTGGAAGAAGCGCTTGCCCTGGCTAACATCTTGTTACGAGATAAGAAGAACATTAATGTCATCATTCTAAAAGTTAATGCACTTAAGGATTTGCATCGCTCACAAGATGCCGTTGAATTTCTGGGTGCCACACTTAAGGAATTGCCTGAGAACAGGCGTTTGCGCCTTATCTACGCTCGATTCCTGTTTGAGGCGAACGAGTTCGATGTCGCCAGGGATCAGTATGAATGGGTGCTGGAACGCTCTCCCAATGATGGAGATATACTCTTTGCCCTTGCGCTGATCGCGATGGAACAGAAGCAGGATGAGTCTGCGAAGAAGTACCTGAATTCAATGATTCGCTGGAACAGACGGGCCGGTGAGGCACACTTTTACATGGGCAGCCTCGCAGAAAAAGAAAACGATTTCCCCTTCGCGATTCGTGAATACAAGCAGGTGGGCACCGGATATGAGTTTCTGCCTGCACAAGCCCGAATCGCTGGCATGATGGTTGATCAAGGCAGGCTGAAGGAAGCACAGGACTATCTTGAGAGAGTTCGTGCAGAAAATCCTGGGCTAAGTCAGCAGCTAGTAATGGTGGAAGGTCAACTGCTGAGCGAAAGAGGATTCGAGCAAGAGGTGTTTGCCTTGTTGGATGAGATGCTCGCCCAGGAAGATGACAATATAGAGCTACTGTATTTCAGGGCTATGACCGGCGAGAAATTTGACCGGATGGACATCCTGGAGCGAGACCTAAAGAAAGTTATTGCTCTGGAACCTGATAATGCAGATGCGCTCAATGCGCTGGGTTATTCCCTGACCGACCGGACCAACAGGCATGAAGAAGCTCTCGCGCTGATTGGCAGGGCGCTGGCTATCAAGCCCAAAGAGGCAGCATTTATTGATAGCATGGGGTGGGTCCTGTTTCGGCTCGAAAAACTTGAAGAAGCGGTGAAATACCTCAGGCAGGCACTTGATCTGTTCCCTAACGACGAGGTGGCTGCCCATCTTGGGGAGGTGCTCTGGAATCTGGGTGAAAAACTTGAAGCTGGCCAAGTGTGGGAAAAAGCACTGGAACTAAAGCCAGACAGCGAGATCCTGAAGCAGGTGATTAACCGTTTTAGCGGTCGATAGGGGCCGATGGCGAGGCTCATTGCAGCGCTTTTGGTGTTGGCAGCGCTCGCCAGTTGTACCAGCCAGAAAATTCCTGATAAATCGAACCTGACGCTCGGCTCTCTTTCGTCCTGGCAACTGCGTGGCAAGATTGGTGTCCGTTCAGGCCAGGGCAATTTCAACCTGGGATTTGCCTGGAACCAATCGCCTGCCAGTTACGACATTACCCTGAGTGCAACCCTGGGAACTCTGGTTGCGCAATTGAATGGGAATGAAAAAAGTGTGCTTCTCACCCTGCCGGATGGAAGCAAATATCAAGGTAAGAGGATTGATGAACTGCTCGAAACCCGGCTCGGCTACCATCTGCCCTTTTCTCTGCTGCAGTACTGGGTACGTGGTGTGCCCGATCCTGGCATTGAGTATGAACCTGCCACCAATGGGTTTAGTCAAAGCGGCTGGTTGGTCGAGTTCCGGCAGTTTGGCTCGAGGGGGCCAAGGAAAATAGAGATTCAAAGGACTGATCTGAAGCTGAAACTGGTGGCACTTGAATGGGAGTACTGACCCGGTTTTCCCTGCCGGCACCAGCGAAGATCAACCTTTTCCTGCGCATCACCGGTCGCCGGGACGATGGGTATCATGAGCTGCAGACGGTATTTCAGTTCCTTGAACGGTCGGACATGCTGAGTTTTGAGCTTGTCCCGGATTCGGCGGCGATTGAGGTATCGTGTCCGGGGCTGAATATCCCCTCCGAGGGTAATCTGGTTACCAGGGCAGCTAGAATGCTGCAACAGGTCTCCGGTAGCCCTTATGGAGTCACTATCAGGGTACAAAAGTCCATTCCGGATGGCGGAGGTCTGGGTGGAGGGAGCAGCGATGCAGCCACAACACTTTGCGGTCTGAATCTGCTGTGGAACTGTGGCTTCTCAACGGAGAAGCTTGTTGCTATTGGTCGGACCCTCGGCGCTGATGTGCCTGTATTCGTTGCTGGAGAAACCGCCTGGGGAGAAGGTGCTGGTGACGCGCTCACGCCCGTTGAGCTGCCTGTACGGAGGTACCTCGTCCTAAACCCTGGATGTCACGTTTCGACCGCTGAAGTCTTCTCGCATCCTGATTTGACACGCGACTCAAGTACCAGCACAATAGCGCGTTTTTTGCAGCAGGGTCCGCCATACAGTCAGGATAGAAACGACTGTGAACCGGTGGTTTGCAATCTTTATCCTGAAGTTTACGAAGCGCTTGGCTGGTTAAGTAAATGGGGCACTGCTAAAATGACGGGCACTGGCTCATGTGTGTTTTTGAACGTTCCGACGGAGGAATCAGGTCGGGAGATCCTGTCAAAGGTACCGACAAAATGGTCTGCCTTTGTTTCCCTGGGCACACAGAAATCAGTGTTGGCAGAGGCATTGAGCCAGATACGTCATCAAATATCGTAGGTGCGACAAGATACAAATTTTGGGGTGTCGCCAAGTGGTAAGGCACAAGGTTTTGATCCTTGCATGCGCAGGTTCGAATCCTGCCACCCCAGCCAAATTCACTGAATCTAGACCTGGAAGATAATCGTGGCGGAATTGAAGATTTTCGCTGGCAATGCTCACAAAGGACTTGCCAGTCGCGTTGTGGATCGCCTGAGAATGGATTTGGGAAGCGCAGATGTTGGTCGCTTCAGTGACGGTGAAATTTGCGTAGAGATCAATGAAAATGTTCGCGGCAAGGATGTTTTTGTAATTCAGCCAACCTGTGCACCAACCAACGACAATTTGATTGAGTTGATTGTCATGGCTGACTGTTTCCACCGTGCTTCAGCGAGCAGGATCACGGCCGTAATACCCTATTTCGGGTATGCCAGGCAGGATCGCCGATCCCGTTCGGCAAGGGTACCTATAACGGCCAAGGTAGTCGCAGATATGTTGGGGACAGCCGGTATCGACCGGGTCCTCACTATAGATTTACACGCTGATCAGATACAGGGGTTCTTTGATATCCCCGTTGATAATATTTATGCAACGCCAGTCCTGTTGATTGATATTGAGTACCAGAATTACGAAGATCTGATGATTGTCTCGCCAGATGTCGGTGGCGTTGTCAGGGCGAGGGCCATTGCAAAACAGCTCGATGATGCAGAGCTCGCTATTATTGACAAACGGCGACCCCAGGCCAACGAGTCTGAGGTCATGCATATTATTGGTGACGTCAAAGGCAGGACATGTCTTCTGATTGACGATATGGTCGATACGGCAGGGACCTTGTGTGCAGCAGCAGATGCCTTAAAGAAAAATGGTGCAAACAGGGTTGTAGCCTATTGCACGCATCCGGTCCTATCAGGAAATGCCCTGGAGAATATTGAGGGTTCTATGCTGGACGAACTGGTCGTAACAGACACGATACCGCTCGCTGAAGAGACCAGGAAATGTGAAAAGATTCGGCAGCTTAGTATTGCCGATGAACTGGCTGAATCAATAAGGAGAATCAGCAACGAAGAATCTTTGAGCGCGTTGTTTTCTAAGAGGATCCAACCCGCTTTGTTTTGAACCGCCCCCGGTGTTTTTCTTTGAGAGCCGCCACGGGCGTATTTCGTAAGAGCCACCACCGGCGTTTACAAGAACCGCCACAGGCGTTTTATAAAAGTCGCCACAGGCGTTGCGCCCTATAAAAGGGCATTACTGCTGGAAGAAACGGTCGCAGTGACTTTCAGCTTAACTTTAGGAGAAAAACCATGGCAGCTGAATATGAGCTCAATGCCGCGTTGCGAACTGACAAGGGGAAGGGTGCGAGCCGCCGCCTGCGTCGGAACGCTGATCTTGTCCCTGCGATTCTATATGGTGCAGGCAAAGATCCACAACCGCTATCGATCCCACACAAAGACCTCCACAGGGCTTGTGAGAACGAAGCCTTCTTTTCCCATATCATCACGATAAAGGCAGAAGGCAAAGCACAACAAGCAATTCTCAAGGATTTGCAAAGGCACCCGGCGAAAGATCGCATACTGCATGCGGACTTTTTTAGAGTGAAAATGGACCAGGCTATTGTCGTTGAAGTACCGCTGCACTTTCTGAATGAAGAAGCGTGTATCGGCGTGAAGCAGGACGGTGGGATTGTGTCCCATACCATGACAGCCCTGGAAGTAAGCTGTTTGCCCGGAGATTTGCCAGAGTATATTGAAGTTGATATCGAACATCTTGGCCTGGGAGATTCTATTCACATGAGCGAAATCGTGCTGCCTCAGGGATTGACCATTCCTGAGCTAGCGCATGGTGAAGATCATGACCAGGTGGTTGTTGCTGTCCATGCGCCCAGAAGAGTTGAAGAGATTGTCGAGACTGTCGATGAAGAGGCAGGCGAAGAGTCCGAAGCAACAGATTCTGATGACAGTGATGATGAATCATCAGACGATGAGTAGCTGCTGAACCTCGAGTAGGTTCTGATGAAGGCGCCCCTTAAGCTTATTGTCGGTATCGGCAACCCAGGTGATCAATATGCAGATACCCGCCACAACGCGGGTATCTGGTTTATTGAGCATCTTGCCCGGCGCTACGGTGGCACTTTCAAGGAAGAACGAAAATTCTTTGGCCGTGTAGCAACTGCTAGTGATGAAGGGCAAGAGATACGCCTGCTGATCCCCTCTACCTATATGAATGAGAGCGGCAAGTCGGTCGGCGCGATCGCGGGATTCTTCAAGATCCCGGCAAGTCAGATATTGATTGCGCACGATGAGCTTGACTTTTCCATCGGCAAAATCCGCTTTAAACAAGGTGGTGGCCTGGCAGGGCACAAGGGCCTGCGCGATATTGCAAGTCACCTCGGTGGAGACCGTGATTTCAATAGACTCAGGATTGGAGTTGGTCACCCGGGAACTAGCGAGCAGGTAACTGGGCATGTACTTGGCAAGGCAACCAGCCTGGACAGGAAAATCATCGAGCAATGTATTGATGAAGCTTTAGCTTGTATGCCACTTGCCCTCAAGGGCGAGTGGGATCAGGCAATGAACCGGTTACACAACTTTGAGATTGGAAGCGAATAGATGGGATTTAAATGTGGCATCGTAGGCCTTCCTAATGTTGGCAAATCTACTTTATTCAATGCGCTCACCAAGGCGGGAGTTGGAGCGGAGAACTTTCCGTTTTGTACGATCGAACCCAATTCTGGCATCGTGCCCATGCCTGATTTGAGGCTGGATAAGCTGGCAGCCATTGTCGTTCCACAAAAGGTTATACCTACTACCATGGAGTTTGTGGACATAGCGGGTCTGGTCGCAGGGGCGTCTAAGGGGGAGGGCCTGGGCAATCAGTTCCTTGCCAATATCCGGGAAACAGATGCTATCGCACATGTAGTGCGTTGTTTTGAAGATGAGAATGTAACCCATATTGCCAGCGATATTGATCCCGTGAGGGATATAGAGATTATTAACACCGAATTGCAGCTGGCAGATCTCGAAACCGTAGAGAAAGGCATCTCAAGAGTTAGCCGCGTCGCCAAGAGTGGAGATAAGGAAGCGCTGGCGGCGGTCGAATTCCTTGAAACGGTCCAGGTGCACATAGACGGTGGAAATCACGCCAGGACCCTTTCGCTGACAGAAGAGCAGAAATTGGTGCTTAGAGATCTGCATCTCCTCACAATGAAACCCGTTCTCTACATTGCGAATGTAGATGAAGATGGTTTTGAGAATAACTCACTTCTCGAAGCGGTGCGTGGGATTGCCGATAACGAGGATTCGGCATTGGTGGCGATCTGCAATAAGCTTGAATCTGAAATTGCTGAACTCGATGATGACGAGAAAACAGAATTTCTTAGCGACCTCGGTATGGAGGAACCCGGTCTAGACAGAGTAATTCGCGCCGGATACGAATTGTTGGGGCTACAGACATATTTTACTGCAGGCGAGAAGGAAGTGCGCGCCTGGACGGTTGAGCAGAATGCGACTGCGCCGAAGGCAGCGGCAGTGATCCATACGGATTTTGAGAAGGGGTTTATTCGCGCCGAGGTTGTAGCCTACGAAGACTTTATTTCCGGTAATGGAGAAGCTGGAGCAAAAGAGGCCGGAAAGTGGCGTCTGGAAGGAAAGGATTATCTTGTCCAGGATGGTGACGTTATACATTTTCGCTTCAATGTTTAGAGATCGACATGCAGGATAATCGCCTGTATCGCACGGCCCTTCTTGCCTGCTTATACGCTGCTCCTGCGGTTTGACATGATCTGGCAGAATCAGGAGAATCCGCGCCTGTGCAGTGAGAGGTCGAGCCATCAGATCCGGTAGTCATCCCGAGCCTGGTCAAGATCGCGAAAGTGCAATCAAACCCGCAAAGTCATCCCGAGGCAGTCGAGGGATCTGGTTCCTTACGCCAGTGGCAAGAAGTTTACGCGCAGATTCTGCGTCAACTTCTTCATGCTACGGGGCATACGGGAAAGTGTTATATTGTTTTAGTGTGGCTATGTAGCTCAGCTGGTTAGAGCACAGCATTCATAATGCTGGAGTCGGTGGTTCAAGTCCACCCATAGCCACCAATAAAATCAAGGCAATACAGGAAAATCGAGCAACAGAAAATTGGCTAAACACCTTAGTAAGTCCTCAGTAAGTCCAAATGATGATAAAAAGGTTGGGAAGTCCCTGGACTGGCATAGGAAGTCACTAGACTGGTTTGACACAGCCAAATATCCGAAGTCTGATGACCCACAATATTGGGCTAAGCAGCTAGGTGTAAGATTTCAACTTCGTAACTTGCTTGCCATCCCTGAATATCGTGACAGAGCTATTGAAGATTGGTACTACATAGTTACTGCTCACCAAAAAAAGCCCTTATATTGGCCACCTGTTGATTTGCACTGAATTCTGACCCAGCGTTTGCATTTGATTTTGAAC
>PBRP01000071.1 GCA_002726655.1 Gammaproteobacteria bacterium
ACGTAACCTGTCCTCTTTTTCTGAGGCATTAGGTGAAACGAGAACGACGAAGCGCAGCACAGTGGCAGGAACTCTTCAGCGAGTTTGAAGGCAGTGGTCCCATATGGGCTGACGACGTACAGGTACCTAACCACACCAACTCAGGTCCTTTGGATTTGGTAATGGTTTAGTGGCTAATTATCTTAACTCAAGCCCTTTGAAGCCATCCTCCCGCCATTCCCGCTACAACTTCAAAAACCGATACCGCCCAAAGGTGCGGTCGGCTGTGCTTTCGGTTCAGCGGACCTCGCTACCTATGACAGGTGTGCCGGAAAAACCAAGTACCTGAATGTTGTATTAAATTGAATACTGATTCAATATTCAGCCTATGTCAAATCAAAACTTATTGAAAATATTGCTATCGCTGCTCACTCAGATCAAATCACTGGATGAAATTCTGAAGACCTGCACTGAGGAGATTGAAGCGATGGCAAAGCGTGGTGACTATTGGGAACGAGTCTCGGCACTGACCTGTTACAAGGGGGTCAAGAACCTGTTTGCCCCGACTATGATCACGGAGATCGGCGACATCAAACGATTCCCGCACCCCAACCAGCTTACCGCCTGGGTTGGGATGGATATCCGAGAATACTCATCGGGCGGCAAACAGCATCGCTTTGGCATCACCCGGGAAGGCAATCGGATTACGACAACCTGCATCCCTACCTAAGGCTGTCCCTCGCAAATAATAAATCGTATGGAATTCTCGTATTTCTGCGTCCAATCAGCGCAAGGTTAATTCCCTGATTCAGACTTAATAGTTCCCTGATAATTAAAACCAACTATTTCAGTATTCCTCCCAGGTCTAGCGGGATTCGCTGCCTCCAGCCGTTCGCATCATATTACAATGCCCTTTGTACGCGAGTTTTCCCTGTATTTTCCCGTATTAACAGGGAATATTCGGAGACTGGTTAGCCTAAGACTGCAACCACCGCCAAGACCGTGCCCTCTAGTTTGACCAGATGATGGTCTCGTATTCAGTGTCCGGAAGCTTGTTGATCGTGCGATCGACTGCGATAGGTCTTTCGAGAAGAGTAGGCGAAAGAAATCAGGCTACCTTTCTTGCTGCTATCGCTCTGTCCAGATCATAAGTCGCTTGCAGGTTCATCCATAGTTTAGGGGAAGTCCCCAGCGCTTCGGCAAGATCCAGGGCGGATTCGGCGGTAATTCCTCGCTTACCACGAATCAGTTCATTCAAGCGAGCCTTTGTCCAACCCAACTGTCGAGCAAACTCGGCCTGGCTCATTCCCATCGGTACCAGAAATTCTTCCAGGAGCATCTCACCAGGATGAAATGGATTTTTCGGATTTTTGGCCATCTCTATACCTCCTATTTATGGTAGTCGAGTATCTGGACTTTCTCTGGCGAACCGCTGTTCCACATGAACACTACACGCCATTGGTCGTTGATCCTGATTGAATGGAATCCTGCGCGTTCGCCCCTTAAAGCTTCAAGGCGGTTTCCCGGGGGTACGCGAAGATCCTTTAACTCTGCTGCATCGTGTAGATAAAGCAATTTGCGTCTGGCTGCACGGCGCAACTCATTCGGGAACTTTCGGGTTTCTTTGCTTGCCTTATCGTTAAACAAATCTTCCGCAAGACGGTTTCCGAACGACTCAATCATGTACCTATGTTATCGTAATCCGATAACATAGGCAATCTGAGTCCGTTCTTAGTGAATCCGTGATAATTCCCTGATAGGAAATCAAGCACACAATCCCTCGAATACGACTACTCTTGTGCTGCATGCCAGTCTTCCGAGTAATTGAGACAATATCCCTGTATTTTCCCTAGATAACAGGGAATTCAGAGACGGGTTAGCCCAAGACTGCCAGCACCGCCAATCAACGTCAGTGTATACCGGTTAGATAGGTAACAATCTCATAGCAACGGAGCGGTGCATACCGGTCACATGGGTAATACTTATCCAAGAAACTCAGTGCGACCCATGCTAAAATCTGCTTATGACAATTGATCTAGTTGTTAACAAATACCGACTCGGCGAAGAACCAGCCAATGCTGAAGTCTGGAAAGACTTTTCTCACCTGCGGCGTATTGAAGCTCTTGAGTCGATACGCAGGGAATTTCATCGATCCCATTATGGCACTGAACCAAGACTTCAAAGAGTTCTTACAATTACTCAACAGACACGAGGTTAAATATCTCGTTGTAGGCGTGTACTCAGTAGCCATTCATGGACACCCGCGGTATACCAAAGACATTGATATCTGGATATTGACCAGTGAACAGAATGCCAGCGCCCTGATCAAAACCCTCAACGATTTTGGTTTTGGCTCTTTTCAATTAAAGGTGAAAGATTTCGAAACTCCAGGTTATGTTGTTCAACTTGGCAATGCACCTGCCAGGATCGACATTCTTACTTCACTCACAGGTGTTGACTTTGATGAGTGTTGGAAAAATCGTATTCCAGTTGAAGATGAAGGGTTGGTCTATCCGGTGATTGCACTGAAAGATCTCCGAACCAATAAAACAGCGCTTGGCCGTCATCAAGATCTTGCTGACCTAGAGGAGCTTGGTGACGAGTAGAGAAACGGGTTAGCTCAAGACTACAAGCACCTGCCTTATGCGCCCGACTCCTCGCGTCGCTCCATCATACGCTGAAAGTGTTTCCCCGCATTGGGCTCGGGGGATTTCTGGTCAGACTTACCCATAAACGATGGCATTATGGAACCCTCTACCGGTATCGATATTTCAAAGCGTTCACTCGCTGGAATATCGCACACCTCATCGTCACAGGTCTGCCATTTCAATATGCCCGAAAGCGTCACCGCATGATTATCATCGTCGACCGTTAGCCGGCCGTTGACCGTGACCGGCAGCCGTAACTGAACACGATCGTGGTGCACCTGAAACACCTCGCCCGAAGCTCCCAAACTATGCGATTCACTCGGCGGTCGAATCAGCTCTCGCTTTACGATCCGCGGGTTGGCATCGAGTTCTAGCGTAACAGCCACCGTACCTTCCGGTGCAGGACTGGCATATACATGACGGCCTGGGGGCACAGCAAGATCTGCTACCAGATCCCGCTGCACACTCACCGCCAGAGTATCGCCTTCCAGATAAATCCGGGTGGCCACCTTACCTGGCTCTATCGGCTCAACAGCCTCGACCACTACACTCTCCCCGCGAACGGCACGAAGCAGTTGCTCAGGCCCTACCCGTACAGCCAGATTATTCTCAAAGAACTTGTGGGTTATTACACCGCCGGCATCAAGCACGTAGGTACCGGGATAAGGAATACCGAACCAGGGGTGATCGTCTTCTGCTATCAACGTATTCAAAATACCAAACTGCCGGATCACCACAGAATCAGGATCGGATAAGAGCTTGTAGGTCATACCGTACGCCTGCTGAAAATCCCTGAGTGCATCAGCTTCGTCATAGCTCAATGCATAGACTCGTACGCCAGCATCGGTCAGATGTTTCATACTTTTCTGCAACTGCACGAGTTGCGATCGACAGGGAGGTCACCATACAGCAGAGCGATAAAACAGAAATACCGCAGGACTGTTACCACGGTCTGCATGCAGATCGAATGCCCCGCCTTCTGCATCAAGACAAAGTACATCGGGCATAGGCTCACCGACAGCAGGGCCCGTGGGGAACTCACCCTTTGGATCTGATCGGGGACCATTGCCGGGTTGGTAAGGTCCTACAAAGCCATCTTGATCTCGCCAGCCGTGTTCCGTCTTCTCTGCTTGGATTTCCATTTCTATGGTCATAGTCTGCTCTCGAGTCTTGTATGATTGCCGATCATACCGGAGACATCATTTACACGGAATACGATAAGCCTGGCTCACGACTAGCTTTATCCGGCTGCTCGTTTCCAGGGTTTGATGTTCTCCAGTTCTTCGGCAAGTTCTTCCTCGGCAACCTCGGTATCGTATGCAACTTGGGCTCGAAGCCAGTATCCATTTGATAATCCGAAAAACCTGCAAAGCCGCAGGTCTGTATCAGCAGTGATTGAGCGTTTTCCAGAAACAATAGCCCCGATTCTCTGAGCAGGGACTTCGATTTCTTTTGCCAGACGGTACTGAGAGATTCCCATTGGATCGAGAAACTCTTCCTTTAGTAATTCTCCGGGTGAGACTGGTGGTAGTTTCTTCATCATTATCTCCTAGTGATAGTCCACTATTTCCACATTGCTAGCTCCAGCTGACGTCCAGCGAAAGCAAATGCGAAACTGATCGTTAATCCTAATGCTATGTTGGCCTTTTCGGCCACCTTTCAATGCTTCAAGTCGATTTCCCGGCGGAACTCTTAAATCGGAGGTCTTGTCAGAGATTTGTAACTGCCTTAGCTTACGAAGTGCAACTCTCTCAAACTTGACGAAGCGTCTAACTTTCTTTCCCCTCGAAAGGGCTTCAGTGTCTGCGCATTTGAAGGATACAATCACAGACAAACAGTAACTCGTCACGTTATTAACGTCAAGCGTTACTATTTGCAGAGTAGTTCTCCAAAGGGTCTCGTGCGGATAAGAAAGATTGCCTGATATTTCCGTGTATTTTCCCAGGAAAACGAGAAATTTTGGAGACTGGTTAGCTCAAGACTGCACCCACCGCCAATCGATTCTTAAGCGGCTTTCTGTCTGGCTTCCCAAAGATCGTATTCCGCTTGCATTCTCACCCACATTTCAGCGGAAGTTCCCAAAACTGACTCCAGCGTAATGGCAAATGAAGGTGAAATGCCGCGTTTGCCATTTACTATTTCATTGACCTTTCTGGGTGAACAGCCACACAGCTTTGCTAGTGCTGTTTGATTCAAGTCCAATTGTGACATGTAAATTTCAGAGAGAACTTTTCCAGGGTGCATTGGTAGTGGATTGTTAATCATATTCTGCCTCAGTGATAGTTCTCGATTTTGACTTCTAAAAATTCGCCATCTCTAAATTTGAAAGTGATACACCAGGGTAATTTGATGGTCACACTCCAGTAATCTTTCCGGTCACCTTTTAGTTTGTGCAACCGGATATCAGGTGGTTGACCTTTTATTCGCAGATCGTCAATTGAGCTTGTTGAATGCATGATTGTCAGTAATGCCTTTGCTCTCAACCACATGTCTCTCGGGAGTGATTTTGACTGATTTCGTTCCCAGATGTCTTTGGCGATCTTTCCCTTGAAGCTGGTTATCATTACAATTTGGTTATTACATTAAGTGGTATAGTGTAATATCATTTTGGTCCGGTATCAACAAGAGGTGGCGACATGCCAGTGTGTGACTCACAGTTGTTGAATTGCATCGAAATTTGATGCAAATCAACAGTCTATATTGGAATAACTCTACTTTATCGGGAATAACTCTAGACTAGCTAGGCTAATTCTAGCAGTTATGGGCACAACTCTAGATTAACTAAGGAAATTCCAAAGGACTAGGATCTAAAACATTCCACAGCATGAAGTATCTAATGCTAAGAAATAGTGATTCCGTTTGGAAAGAAGACTTTATACGGCTAATGATCCCCTAACACACACCCGAGCTTGAGCTTGAGCTTGAGCAAGTCAGACAACATCAGCTGAAAACGCGGCATCTCTCGATGCTACTTTCACGCTGCGGCTTAAAAGCGAATAGAAGGTTGGCAAAACAAACAGGGTGAACAGTGTGCCGACCAGCATACCGGCGGCGATCATAAGCCCAATGGCAAAGCGGGAATTCGCACCGGCACCGAATGCGAGTAAAAGTGGCACCACACCCAGGACGGTGGCAAAGGTCGTCATCAAGATCGGCCTCAGTCTCAGCGCCGCGGCCTGGAGCACTGCCTGTCTTCGATCCATTCCATCCTCAACCAGGTGGTTGGCAAAATCAACAATCAGAATGCCATGCTTGCTGATCAAACCAATCAGAGTGAGCAGACCCACCTGAGTATAGATATTCAGTGTCACCCAGCCAAGGGCCAGGGGCACCAGTGCACCAAAGATGGACAGCGGCACACTGATCAGCACGACCAGCGGGTCAATGAAACTATTGAACTGGGCGGAAAGGACGAGATAAATAAATACCAGGGAAGTCATGAACAGCACCAGGAAACTCTGGCTTTCCTGAATAAAACGCCGTGACTCACCCTCGTGATCGATACGAAAACCGCTGGGTGCAACCTCCTTCAGGGCCTGCTCCAGAAACTCGAGGCCCGTACCCAGGGTATTGGGAGGCATCACAACCCCTTGAATCGTGACACTGTTCAGCTGTTGAAACTGGTTGAGTGTATTGGGCTCCACTCGTTGTTCCAGGTCAATGACCGTCGCCAGCGGCACCAGTTCTCCGTTGCTGGTGCGCAGGTAGTATCGCTCCAGCCATTCCTTGGTCAGGCGAAACTCCTGGCCCGCCTGTGGAATCACCTTGTAACTTCGCCCCTCCATACTGAACCGGTTGGTTTCAGCTTCGCCAAGCATCACCTGCAATGTCTCCCCTATTTCCTGCATGGAAATACCCAGCCGGGCTGCCAGTTCACGATTGATCTTGACGTTAACCTCGGGTCGTGAAAAGCGCAGATCCTTGTTCACAAAGGCAAACATTCCAGATTGCCTTGCACGCTGGAGTACTTCTTCTGACACGCGTTCGAGTTCTTCATAACTGGTGTTAGCGGAAATCACAAAACTCACTGGCAACCCCGAACCTGCCCCTGGCAGCCCGCCGCCGCCAAAGGTGAAGATCTCAAGCCCACTGATCTGGTCATATTTTTCCTGCAAGACCTGTCGAATTTCTTCCAGCGTATGCTCCCGCTCTGACCAGGCCACCAACTCGACACCGAAAAAAGCTGAAGCAGGCTCATTAACCTGCCAGGTGTGACTGACCCCTGGAATCCCTCTCCAGGCAGCGTCCAGTTCCTCAAGAAAATAGGTGGAGTACTCCAGGCTCGCATAGTCGGGAGGGGTAGCAATGGCAAATATGCTGCCACTGTCTTCCTGCGGTGCCAATTCCGCCTGGGCTAGCTGGTAGAAAACTGGCAGGCTGATAAAAATGGCTGCCGCAAACAACATCACAGCACCGCGATTATCGAGGCAGTGACCAAGCAGTTTTTCATAGCTATGGTGCAGTTGATCAAAACGCGCATCCAGCCAGCTCGCAACCGCGCCCTGGTGTTCATGGTCGACCAGCATATAGGCACACATCATCGGGCTGAGTACCAAAGCGATAATGCCTGATACCAGTACGGCGCCCGCCAGGGTTAAGGCAAACTCACTGAACAGCACACCGGTTAGTCCACCCAAAAATCCAATAGGCAAATAGACCGCAACCAGCGTCAGTGTCATGGCAATCACTGGCAGCGCGACCTGACGCGCACCCAACAAGGCGGCTTCTCGGGGTTGCTTGCCATTCTCGATATGCCGATGAACATTTTCAACCACGACAATGGCGTCGTCCACGACAAGGCCAATGGCAATGACCATGGCGAGCAGCGTCAGCAAATTGATCGAAAAGCCCATCAACCAGATCAGCATCAACACACCTGTCAGGGACAATGGTATAGCGACCAGCGGTATCATCACCACGCGCAGAGACCCCAAAAACAGCAGAATAACCAGCATGACAATGATTGCAGCCTCGACGAGGGTCATTGCAACCTGTTTCAACGCTTCGCTGATGTATATGGAGTAATCAGAATCAATGAAAATTCGCATGTCCGCGGGTAACTGTGATTGCAGCTCTGCGACCTCAGCCTTGACTCGAGCTGCAACCTGCAGCGGATTGGCTCCCGGCGCAGACTCGATAGCAATGAAAACCGTTTCCTTACCACTTGAATAAACAGCTGATTCATAAGTGGAACTGGCGAGTTCAATCTCAGCAACATCACTCAATCGAACCCGCTGCTCACCTTGTTGGCGCACGACAATGTCAGCAAACTCTTCAGGATCCTGTACATCAGTATCAGCATCGACACTGGCACGCACCAGTTCGCCCCGGGTAGTACCAGCAGCAGATATATAGTTTTCTCGGCTAATGGCGGTACTGACATCGATCGCTGTAACACCAAAGGCGGCCATTCGTGCCGGGTTCAACCAGACACGCACGGCAAACATACCGCTACCATACAACCGCGCAGCTCCAACTCCTTCGATCGTACTTAGCGCGGGCTGTATTGACCGCAAACCATAGTCGGTAAGCTGTTGTACAGACATCTGATCACTTAGCAGCGCCAGCCACATCATGGCGTCATCATCAGTGTTGTTTGAGACAACGGGATCTTCAACTTCCCTTGGCAGTTCAAACCGGGCTTCATTGACCTTGGTAATGACTTCAGACAATACCTCGGTTGAATTCTCACCGAGCCGAACCCGTACACCTATTCTTGCAATGCCGGGGTCACTCTGGGAGGTGATGTACTCAACGCCTTTGGCGGAGGCAATACGGCTCTGAAGTGGCGTGGTGACAAAGCCCTGCACAGTGCTGGCACTCGCTCCCGGGTATACAGCGGTAACTTGTATGATGCTCTTTTCGACCTCGGGGTACTGTCGCAATGACAGTTGTGTCGCGGACTGGAGGCCGAGCAAAAGCATCACGGCACTTAATACAATGGCAAGCACCGGTCGTCGTATGAAAATGTCTGTAAATTTCATTTCTACAATGTCACCGATTCATCTATTGGTATGATGGTCATTTTTGCTCTTGTATTGAAAGTTGAATTATGGATCCTGACCATGCCAAGGTAACCAGTCACGACAAGGCAGGTGTTCGATATCTGAAATGCCAACAATTCAACCCCTAGGCTGGCAAGCCAGCATACAGCTTGATTTTGATCTGCTGGAACATCGAACGCGAACGACCAAATCTTGCCACGAAGGTCCTCCAGGTGTACAGCAGCCTTATGATCAGTGATAGTTTTCCAAATCGACTCTTAGTGCTTCCCCATCTGAGCATTCAAATGTAACGCAGAAGAGGCCATCCATATGGATGCTATATCGTTCTGCCCTGTCTAGCTATCTGTTTCCATGGCCTTATATTCTCTAATTCCTCGGCAAGTTCTTCCTCAATAATCTCCTAGTGGTAATCCACTATTTGCACACTGCTTGTACCAGCCGTAGTCCAGCGAAAATAAATGCGAAACTGCTCGTTAATCCTAATGCTGTGTTGGCCTTTCCGATCACCTTTCAGCGCTTCAAGTCGATTTCCTGGAGAAACTCTTAAATCGGAGAGCTTGTCAGCGATTTGTAGCTGCCTTAGTTTGCGAAACACTGGTAAAAGCGGTGATATCCTAAAAAAGAGTACACTATGTAGTCAGATGCAGGATTGATAAGATGAATTCTTTGGCTGAAGTTACTGTTAAATTGAATCCGGCAAATAAACGTGACAAACAAGTAAATGAATGAGAAGAAAACAACATCACCGCCCACCAGGCGTTTTATCGGAGACATTCTAGTCGAAGTGTAAACATCCCCTAGAATAGTCTCATATTGATTTAGAGTTCTCCGGCGTAAACTGCAAGCAAGGAGAACGACAATGAAAAAATCTCGCTATTCCGAGACACAGATCATCAAGGTATTAAAGGAAGTAGAAGCTGGCCGACAGGTGAAAGACGTTTGTCGCGAATATGGTGTCTCTGATGCCACCTATTACAACTGGAAGAGCAAATATGGCGGCATGGAAGCATCCGACGTGAAGCGTCTGAAATCACTGGAAGATGAAAACCAAAAACTAAAGCAAATGTATGCTGACCTCAGCCTGGACCACAAAATACTGAAGGATGTCATTGAAAAAAAGCTGTAAAAGCGGCAGCTAGACGTCACCTGGTTAACTACGTTCGTGCAGAGCACGATGTCAGTATCAGGAGAGCTTGTCGCATTATCGGTATCAGTTGTTCTGCGTATCGATATCAACCAGATCCGCACCGCGATGAAGAAGTGATCGCGATGCTCCATGAGGCAGCCGACAAGTATCCTGCTTACGGCTTCAGCAAGCTGTACAAGATCCTGCGACGCTGGGGCCATGTGTTCAATCACAAACGGGTACATCGGGTGTATTGCCTGCTAAACCTAAACAAGCGACGTAGGGGGAAGAAACGATTACCCAACCGAGAACCAGTATCCTTGAAGGTACCACTGGTGATAAATCAATGTTGGTCAGTGGATTTTATGAGTGATGCTTTGTTTGAAAGCCACCGATTCCGAACATTCAATGTGGTAGACGACTTCAATCGCCAGGTATTAGCCATCGAAGTTGATCTCAACCTACCTTCAGCTAGGGTCGTCAGAGTGTTGGAGCGAACAGCGGCATGGAGAGGCTATCCAGACAAGCTGAGAATGGATAACGGTCCAGAATTCATCTCTACAACTGTTGCTGATTGGGCCGAAGAGCATGACATTGAGCTGGAGTTTATCCAACCAGGAAAACCGACCCAAAACTCATTTGTTGAAAGGTTTAACAGAACCTATCGAGACGAAATTTTGAATATGTACGTATTCAAAACCTTGAGCGAAGTCAGGGAAATCACTGATGAATGGATCACTGAATACAACGAAGAAAGGCCGCATGATTCATTGGAGGATTTGACGCCAATTGAATATTTGAATAAATACAAAAGTCCAGATAACTCTAATTGGATGTGAGACTAAAAGAGGGATGTTTACAATGGGATGTGTCTAATGCGTTTGTCAGCCTGACAAACTCAGACGAGACATGGACCGTCAAGGCCTGGGTTAAGAATATCCAGGATGATAACAATATCACCGGATTTTATACGTCCGATGGCAATACCGGTCTATTCAGCAACTCTTTCATCATGGAACCACGTACGTATGGCGTGACCTTATCGATGCACTTCAACTAGGCTTAGCATCAAAATGTAAAAAAGGGCGGTCTATCCGCCCTTTTTTTTGCCCGAGAAGTTTTCAGCTGTCAGTTCTGAAGGTCCAGACACTGGTCAACCCAAGTTTTTCCTTGCTGGTCTCACCAAATGCACTGGCTTCTTCGGATTTGCGAATCCACTAACCTTTATTCGCCAGGCCTGCTTTCCTTTTTCAGACTAACGAATACTGAAAGTGGATACGACGACCAGGGGACCGCGCCATTTGGTAGCTCAATTCCGGTTTATGAGCACCTCAAAGGCTAGAAGCTCGCTACCCCTCATTGCCCGCCTGTTCCAGCTCACCTATTCTCGCCTCAACCTGGTCAACAGGTATAGAGCCGGGTTCTGCACCAGACGCGGCCAGTTGATTGGCAAGTTCGAGCAGACATTGATTTGCAGGTGTGGCGACACCGTGCAGTTTGCCGAGCAGCACAATTTCTCCATTCAGGTAGTCAGCTTCAATATTCCCGGTGCCCCTGGTTAGGCTTTGCCAGGATGATCCACCGCCTCGTGCCATGGTAGGGTCCAGCTTTAGCAATTTGCCAACTCGAGCAGAAAACTCTTTCTGGGTAGCGTATTCGATTCCTGCAGCGTCAAGGCAGCGCAAGGCTTCCTTGTACATCAATTTGTAGATTACCCGGGTGCGATCGGAAGTCACGGTGACCGCCTGTATCGCATTAATGAGGTTGTTCAGCAGTTTTGCATACTTCCAGCGCATCGCCTTTTCATCGGGTCGTGCACTGAAACCCGCAAGTTCCAGGTCTTCAGTAACGGTGCCAAGGAATGCATCGATCCCAACAGGATAACAGCCCACATCGAGTATCCCTCCACAGCCGATCGCCTCGTGCTGAACGATTCCGGGTTCAAGATGGCTTGCCGGAAGAACCACGACCATGGCATAAACGCGGCTGAATCGCCTTGCAGCCAGGCGCTCATTCTCAACCCCATTCTGACAACAGATAATAGGCAGGTCACCGCCGCCTGCCGCGCGCAGATCTTCCAGCGCAGTGAGAGTATGTTGTGACTTCATGGTGAGGAAGACAACGTCATCTAGGCGGAATTTGATTTCACGGGGATGACCAACCACGTCAACCATCAGGGTCTGTGACCCTCCGCTTTGTGTCAACACCAGCCCCTGCTCCTGAACCTTTTCCCGGTGCTCCCCACGGGCGATCAGAACGACATCCACACCAGCCTGAAACAGGCGTGCACCAATTGTACCGCCGACAGCACCGGCGCCGTAGATTATGTATCGCATATCAGCCCGCTCCCCTGATCCTGCCTAAGATCATCTCACTCATGGATGTCTATGATCCACCCTATTTCAGCATTCGACAGGTACACGGGGTGTGAAGGGGTTGGTTTACGGATTCGCACCCTGCCAAGTCCTTATGTCTGTTAGCTTTAACCTCGGCATAATCTTTTTAGCCTTAGAGTGCCAAGGAAGATCATCATCGCCACACCCGTCAGCATAAAGAGACCGGTATTGAAGCCGTTGGTCCAATCATAGAGCAAGCCAAGTGACATGGGACCAAGCACACCACCCACTTCAGCTGCAGAGAAGAATAGCCCCGTTGCAACACCAACATTTTTTTCCTCAATCCCCGGTAATTCAACGAGCGTCAGTACCAGTATGGTCATCAAGGAGGAGCGGGCAATGCCCTGTAAGAGAAGACCTGTAAACAGTAGTGATGGTGCCTGGAAGTGCAAGAGTACACTCGCAAAAGCAGAAGCCAGACTTAATCCAGCCAGGATGTAGAATCGCCTCTCCGGTGTAGCCAACCTCGGTATCAGGAGTGAACCCGCAAGCCCAATCACGGTGGGAATAGCCGCCCAGTACCCTGCTTCAATCAGGGTCATGCCGCTGGATCTCAGTAATTCCGGGAGCCAGTTGTTCAAACCATGATTAAACAGGAAGACACCGANGCTCATAATCAGTAACAGCAAAACTGCCGGGTTCTTTACGAGCCGTATCAGAACTCTGGTTTGGGGCAAGCCGCTACCTGCGACGCCGCTTCCACTTGAAACACGCATTACCGGGTGCGAGGTAACGACCAGCCAGATAATTGCAGCGAAAACAGCAACACCTGCCCAGAGGAACATGACACTTTGCCAGACACCATCAAGCACCGGCAGCAGTATAGAGTGGGTCATAGTCAAAGAGACCAGGCCACCCATCGCTGGCCCTGTCATATAAATACCCATAGCCAGGCCGCGAGAGGACCCCGTAAACCATTCAGCTATTATCTTGGGGGCGCCGGCAGAGATAATTGGACCACCCAGGCCAAACAGCATTACCGCCAGGATCAATTCAATAAAACTGTCCGCGGTTCCACGGGCGAAAACAGATAAAGCAATCAGTAGCGAGCCAATAGTTAACGCCCAGCGGGGTCCCAACCTGTCTAACAATATTCCGCATGGAATAGCGGAGACTATATAGACCAGTTGCCAGGCACCCATCGTTGTGCCCATTTCAGCATGAGTCAGCTTCAGATCTGACTCAATCAACCCGGTCAGTGGCGCCAGGCTGGTTGCTACAAGCCCAAATGCAGCGTATTGAATCCAGACACCAGACAAGAGTAGCCAACGATACCAGGGTGGTGCTTCAGGTGACAAAAATCAGGCTCATTTAGTAATTCATTTTTATGGACTATTTGGAGCTGAAGACAACCTTGCCATTAGCCGGTCTGGTTACGATACCGATAATCTACAGGCGTGACTATCTAATGTTGTTTCTATCTCGGGTTCCGACTACAGGCTTGCCAATGAACGCAAAGATCGAAAAGCTTTGCTACACCAGCCAAATATAATGTATCTCATTACTCTGGCAAAGTGTACAGCTTCGCAAGCAATATTCCATTTGGGTAACAGCTTGTCACAGAGGCGGAATTGGGCAGACGCTTGCAGCGACAAGTGAACTGTGCGCCCGCCTTACTATGCGTTCCGAAGAAACACTGGTAGGGTACCCACTATCCCGGCTATCAAGAGCCTTTTAGTACCGGACCCGATGGCTTTAAAGCCTGTTGAAATTTTTCATTTAGAGGACTGAACCATGCGCGAAGCACTAATTGTTTCTACAGCACGTACCCCGATTGGCAAAGCCTATCGCGGTGCTTTCAACAACACCACCTCACCTGCGCTGGGTGCCCACGCCATCAGGCATGCCGTGGATCGTGCAAAAATTGACCCAGCCGAAGTGGAAGACGTAATCATGGGTTCCGCGATTCAGATGGGCTCTGCATTTCAGAATGTTGCCAGGCAGAGCCTGCTGAGTGCGGGTTTACCCGATACGGTTTCAGGGCAAACCGTAGACCGACAGTGCTCCTCAGGGATGATGGCTATCGGTATGGCCGCCAAACAGATTATTTCAGACGGTATGGACATCGCGATCGGTGGCGGCGTGGAATCAATCTCCATGAACCAGACGGCGGACATGTTTGTTATTCCGGACCCTGACCTTCTGCAAAATGTGCCCGCACTTTATATGCCGATGATAGAGACGGCAGAAGTAGTAGGCGAACGCTACGGTGTCAGCCGGGAAGCTCAGGATGAACTGGCGGCACAATCACAGGCCAGAACCGCGGCTGCCCAGCAGGCTGGTGCTTTCGATGAGGAGATTGTGCCACTGCCATCAGTGATGAAATTGCAGAACAAGGAAACCGGTGACGTCACCGAGATCGAAAGTAACCTTGATAAGGATGAAGGTAACCGGCCTGGAACGACCGCCGAAGGTCTCGCTGGGCTCCAGCCCGTATTCTCGAATGGTTCGGTCATCAAAGAAGGCAAACATGTGACCGCGGGCAATGCATCCCAGCTTTCTGATGGCGCCTCTGCATGTGTACTGATGGAATCGAAACTGGTCGAGCAACGCGGACTCACACCACTCGGTGCCTATCGGGGCATTGCGGTTGCCGGCACTAATCCTGACGAGATGGGAATCGGGCCAGTGTTTGCTGTGCCCAAGCTACTTGAGAAGAACGGCCTGACAATAGATGACATCGGTTTATGGGAGCTGAATGAGGCATTTGCGGTGCAGGTTGTGTACTGCCGTGACAAGCTGGGTATTCCCGATGAGAATCTGAACGTTAATGGCGGCGCCATATCGATTGGCCACCCCTACGGCATGTCTGGCTCACGCATGGTGGCCCATGCATTGATTGAGGGAAAACGACGCGGCGTGAAGTTTGTCGTCTGTACCATGTGTATCGGTGGCGGTATGGGTGCAGCCGGCCTGTTCGAGGTACTTTAGTATGCTGAAACTACACTTTGCCCCCAACTCCCGGGCCGGACGAATCGTCTGGCTGCTGGAGGAACTCGAACTCCCCTACGAACTGAACCGGATGGACTTTCATCCGAAGGATCTGAAGTCAGACGAGCACCGTGCCCGGCATCCGCTTGGTCGCGTGCCCGTCCTGGAAGACGGTGACATTAGCATTTATGAATCGGGCGCCATCGTCGACTATGTCCTCGAACGGCATAAAAATGGCGGTCTGAAACCAGCCACCGATGAACCGGAGTTTCCGCTTTACCTGCAGTGGTTTCACTACTGTGAAGGTATGGTCATGCCGCCGGTCAACACGATCGTAGTGCAAACACTGTTGCTGCCGCAGGAAAAGCGTGATGAAACCGTACTCGCCCAGGCGCAACGCCTGCTGGCAAAGTCGCTAGCCCCGGTAGATGCGGCGCTGGCAGGCAAAGACTATCTTATCGGTGACTTCTCAGGTGCTGATATTATGCTCGGACATGCCAGCTTTATGAGCAACAGGCTCGGCTGTGTAGCAGATGAAATGGCCAACCTGAAAGGTTATGTTTCACGCGTCGAACAACGCCCGGCGTTTCAGAAAGCCATGTCGTCGTGAAAAGTCGTCATGAAAAGTCGTCGTGAAGAAAGCACTCGTCGGTCTCGCGGTTGTCATAACGGTCACAGGCTTTCTGGCTTCACAGTACTGGTACTACCTGCCCGGTATCATATCCAGTATTGTGAACCCGGTCGGTGAGAACCGAACCATTAGCTGGCAGGCAGGTCCATCCGAAACTGGCGGTGAAGATCAGCTACCTAACATCATCCTGATCGTCGCCGATGATCTCGGCTTCAATGACATTACTTTTTACGGTGGTGGTATCGCCGGTGGCAGTGTCCCGACACCGAACATCGACTCAATCGCATCCGAAGGCATGCATTTTCCAAACGGCTATGCGGGAAACGGTACCTGTGCGCCATCACGCGCGGCACTACTCACGGGTCGCTATCCCACTCGTGTAGGCTTCGAGTTTACGCCCGCTAATGTCCAGTTTGCACAGATGATTAGTGGTGACGGTTTTATCGAAGAAAATGCAGAAAACTACCCGCCATCAGAGGAGCTGGGCTTACCGGGCAGCGAACTGACACTGCCGGAAATGTTAAAAGATAAGGGGTATCACTCCATCGCGCTGGGCAAGTGGCATCTTGGTGCCAGTGATGGCATGAAGCCCAACGATCAGGGATTCAATGAGTTCCTGGGATTCCTGCCGGGAGGATCCATGTATATGGATCCTGATGATGAGCAGGTCGTGAATTCCAAGCAGGATTTTGACCCTATTGACAAGTTTCTCTGGGCGAACCTGAAGTATGCGGTGCGTTTTAACGACAGCGAGCGGTTCACGCCTGACTCACACATGACTGACTATTTGAGCCAGCAGGCTGTCAGGGCCATTGCGGCTAACCGCAACAGACCCTTCTTTATGTACCTGGCTTACAACGCGCCACATACACCATTGCAGGCGGAAAAAGCCGACTATGATGCGCTTGATCACATTACAGGCCACACTGAACGCACCTATGCAGCGATGCTGCGCGGACTTGATCGTGGTATCGGGCAGGTACTCGCAGCCCTGGAAGAAAATGGTATATCCGATAACACCCTCGTCATTTTCACCAGCGATAATGGTGGCGCGAGCTACGTCGGCTTGCCGGATCTGAACAAACCCTACCGGGGCTGGAAGATTACTTTTTTTGAAGGCGGGATTCACGCACCTTATTTTATCCGTTGGCCAGAAAGCATTCCTGCTGGTAGTCAGTACGATTCACCCGTTGCACACATCGACATATTCTCAACCGTCCTCGCAGTGGCCGGAGCCGAGCAGCCTGACGATCGAATCATCGATGGTGTGAACATTCTTGACTATGCGTTGCAGAACCCACAGCCTGCCCTGGATAGACCTCTCTTCTGGCGAACAGGTGGCTACAAGGTTTTGCAACAGGATGGATGGAAACTTCAGTTGCAGGAGCAAAACGGAAAAACCTGGCTATACAATCTGAGTGATGATCCAACCGAGCAACAAAACTTGAGTGACTCAAACCCACAACAACTTGAGAAGATGCGTGAAGCGCTCTACGCCATGGATGAGCAGATGGTCGAGCCGCTCTGGCCGGCGCTACTTGAGGCACCTATTGCTATTGACTACACCATAGACAAGAAACCAGATACTGACTTTGAAACTATTATCTGGTCTAACTAGGGGGCTTGATGAAAGAGATCACACTCTACGGTACGCCACTGTCTCTATACACGGGCAGGGCAAGAAGTTACCTGATTAAAGCGGGACTTGAATACAGGGAAACGACACCAATCACTGAACACTGTAGAAATATTGTTATTCCCAAGGCCGGCGGCAGGGCGAGCATGCCCACCATTGAAACCGCGGAAGGTGAAGTCATTCGGGATGGGGCCGCGATAATTGACCACTACGAGGCCATGAATGGGCATTTATTCTCACCCGAAACACCAAAACAGCGCATATTGAGCAGACTGTTTGACGTGATTGGTGCAGAGGGTTTGCTGCGCCCGGCCATGCATTACAGGTGGAACTTTGAAGCGGAGAACCTCGAATTTCTCCGCTTTCATTTCCAATCCGTGATGCCCCGTGGCCCTGGCAGAGCAGAAAAAGGTGATAAGGCAGCAGATCAAATGCGCGCAGCCTGCATGGCCTTTGGCGCGGTCCCAGAAACCTTTGAACTTGTTGAGACCCTGTACCTGGAATTGCTGGAGAAGCTAAACCTTCATTTCGCCGACCAGCCATATCTGTTCGGTGGGAAACCCAGCGTGGGTGACTTCGGCATGATTGCACCCTTATATGCTCACCTCGGGCGCGACCCTAAACCCCTATCACTGATGCAGGCAAATGCCGTGTGATTGTTCAGGTGGGTTGAACGCATGAACCGGCCCGAGCCGGATGTAGGAGAGTTTGAAGTACAGGACGGTGAATACCTGGCCGATGATGAGGTACCTGAAACCTTGATCAATCTGCTGAAGCATATCGCCATTGATTTCGTACCTGAAACAAGAGTCGCAGCCCAGTGCATCAACGACTGGCTTGATACACAACAGGATCTTGCTCAGGGCACTGAGGTCATCAGGGGCATAGGTATGGGTTCATTCGAGGTTCGCGGCACGACGATCAATGCACTAGCACAACCCTATAGGTTCTACCTATTGAAACGCGTGCAGGATGAGTATGAATCGCTGGACGACAATGGCAAGAAGGATGTTGCTGACATGCTGTCAGCTTGTGACATGAAGGCAGTGCTGGACATCAGACTGACAAGGGATATCGGACGTAAGAAAAACCTGGAAGTCTGGCTCTAGTGTTCGCATCGTTGATGAAGTGAAAGCACTGAAACGAAAGTACTGAAATGAAGAGCATGCTGAAAGGTATCGTACTCAGCTTTGTGGTTTTTGGCGTCTTCACATTCTATGCCCTATTTTTTTCCACAAGACCTCCCCTCACTATCGACCCGGCAACACTTGCCGGTGATGGCAGCCTGATCAACTACTGTGAACTGCCAACCCTGGATGGTAGCGGAAAAATAGCAGCAGATATTCCCAAGGGCAATACACCGGGATGCAGCTACGATCACTTTCCCCTGCCTGTCTTGAGGGACTGCACTGAGCCTTTGCCCGAAGGTGCTGCGGACATTCGCGGGCTTTGGATTACCGTAACTGGCAAGGTTGGCCATGTGGAACGCCTGGAGCAATGCGGTTCACGGGTCGTAGTCACCAGCAGCGGTCTTATTCATGACGGCGGCCCAAACAGTACCGCCGGCCCCAACTCCAATGATACTGAAGGTGCAGTTCTTTTTACCATAGGTGATAAAGAGTTTTGCCCCAGAACCTCTGCGGGCATGACCTGGAATAACGGTGTGCTCGATTTCAACGTATTCGGCTGGGGTCCTGTCGTGGTACGGCGTTACCCGGATGGTGAGCAAATGGTCTGGGAATTTGCTGATGGCAGCGTGACCCGAATGGAGCGAATTTGTGAGCTGCCCGAAGCGCACAGGACGCCGGCTCCCCGTGGCCGACGCTTCTCATTCTTTTCAAGTTAAGCATTCTATACTTTCATTTCCATTTTCATCATCAGGCAGTTCACCCCTTTTTGTGTTTTCGATAGTCAGGCGAATAGAAAAGCCAGGAGAACCGCAGGCTATGCAGCAAGTGGCGTTGGAGCAATCTTTATTCTTCTCATATTAGCCGGTGCGTGAGAGGAAGAAGCAGGTCTGGCAGCATATGCTGGTTGTTTGCGGTGAACTACAGCTTCGTGAAGAAAGGTTTTGGAGCTACGGCCTTTAACCAGGCTAGGGTGCGGCTCGCACCCTCACCAGGCCTCCTCATGAACTATCCGGACTATGGGCCTGCCACAACAATATCATCGGAGCCAAGCGGCAACTCAAACCACATGCCATCGTCTGCAAGCAGGTAATTTGAGGGCAAACCGGATTCGAATATCTTCTCAATAACCGAATTCACCGGCGCAGGCACCAGGTGATAGAGCGCAACCATATCAACGTTGGTCGAGTCAGCCAGTGTGACTAACGATGTCGTTGACGCGTGGTAGTCCATAACATCCGACATGACCTTCGAAATTCGATCAAGACCAGCCTCCCCCGCCGCCCCGGAAAGTGTTGATACGATGGATTCTGATAGCGCATCGTGTAGCAACAGGTCAGCACCCGCAACAATTCGACGGGTTTCATCCGTCACCAGGCTGTCGCCCGAGATCACCACACTGCGACCCTGGTAATCAAAACGATAGCCTGCAGCTGGCACGATAGGCGGGTGATCACCGGTGTACAGGGTAATCTTGAGCGCACCATCGTCAAAGACTACACCTGGTTCCAGTGTCTCGGGCACAAGCTCACCCAGCACTGGTTTTAACAAGGCTTCACCATGATGGGCTACGCGATATTCTCGATCGAGCGCATACCCCTCGTTTACAGCTTCCGTTACCCTTTCTACACCTTCGGGTCCGTAGACCACCAGCTGCTCTGTGCGCCCCTGGACCCAGGAATTAAGGTTAACCTCATATAATTCCGCGATATGGTCAGAGTGGAAATGGGTGATGAAAATGCCCTGAAGTCGAGCCATGGGTAGCCTGCCCCGGTTCAGGTTATCCGTGGAACCAGCGCCGGAATCAACGATGAAAAAATGTTCAGGTGTGAGCACTGCTATACACGCCTGGGCACGATCCGTAACACCAAGTGGTGATGCACTGCCACATACAAAAACTCGCAGACTTTCGGAATCCGGCAGTGCTGTAGCTCCCTCGCGTACGAACAGGGCGGCAATGCGATTCAGCAGAAAATTCTGCCCTACCTGGGTGCTAAGTGAAACACCGGCAATTCCTGCCAGAACTACCAGCAACACTACCAGCAACGTAATGAAACCTATAGCGACCTTTTTCATGATTTTGGCAACCTGCAGATATGCTCAAGAAGAGAGAGCCCCACGCCGGAGCATGCCCAAAGGAAAGTATTCTCACTTTCAAGTTGACGAGCCACCAGTATTTAGCAATATAATGTAAGACATTAATCAAGTCCAATGCCAGTGACACTTCTAAACCAACCAGGCAGGATTTTCCAATATTCAAATCAAATTACAATCGTTGTGTCTGGAATAAGGAGCTCACTTTGATAGTCTCGCTACAACTACCAGCCACTCATGTTCTATAATTCATCACCACTTCGTCGCACTCACAAGGAATAAAAAGCCCGTTGGAAGGCAAAAAAAACGGCAGCACATCCACTCGAAATGCCATTATGCGCGCAGCTGAAAAGCTGATTGCAAAAAAGGGCATCGAGAATGTTTCGATTCGCGAAATCGTAGAGGTCTCTGGTCAAAAAAACCAGTCTGCCCTGCAGTACCATTTTGAGAATATGCAAGGCCTGATTAAGGCTATCCATGAGTCCCGCAATGAAGAAATCCATGAAAAGCGTGCGGCAATACTCGAGGAAATTCTGGCTAAGAACAAAAAACCTGCCTTGAGGGACCTGTGTAAAGTCATGATCTTACCGACATTCCTCCTCGCTAAATCAAATCCGGCATTTCGCCGATTCGTCGTTGCCTTCGGCCATGAAATCGCGCTAACTCCAAATTCTGCCCTGTCCCTGGTGGAGGAAAAGGAAGGCCATGGAACAAGCGCCCTGCAGACCGGCGAATTATTGCGTGCCGCACTACCCCATCTTAATAGTGGTGCTTACCTGCAACGAATGGACAGTGCAGTCAGACTCTGTTCCATTTCAATGAGTCATCACTCACGCCAGAAAAGTGCTTTTCACGGTCCGCGGGCAGACCTGTTCCTGAACAACCTAATAGATGAATTGGTCGGCCTGTTAAGCGCACCTGTGTCTAAAGAAACCTTAACAATCACAAAATCGATAAGAACCAAGTCCTAGGTCGATAGAGCGGGTCTGCAAAAACGAGAATTAGAATCCCCTCTGCCTGAATCCAATCCTGGAATGGCAACTTGCTGTTTGAGTTGGATTCTCCCATGCTTGCGAACTGACACGAATCACAAGAGGCCATGATGTCATCAACCGATCTGGAACTTGAACTTACCGATGTAGAGCGGGAAATAAAAGACACCGTACATCGATTCGCCGAGGATGTTATGCGCCCCCTCGGCCAGAAAATTGACAAGATACATGACCCCCAGGATGCTATTGCAGCCGATTCGCCCCTTTGGGATGCCTTCGATGAATATGATGAACTCGGTATCGAGGAGTTTCAAAGGGAAGATTCAGAGTTGACCCCGATACAGAAGGCACGTATTCATGCAATTATCTGTGAGGAAAAAGGTTGGGGCGATGCTGGGCTTGGTCTTGCTCTGGGCTCACGCGGAGGCGGGTTTGTTGCGGGGTTTGCAGAAGCATCAGGGGATGCTGAACTCATAGAACGTTTCACCAAGCCAGGCAACAGGGAGATCGGTTGCTGGGCAATTACCGAGCCTGACCACGGCAGCGATACCCTCGCGCTCACAGAACCGCACTTTAAAGATGCAAGCATCAAGGCAAATTGTATCGCCAAGCTTGATGGTGACGATTATGTCATCAGGGGGCAAAAATCGAGCTGGGTTTCCAATGGCCCGATCGCAACCGTTGCTGCCCTTTACTGCACGATTGAGGGGGACCGGGGGCTACAGGGTGGTGGAGTTGCAGTGATACCACTCGACCTTCCTGGTGTATCCAAGGGCAAACCCCTGGACAAGATTGGCCAGCGGGCAATGTGCCAGGGTGAAATATTCTTCGATGAGGTAAGAATTCCGAAACAGTTCATGGTGATTGATCAGGAAGGCTACCCAGATCAGTTGTACAGCACCCTTACCCTCATGAATTCCTTTATGGGAGTAACCTTCAGCGGCGTTGCCCGCTCAGCATTTGATCTGGCCAGGGCGTATGCACATGAACGAGTGCAGGGAGGAAAGCCGATAATTGAACATCAGAGTGTAAAGCTGCGGCTTTTTGATATGTACCGAAAAGTAGAAACAGCCAGCACCTATGCGCGCAAGGTTTCAATATTCAATAACACCAGTGACGCTGGAAAATTGCACTACGCCATTGCGTCTAAAACTTACTGCACCAGGGTTGCTTTCGATGTGGCCAGTGAAGCCATTCAGATATTTGGCGGCAATGGTTTGAGCCGTGAATACCCGGTGGAGAAGATCATGCGCGACGCCCGGGCTTCTTTGATAGAAGATGGCTGCAATGAAGTGCTAAGCATCGTCGGTGCAGCGGAGCTTTAGGATTCACACTTATCAGAGAGCAGGTCTATACCAAAGACCTGCTAACAACAGGGGCTAGGTGATGACAAATTTTGTATTGGTCCATGGCGCATGGCTTGGTGGCTGGTGCTGGCAGCGAGTCGCACAGCGGTTGCGAGCACAGAAGCACAATATTTTTTCCCCCTCTCTCTCAGGACTTGGTGACCGTGCCCACCTGCTGAATGATGATATCGACCTGGAGACTCATATCAGCGACATTACCGGTATCGTTGAATCTTACGACCTATCGGATGTCGTGCTGTGCGGTCACTCATATGGAGGAATGATCATCACTGCGGTAGCTGACCAGTTGCCTGGCAACATTAGAGCGCTTGTATATCTCGATGCACTGGTTCCAGAAGATGGCCAATCCATGTTCGATACCGTGCCCCAGAGCTTCGAGGACACCTTTAATGAGCAGGCAGCGGCAACTGGAGGAAAAACTGTTCCACCCATGACCGCTGAAGCTTTCGGGGTAAATGAGGGCGACCGAGCATGGGTAGACGAAAAGGGAACTGACCACCCGCTGAAGTGCTTTAACCAACCGATCAGGCTAACCGGAACCTACAAAGCCATTACTAATCGGCACTACATACTGGCCCCTTCATTTGAGCACCCGTCAACCCATGGTACCTATAATCAGCTCAAGGAAGACACTGCCTGGCAGACACACACACTCGAAGGGGGCCACCACCTGATGATCGACAATCCTGATGGGGTTGTACAGATATTGCAGACTGTTTAGTCTAGTTGGCATTTGTGGATTTACCTGAAAAGAATCGCAGGACTTATCAACTTAGGCTGGATACAGATGAATAAACCTATGGCCATTTTTTCGGTTGCCGATTTCTCGACCTATCACATCCTGCATAATACTCGCCTGATCATCTGTTTGCTCAGCCTGCTCGCGACCGCTTGCGCACCCTCACAACAACCCAATCAACAGCACAATCAACAACAAAAGCACACTGGCGCTGTATTCGAAGGGCAAGATCTGGAAGCGGCCGAAAGCATGGAGCAGTTGGCAAAGGCGAAGAGGATTCGTGACGCACATCCGGGCCGCGAAATCTATTTGAGCACCTGTGCAACTTGCCACGAACAGGGTGTGGCCAAAGCACCGCATACGGGCATGATCGGCATGATGACACCCGAGGCAGTATTGCGCGCCATGAATGCAGGGCTCATGCAAACCGAATCACAAATTCTGACCGAGACTGAACGTTTGCAGGTGGCCGAGTATCTGGCAGGCAGTGAACTTGGAGAACCACAACCAGAGCCTGCACCGCAATGTAAGGGTGACGCTGCCGCCTTTGATCGTACCAGCCCCCCCGCTTTCAACAACTGGGGTCTTGACCTCAAGAACACACGTATGATTCCTGCCAGTGCTCAGCCACTCTCGGCAAAAGATTTTTCACAGCTCGAGTTGAAATGGGCTTTTGCTGTTCCGGGGGCCAATCGAATTCGTTCGCAACCGGCACTACTGGGGGGCGCGCTTTACTTTGGTGGCCACGATGCCAGGGTTTACGCACTTAATGCTCAAACAGGCTGTATACGCTGGACTTTTGAAGCATCGGGAGAGGTCCGAACAGGTATCGTAGCCGAAACCTTTATCAAAGCTGACGAATTCGAAGCTGCTGATCCACAATTATTCTTCGGAGACGTTCTTGGTAATGTTTATGCAATCAGTGCGATCACCGGCAAACTTAACTGGCGTCACCGACCTGATGGTCATCCCAATGCAACCATTACCGGCACACCCAGTTATTATGATGGGCTCCTTCTTGTTTCAATTTCAGCGCTGGAAACAGGTCCACCAACAAACCCTGCCTATGAATGCTGCAAGTTTCGCGGCTCCGTCGTGGCCTATGATGCCAGTAATGGAGAAGTGAAATGGCAAAGTTACGCTGTTTTCGATCCGCCTACGGCCAAAGGCATTAATCGTTCTGGGACGCAGCAATATGGTCCATCCGGCGCAGCAGTCTGGAATGCGCCTGCAGTAGACGTTGCCCGCAGGCAAGTCTATTTTGGTACAGCAGAAAACCTTTCCTCCCCTGCAACCAAGACCAGCGATGCTATCTTTGCGGTAGACCTGGATACAGGTTTGGTACGCTGGACCTTTCAGGGCACACCCAATGATGCCTGGAACGGTGCCTGTGGCACTGTTCAGGATGACAACTGCCCGGAGGAGAACGGCCCCGACTACGATATGGCTGCGGGCATAATCCTGGCGCACCTGAGCAATGGCAGGGATCTTGTGATTGGTGGTCAGAAATCAGGCGTGGTACACGCCCTGGATCCGGAGAGTGGTCGAGTGATCTGGCAAAATCCAGTGGGCCGGGGTGGTGTTCAGGGCGGCATTCATTTTGGTATGGCAGCCGCGGGGGATACGCTTTATGTGCCGGTAACTGACATGCCAGATGGCCGCGAATATTCAGAACCAGCCCGCCCTGGACTCTATGCCCTGGACATGAAAACCGGCGATGTGATCTGGAAGCAACCAGCGCCGACAGACATCTGTAAAGGCCGGGACTTCTGTCACCCGGGTATATCCCAGGCAATAACTGCTGCCCCGGGGTTTGTTATGGCTGGTGCCATGGATGGCGTACTGCGTGTCCATGATGAGAATACAGGAAAGGTGTTATGGCACTATGATACTACACAGTCCGTCACCAGTCTTGCAGGACTGCAAACTAGCGGTGGCTCGATGGGTGGCGGCGCTGGCCCCATCAGTGCGAACGGCATGTTGTTCGTCAGCTCCGGCTATGGTTTGTACTTTCACATGCCCGGCAATGCGATGCTGGCGTTCGGGAAACCAGCATCGGAGTCAGAGTAAAACGGCGCATCCATTGCAGATAGGCTTGTTCAGCCCGAATACTATAGTTGCGGACTCGGATACACTCTCGTAAGCTATTTTCCAGATCTGCAATCATTCACCCATTTTGTAGAAGAGCGATTTTGATCCAAGTCGTGATTACAGATCTAAACTGTATGAACTTGCTGAATCACATCGTAGGTTTTCGTCAGACTCAAGCCGCATATTCCCCCAAGAAAAGGAACTGTGGTCGTACTTTTCACAGCAATACTGCCACCTGGCCGCTCTTTTCCAGGATAGGCTGCGAGGATTTCGAAGATCCAGGGAGACATACTCGTTTCATGTTGCTGAAAGATTTGAGAAAACTATTCAATCACCAGATTAAGCGGCCACTTGGCCGTCTACTATTATGTTAGGGATCTATGAAAACATACCGAGGGTCATGCCATTGTGGTCGAGTGCGGTTTTCTGTGGAAATGGAGCTGGATCATGTTCGAATGTGTGACTGTTCCATTTGTTTACGACGAGGAGCTCTCAATCATCGTGTTCCAAAGGAAAGTCTGAGACTAGAAACGCCGTGGGAAGAACTTTCTTTGTATCAATGGGGTTCAAGAACTGCAAAGGACTACTTTTGTCACGTTTGCGGAATACTTCCATTTCGTCGTCCAAGTGACCCAACACCACAGGAAGTAAGTGAAGGAATAAAACCTTTTAATGGATGGGCCATAAATGTCAGGTGCTTAGAAAACATCGATATACAATCTATTCCAACAAAACAGATCCATGGGAGCAAAATTGAAATTGCCAATCCCTAACAAGTGTGTCAATTTGACGCATTTACGCTACGCTTCAATGCGCAAATTACACAGGCGTTAGACGGCTGAGCAATGGCACAGATAAGCTCAGATATTAGAGAATTCGTATCCGCTCAGCGACTTGGGTTCCTCGCCACTGTGTGTCCGAATGGTACTCCTAACCTATCGCCAAAAGGATTGACTTTTGTTTTGGACGAGAATCATCTGGCGATTGGCGAAGTGCGTTCCCCGCAGTCGGTGAAGAATCTACGGTCAAATCCTGCGGCGGAAGTCAACGTAGTAGACGTTATTGCTCGAAAAGGGTTTCGGTTCAAAGGTAGTTGTACGGTTCATGAATCAGGTTCAGAGTTTGAACGGTTGTTGGGTTTTCTAAGAGGGCAAGGTGCGCAAAGCACGATCCATTCAATAATAGTTTTAGAAGTTGAATTTGTCGAAACCATTACATCTCCTGCGTACGATTCAGAAGCATCTGAGACTGATGTGAAGATGAAGTGGAAAGATCGCCAAGACCAACAGCACAAGGATCTAGAGAGTGACGCTTAGTTTCAAGTTTGAACTGCAACATTGATTAGGTTCATGCATACGATTGAAGTCGTTCGCTATCGATTATTAGGGAGATAAAATCATGGAATTGAAGGATAAACGAATTATCGTAACAGGCTCGGCACGTGGAATGGGTGCAGCAACCGTCCGCGCATACGTAAATGCTGGTGCAGAAGTGGTCGCTATGGACATCACTGATGATTCGGGCAATGAGGTCGTCAAGGAAGCAAATGCATCCGGCGCTGGGAATGCAACCTATATGCACGTAGATATTTCTGAAAGGGAAAGTGTAGAAACAGGATTTGCGGAGGCCGTGAAAAATCTCGGTGGGCTGGATGCCCTCGCGCACCCTGCTGCCATTCAGCGCACTTCCGATGCCGGCGATGTATCAGTTGAAGACTGGGATCTCATGTTTGCTGTTAACGTACGCGGCACCATGCTGACCAACCAGGTTGCCCACCGGTATCTCAAGGAGTCCGGGGGTGGATCAATTATCAACTTTGGTTCAATTTCTGGACTGCGACCTGAAGTATCAGCTGCAGCCTATTCCGCTGCCAAGGGTGCAGTTCATTCCTGGACGAGAACGGCAGCCGGAACCTGGGGAAAGGATAAGGTACGCGTCAACGCCATCCTGCCAGCCATGGCTACCCCCATGTATCTGGAAGCCATAGCCAGGGCAACCGATGAACAGACTGATGCTATCTACTGGCAGAACCTGCACTCAATCTACCTGGGCCACGAGTATGGTGACCCTGATCAGGACCTGGGTCCGGTGATGGTTTTTTTCGCCTCGGATGCCTCAAAATTCATCACAGGCCAGCTTATCCCAGTTGATGGCGGGCAAACCACTGTGCGATAACTTTCGGCAATGGGGTCAATGCTGCGGTGGCAAGAAACCCCGCTCTCGAATATGGTCGGATATTTTTTCAGCCATCATGATGACAGGTGCATTCGTATTGCCACCTATGAGCGTCGGCATCAAGGATGCATCCACTACCCGCAAACCTTCAATACCATGCACCTGGCCATGCTCATTCGTGACCGCCATTTCATCTGCGCCCATCTTGCAGGTCCCAACCGGATGATAGAGCGTCTCACCCGTATCTCGAATCCACTGGTCCAGGTCAGCATCATCATCAATATTTACATGAGGTCCCGGCTTTAGCTGTTCACCTCGGTATTCATCAAATACCGGCTGCATCAAAACGCGACGTGTTTCGCGGAACCCATTCCGCAGGTCTACGATGTCCTGCTCCTCAGACAGATAGTTTGGAAACAGCAAAGGCTCATCAGTCGGGTCAGCACTCTTCAAGGTCATGTATCCTCGGCTTTGCGGTCGGCAACAGTAAACGATACAAGAAAACCCATGACTCTGAGTAATGCCACCACGACCATGACTATCATGCATCGCAGCGGACACATAGTGCAGTTGCATATCCGGTATATCCTTGTCCGGATGGGACTTAAAGAATGCGCCACCTGCGGTGGGTGGATAGGACGCGTCTCCCGTACCCGCAACCAGATATTGAAAACCGGCAAGCAAACGACGCCACCAGACTGCTGAACGATGCAAGGTTACAGGTTTGGTGCAGGCAAACTGGCTGATCACTCCCAGGTGGTCCTGCAGGTTCTGCCCCACTCCCTTGAGTTCATGGACCACCTCTATGCCATGTGGCGTGATATCTTCTGCTGCAGCGACGCCACTGCGCATCAGTATCTGTGGAGAATTCAACGACCCCGCCGACAAAACGACTTCCTTGTTCGCATGAACCTGTTGTCGAGTGCCCTCGTGAATGAATTCAATGCCCACAGCCTTTTTGCCGTTGAAAATGACTTTATCGACGGTGACATTCTCTCGTGTGGTTAGATTCTCGCGCCCAAGTGCCGGGTGCAGATAGGCCGTCGCAGCACTGCAGCGTTTCGAACCTATCATGGTGTGATCGTAGCGTGCGAAACCTTCCTGCTGACGGCCGTTGAAATCATTGGTTAAGGGAAAGCCGGCTTGACCTCCAGCCTCGACAAATATGTCGAGCAACAGGTCTCTATCTGTATCAGATTTCTTAACTGCCAGGGGACCACTTGTGCCATGGTATTCACTGTCGCCAGTACCGGAGAAATTCTCCGCAAGCTTAAAATAGGGCAACACGCTCTGGTAGGACCAACCCGGGCTGCCCAGTTGACCCCAGTGATCATAATCCCAGGCATTACCGCGAATATAGACCATTGCATTGATGGAAGATGACCCACCCCAGCCCCGCCCCCTGGGCCAGTACAGTTTCCGATCTGCTAAGTTGGCTTCAGCTTCTGTCTCAAAGCCATAGTTCTGTTCATTCTCTTCAGCAACAAGTTCCGCATACCCTGCCGGCATATGGATGAGCAAATTCTTGTCTTGCCCTCCGGCTTCAAGCAACAAAACAGTCCTGTCCGGGTCTTCCGAAATACGGTTCGCCAACACACAACCCGCGCTGCCTGCACCAACGACAATATAGTCAACCTGCTCAGCCATCCATGCTTTCCCTTTGCAAAAGAATTGGGATCAAATCCCAACCAATTGGTCACTAATATTTATTCCCTGGATCCTTTACGTGTTGACGCATGGCTTCGGGCACATCAGGGGGGTCCACCGTAAATAGACCTTCCTCCACCGGCGGATGCACATCGAACACATTGTTGAACTTGTGAACTGAATCCCAGACGCCTATCGCAATGGTCAGCTCGACAACTTCCGCATCACTGTAGTGTTCTTTTAGCCGCGCCATAAATGTATCGTCTACACTATGGGCGTGATTCATCACAAAATCTTCGGTCAGATCCAACGCCAACATCAGGCGTTCATCAAAGTCAGAATTACGATGATCCAACATCTGTGTGATCATCTCTTCCGTCATACCATTCTCCTGCGCCGCAGAAGAT
>PBRP01000153.1 GCA_002726655.1 Gammaproteobacteria bacterium
CCGGATTGTTGGAATAAGTCATAGGTCCCGGAGGCAGCCACCAGCCGCTCCAGCGTCTGATTCTTCCTCTGCTCGAATCCTTTGACGTGTTGGGATCCTCCGTCGTAACACAGCAAACCCCGCAATCGGAGTCCGGGTAAGCTGTCTATCAGTTGTGCCAGTTGCAGCGCTGGCTGGCCCGGCGTTATACCGGTGCGATGCCCTCCCGGATCGATGTCGACGACGATATCGGCGACGATACCCATAGATTCTGCGGCAGCTGACAGCAGGCGGGCATTGTCCGGGGAATCGGTGGCTTGAATAAAGCCTTCACAGGATTTCCGCAGATTCATGGCGCGCCTGATTTTCGTAGGCGTCACATTGGTGGTGGTCATCAGGATTTGCTCTATACCATGTTGGAACATGGCTTCTGCTTCACTCACCTTAGCGCTGCAAATTCCCACCGAACCACTGTCCAGTTGCATCTGCGCGATGATCGGCGTCTTGTGAGTCTTGGCGTGGGGGCGGCTGGCAATGCCATTGCGTGCCGTGGTGGATTGCATCTTGGCGATGTTGGCTTCCAGTACATCCAGATCTACACACAGGGCTGGCGTATCCAGCTCCCATTTGGAGACATCTTCCTGCATGACGCCATCCACAAACAGCGCCTGCATTTCATTGGAGGTATGGCCCTTCACTGCGGTAGGTAACCAGAGCGCCGCGGCGCCGGTCGATTGCAGAAAACGCCTTCTTGACATTGAATTAGTGGACATGAGTGCGACTCCATCTTAGTTTTGATTGCGAGCTGTCGGAGTTCGTAAGTTCGGATCATTGAACCCCTTGCCAGTTTGCTCAATTTACTTCGATAACGATCATTACACCACCAGAAATTGTCCCATCATGCCGCGATCTTCATGCTCCAGAATGTGGCAATGGTACATATAGGGATTCTGCTCATCGGCGAAGTCGGTAAAACGCATGATGATGCGAAGCTGTTCACCGGATTCGACTTTGACCGTGTCTTTCCAACCCATTTCGTTAGCGGCAGGTTGCCGACCGTTGCGATCCAGAAGCTGGAACTGGCCGTTATGCACATGAAAGGGATGCATCATTGGCGAGGTGTTTTCTATCTCCCAGATTTCTGTTGTGTTTAACTCGATTCGCCCATTAATAAAATCCATGACCATCTGGCGACCATTGATGGCGAAATTGCCACCACCATATCCGCCGCCGAGTCCGTTACGCATGCCAGTACCCGGCCCCTTGTCACCACCGCTGCGCGTGCCGGCACCCATGGAAAGCACGAAGCGTCGAACATTGGTGGCCGCAGCCTCGGGTAAACGGTAAATCGAACCGAGTTGCTCCGGTACTGGCAAGGTGTTGCTTAGATCTGCTGCTGAGTTGATGGTCAGGATGTCAAAATCCTGTGCATTGAGAGAACGCATCATTCTGCTCATGCCGCCGGGGAATGCCGGGAAAGAGAGTGGTCTGCCAACACTTACCAGCTTGAGTTGTTCCGATGGGTTGAAGCGCACCAGAATTTCCGCACGCTCCCCCGATGCCAGCTCCAGGGTGCCGAGACTGACGGGACGTTCCAGTAGCCCGCCATCGCTAGCAATCTGCAGAAACTCCCGCTCGTCATCGAAGGCCAGTGCATAACTTCTGGCATTGGATCCATTGATAATGCGAAATCTAACCAGGCCTGTTGTGACTGAAAGCAGGGGATTATAGGTGCCGTTAACCAGAATGGTGTCACCATGCATGCCCACGACCGTGTCTTCGTAGCGGTTCATGTAGCTCATGGAGCCATCTTCGTTGAAACGCCGATCCTGAATCACCAGGGGTATGTCATCGATGCCATAGTTGTTGGGTAGCACCGCTTCTTGGGCATCGTCCTCAACAATAATCATGCCGGCCAGGCCCCTATTCACCTGCTCGCCAGATTTGTGAAACATGTGTGAGTGGTACCAGAATGTACCGGCGAACTGGACAACGGAGAAGCGGGCATTCCAGCTTGCGCCTGTTTCAATGGTCTGGTGGGGACCACCGTCCTGGCTACTCGGCAGGTGGAAACCATGCCAATGCAGGGTAGAGGGTTCCCCCAATTGGTTGTTGACCAGCAGTGAGACCTCTTCATTGCGATTGAAGCGCAGCGTGGGTCCCAGGTAGTTGCCGTTTATTCCAATCGTTTCAGTGACAAGGTTGGGCAGGAAACTGCTGGTACCTTGCTGCAGATTCAATTCAAACTGGCGGGTGTTCTCGTTCAATGTTCCCGGCAACTGCGGTGGAATTCGTAGTGGATTCTGTTGCGACTGCGCGAACGATATCGAACCGAGGCTGACACCAAATCCTGTGGCGAGTGTGCCGACTCCGATCGCTTTCAAGGTAGATCGTCGCGAAATCATGAGGCAGTTAATAGTCCGCTCTGGGCAATGCCGTCAAACACAAATTGCACTGCCAGTGCCGACAATAATACACCCATAACACGGCTGACCACATGCTTGGCAGTGACGCCGATCAGACGTTGAATCTGTGAGGACAGCAACAACATGATTAACATCAGCAAAAGCATGCCCAAGAGACAGCCCAGCACCGTCAGTTGCAGAGCGATATCATCATCGGCGTTTGCCATTAACAGGATGATGGCACCCATTGCCCCGGGGCCGGCTATCAGCGGAGTTGCCAGTGGGAATATTGAAATATCTCGCTTTGCCAGCGCTTCCTGTTCCTCTTCATCGGTGGTCGATGTACCGCCTGATGGGCGGACAAAAACCATGTCGATGCCTATTAACAGAAGTAGGATACCGCCGGCTGTTCGCAGTGCAGCCAGGGATATGCCCAAGCCAGCCAGCAGGTATTCGCCCACAAGGGCAAAGGTCAGCAGTATGGAGCCTGCCACCAATACACCGCGCACCGCGATCTGCCGGCGTCGCGTCGGCGAATAATTGCTGGTAAGCCCGGCAAACATGGCGCACACATCGAGTGGGCCGATGACAGCAAATAATGTGGTCAGTGCTACAGTGGCTGTTTCTAACATGCTTCGAAGAGGGCCCCGTTTGACTACTTACTGAGTGCGCGAACAACCGCCTGCTCGGCATGAATCGCGGTTGTATCGTATAAAGGTACGCTGGTGAGGTTCTGCTGCACCAGCAAGGCTATCTCGGTGCAGCCGAGAATTACTGCTTCGGCACCCCGAGCAGAGAGTTTTTCGATGATCTGAAGATAGCTACTTCGTGAGCTGGCTTCGATCTTACTAAGGCAGAGTTCCTGATAGATAACCTCATGTACCAGGTCTCGGTCTTCGAGTTCTGGTATCAGTACCTCGATGTGAAACTCTTCCTCCAGTCTTGCTTTGTAAAAATCCTGTTCCATGGTGAATCGCGTACCCAGCAGACCGACACGGCGAATACCATCCTTGAGAAGCTGCTGCGCTGTCGCGTCGGCGATATGCAGCAGTGGAATAGTGACAGCCGCTTCGATTTGCGGTGCGACACGATGCATGGTGTTGGTACAAATCATCAGGAAGTCAGCACCTCCTGCCTGAACATTTCGTGCAGCGGTAGATAAAATCACGGCGATGGAATTCCAGTCATCGGCATGTTGGAGTCTTTCCAACTCGTCGAAATCCACACTCACCATGCTGATTTTGGCAGAGTGCAATCCGCCGAGAGCTTCTTTAATCCCTTCATTGACTGCCCGGTAATAGGTAGAAGTCGATTCCCAACTCATACCTCCAAGCATTCCTATAGTTTTCATCTGGTTTTGACCTTTAGCTGCAGCGGCAGAGCTTAAAAAGCCCAGGGTTGCAAAACGAACCATATTCTAGTCTGGAAAGCCGCTTCACACCATGTTTTCCAAGCGGCAATGGACTAAACTGCATGGCGGTACGATTAACTATGATTTCAGAGGCTTGCGTGGATTTTTGGCGTTTTGAACCGAGCAAGAAGTGGGCTATTTTTGCGCTTGCCGTGACGCTATGGTTGCCGTACGCAGAAACTCGCCAAAACTCCTTCGCTGCTGAGGAAATCTCAACCGAAATCCCGCAGCAATTTGTGGCAATCCACTCGTTTGCTCCGGCCATAAAGCTCGATGTGCGTTATTTTACCGATGACAATTTTGTCGGGAGTCGCATCGATGGTTACCACGCCGCAAAGATCTTCATGCAGAGAGATGCCGCCGTCGCCCTGCTAGCGGTACAAGAGGAACTGACAGCTTTTGGATTGGGACTGAAGATATTCGATGCCTACCGACCACAGCGTGCGGTAGATCATTTTGTCCGGTGGGGATCAGATCTGGACGATGTGAAGATGCAACAACAATATTATCCACGTGTTGCCAAGGAAAATTTGTTTCGTGACGGTTACATCGCCGAGCGATCCGGTCATTCACGTGGTGCTACGGTGGACCTCACCATCGTGGATCTGTTGTCAGGAGTAGAACTGGATATGGGCACGCCCTGGGACTTCTTCGATACACTGTCCTGGCCCTCCAGTAATGCGGTTAGTGCCGAGCAGCGAGCCAATCGCATGCTGTTACAGCAACTCATGACCAGGCATGGGTTTCAACCACTACAGGAAGAGTGGTGGCATTTTACGCTGCTGAATGAACCCTTTCCCGATACCTACTTCGATTTCCCTATCGAATGAGTAAACAGGCAATCATCCACAAAGTAATCGAGAGCTCAGCTGCAGTTTTCGATGGGGCAGCCTAACCACCTAACAAATGTTCCGGGATTTCTACGCCCTGTTCCTGATAGTAACGGAGCGCGCCAGGATGCAGTGGGACGGGAATGCCTTTTAACGCTTCTTCGATGGCCATCGCCTTGGTGGCGCTGTGAATTTCCTGCAGAGTCGCCAGGTTGTCCCATAACAGTTTTGTCATGTTGTAGACTATATCCTCCGACACATCCTCTCGAACCACGAATACGTTAGGGCTATAGGCCGTTGTTATGGGTTCTTCCTGCAGCGGATAAGTACCTGCTGCCAACTCATAGAAATTCCAGAGTGGAAATTCCTGATTGATCGCAGTCAATTCTTCAGCGGAGAAATTCAGGATTGTCATGCGTTCACCCAATAGGGCAAAGGCCCGGGTGATTGCCGTTACCGGCGGACCGGCCGGTACATTCATGCCGACGATATTGCCGTCCTGCAGCGCATTGGCAGACGGACCATAGCCCATATAGGCGATGGAGAGGTCTTCGTTATAATCGATGCCCAGCGCGTCGAAGATGTAGAAGCCAGTCTGCTCGGCGCCAGAGTTGCGCATGCCTATTGAATAGCGTTCACCACCGAGCTTGGCGAGGTCGGACACCGTACCATCGGTTACCAGGTCGGATCGTAAAACGAAATGCTCGACATTGGGCCACATCGCACTGATACCCCGAATATGGCGTTGGGGATTGCGTATCGGCCCCTCGCCGTCGTAAGCCCAGGCAGCGAAGATAGCGAGTATCAGTCCGAATTGCGCCTGGTTGTCTCGCAGCAGTTTGATGTTCTCCATCGAGCCGGCCGAACTGATGGCGGTCAATGCAAAATCGGCTTCATCCAGGGCCGAGACCAGTGTAGAGAGGGCGACTCCCACCGGGTAGAAGGTGCCGCCGGTTGTACCGGTGGTAAGCACATAGGTGCGTCGCTCACCAGTTCCGTCAGTACAGGCACTGACAATGCATACAGACAACATGCAAAGGGCTATGAATCGCAACAAGGATTTATCCTGCCTTTAATTACTGTTCTCGGCGCTAGTCTACAATGCAAACCGGGCCGGGGCCATCGGCGATAGTCACACAGGATTGACCGAGTGGGCAGGAAGCGCCGGGATGCAAGCAGGGGATCTCACAGGATTTGAATTCTGGGCCCTGGGATCCGGCGATGCCGAAATAGGCCAGACAGACAGTTCCATCTGCGCAGATCGAGCTTTCTGCGGAGCAATCACCACCCTGGGGAATTTTGTTCTACTCGGTTATTTCAATAGCGCTGCTGACATTAAAAGGCGCGTCCAGTGTCACCGAAAAACCGCCCTGGTCAACGGTATCGGTTACTACCGTTTCGATACTCAGTTTCTCGTTAACGGCATCATAGATCGGCGCGGCAATCTGCTGCTGGTCGAGCTGCTCAACGGCGAACAGCGTGCACTCGCCAATCCCGCACTGCCCTGTAGTCTCATAGAAATAGCCACTGAGCTCGTGAAGCTGTCCATCGTCACTGACCTTACTGAGGTCGATGAAGGTGTTGCCGATCTGCAGGCTTAGGGTGCCGCTGGTGTCTACGACGGAGTGGGTAGGAGAGCAAATTCCGCAGGCTTGGGCGCTGGCAAGTGTTTCAATAGTGCCGATGAGATCAATAAGCTCTCCCAACATCTGTTTGTTAAGAGCTTCACGTGCGTAGTCAGTGGGCAGAACGCCCTTTAGGCTGTTATTTGATTTCTCGATGGCGAGCATTGCATCATCGACGAGCTTACCAATCGTTGGTTGTTTCGCATTGTTTTGTAGATAGCTCCAACGCGCTTCTTTCGGTACCCAAAAAGTACGCTCAGCTAAGTACTCTTCAGGATCTTCCTCGTCCGCATATTCTTCACCAGCTAATTTTTCATAGACAACACCGAAGGCATCAGAGATGTGTTTAAGAAAAACCAGACCAAGTACGACATGCTTATACTCGCTGGCATCCATACTACTGCGGAGCTTATCAGCAGCTTGAAAGAGTTTGGCTTCAAAGCCGACATTGGCGCTATTTGATCCCTGCATTACTGTCACCTTTTTCGAGGTTGGTTATATTTTTATTGTTAACTCAGTTGTCTTGATAAGCACCTGATTTTGCTTCTAAAAAGGTGCGTTACAGTAAATATTACTGGTAGCCACTTTTTACACAATTTTTAGTCTATATGCTATGAGTCTGATCAACTTATGACAACGTTAGCTTTAGGAGTTCATACATGGCAGATTTTGGTGAAGTAAGGATGAAAAAGTTCCTCCGTATTAGGGAAGTGCAGTTATTTAGTGGCTTATCACGTTCCCAGATCTATTCATTGGTGGCTAAAGGGGAGTTTCCCAGGCAAGTAAAAGTCAGCGAAAAAGCCTCGGCATGGCTGCTGTCGGAGTTGGAAGCCTGGATGCAGAAGAGGGTAGCCGGACGAATTGTCGGTCCTGGAGACTGGCATGAGTCTTCGCAGGCGAATTAACCAGAATTGCAGGGACTGCATTTACGATGAAATGGCCATGGGAACTTGGCGGCAACAAGTGACCCTGTGTACGGTCAATTCGTGCGCTTTTCACGAGATAAGGCCAAAGACAACCAAACCTATTCCTTTAACGGTTTTGTCCTACTATCAGGCCAAACCGGTTGAATATGACGCAATAAACGGGTCTTCTGAGTAGCGATGTCGACTTATGCGAGGGACCGCATTTCCAGACAAACAACTGAGGAGTGGCTGGTGGAATATGCAGGAACGCATTCGAGTGCGCCGGCGGTCGATAAGCTATTTATTACCGGCCTGACTTTCGATCATCACCGGACGACCAAGACTGGGGCGTTGGTGCTGAGTTTTTGCTGGCAATCTGATGAGGTCGTCGCTTTTTTCAATTGCGATATTCGTCGCCAACGTGGGCCTTTAAAAGGGCAAAGTTATAAGATAGGTATTGGCGGCCAGTTTTTGCCACCAGAGCGTGGGAAATTTCGTGCATTTTGGCAGGAGAGTGTGGGGGCGCCTCCAAGGCGGTGGGCTGCGGTTCACAAGGAAATTAAGTCGCGATTAAAAGGGCTGGCGTTTCAAGGAGAGATGTATACCGCAGAGAAGAAAAACGGAGAAGCTTACAAAAAAGTAATAAACCTTCATCTTTGGGATCCAGGCTATTGATCGCAACGGAACAAGAAAGGGACAAACCGGGAACAACTTTGGAACAAATTAGGAACAAAAGAGAAACAATCTTGGAACAAAAAAGAAACAAGTAAAAGGAACAGTGAAGAAGCGTGATCCCAGTGTTTATAGTAACGAGGAGGGAGTTAAACCGCACTGCAAGAAAGGTACACTGATACACTCTTACACTAATAAACGTTGGGACTAGAACACTAATACGCTTATTACACTAGCCCTTACTGTTGCTTATCACATACGCGCGCGTGGTTATAGCACTCAAATTCACTATAGACTAGCAGTAATTAAAAAAGATGAATTTGTTGTCATGTAAGTAATAGAAATAGAACTACACCAATTAAAATTAACCAAAAAACTAATTGAAAGCCAAAACTGAGCATACTCAAGCCAAAACTGAGCACACTCATAACCAGGGGCAACCATAATGGTGCTGTTATCACTATAAAAACAATTGCGGTGATCTCTAGCATATACTTTAAGTTTTAGCCCTTATTTGAAATTGATATCCCTCTTGAATTTGATGGGTTTACTTTCAATACTAGCTGATAATAATTAGAGTTGGAGTCATTAGTGTAGGGTTTTAAGAATTATGGGTAAAGTTGTTCCAATGCCTTATAGAAAACTAGTTCATCCTGAGGAAGAGGAAGGAGTACAGCATTATGTTGAGCTATACCCCGGCTATCTCGGGCATGAAATTGATGGGGATCCCGTTTTTGAGGATAACGGCTTAGAACTCTTAAGCCAAGTGGTCGAAGGTGTTATCGAAGCTGATGTTCATGATGATTTTTATGCGAACTTTTCGGGTGTGCTTCACACGCGGGTGAAATCGATAGATGTGTATGAAGATGAGTATAATGGGTATACGCCGCGTTGTTGGTTTCTAGCGGAAGGTTATACGCTTGAGCAAATGCGCGAAGAGGTTAGGCAGTTAGCAGAGTTGATTGAGAGTGAGCGTAAATGGATAGTTTGTTATCGCAAGACGCCGGTAGCTGTTGGGACGGAGGATAATCCGCAACTGGAAGAAGATTTTGTGGGTTGGGCCGCGGCTTGCGAATTTGCTGAAAAGATTCTCGCCAGCGCAGACTATGAGTCTGGAGAGATTGTCATTACCGATTATTTTTCAATGCAAGGGCCGACTCTCATAAAGGACGGCGACAACTGGGTTAGGCAGGAAGGCTGGGTTCCCGAGGGTGGCTGGCCGCTTCAAGGTTAGCATTAGACGGTATATCTGACGGTACATTTCTATCTGTAATCTAAATAATTTCACTTTATCAGTGACTTAGGAGGGGTATTCAGTCGGTCTCATCCCGACCAAATCCCTATCCAGAACCATCCATTATTGTCTTTAAGGCACTGTTATTACAGGGCTTCATAGACGTTATTGGACTTGTATGGACAGGAAATTGGTCGGGGCGGCCTCGCCTGAATACCCCTCCTAAGTCACTGATAAAGTGAAATTATTTAGATTACAGATAGAAATGTACCGTCAGATATACCGTCTAA
>PBRP01000072.1 GCA_002726655.1 Gammaproteobacteria bacterium
AACAACGGCTGCTCAATCCGGTCTTCTACGGTAGCTTCGAAGATCTCCATGACCAGCTTACCAAGACCCCAGCTCTTATCTGTTTCCACTCCCTTGGACTTGGCCAGTTTCAGGGCACTGTCCATATCTTCGAGCTGGCCTGCCTTGATATCAGGATTGAACTCCAAAATGGCATCAGACATTGTCATGCGCCTGAAGGGCTCAGCAAAATCAATTGTTTTATTCTGGTAGGTTACTTCCGTCGTGCCGAGAACACTTTGCGCCAGTGATCTGCACATATCCTCGGTCATATCCATCAGATCATTGTAGTCCGCATAGGCCCAGTAAAACTCAAGCATCGTAAATTCCGGGCTGTGCTTGGCAGACATACCCTCATTGCGAAAATTTCGATTGATTTCAAATACCCGCTCAAACCCCCCAACCACGAGGCGTTTCAGGTTCAGTTCCGGCGCCACGCGAAGATACATTTCCACATTCAAGGCGTTGTAATGAGTCACGAATGGCTCTGCAGTTGCACCACCGGGAGTAGCCTGCATCATCGGTGTTTCTACTTCCATAAACTCCCTGTCAATCAGGTAGCGACGAATACCCTCGATGATCTCAGCACGCCTTATGAATATCTGTCGGCTATCGTCGTTCACCATCAGGTCCAGGTACCGCTGGCGGTACCTTGTTTCCATGTCAGTAAGACCTTTATGCTTTTCCGGCAAGGGTCTTAAGGACTTCGTTAGCAGGCGCAATTCAGATGCATTGACGGTAAGTTCACCGGTATTAGTCATCATCAAGGTACCAGTCGCACCTACGATATCTCCGATATCCCAATGTTTGAAGCTATCATAAGCCTCTTCACCAACTTCATTCTGGCGAACATACAGTTGAATACGCCCGGAGACATCCTGTAACGTCACGAAGCTTGCTTTTCCCATAAGACGCNGCAATACAATACGACCCGCTACAGCCGTGGAAACCAGTTCATCCTGAAGCTCCTGCTTGGTTTTACCCCCATAGGCAGAGTGCAACTCATCGGCCTGGTGTTTTCGCCGAAAGTCATTCGGAAACGGGTTACCCTCAGAGCGCAGTTCGGCCAACCGCGCTTTGCGCAATGCAATTATTTCGTTTTCTTCGCCATCAGGGGCATTTTGTTCTGTCATTTTTCTTCCTGCATCAACTAACAATAAGCTTCAGGGGCGTTACAACCCCAGCTTAAGACTTGCTACAATAAACTGATCAAGACTGCCATCCAATACACTCTGAGTATTCGACGTTTCAACATTTGTTCTCAGATCCTTTATCCTGGCTGAATCAAGCACATAGGATCGAATCTGGCTCCCCCAGCTAATAGCAGATTTATTGTCCTCAATTTCCTGGAGCTCGGTTCTGCGCTTTTGATCTTCCATTTCATACAGCTTTGCTTTTAGCTGTTTAATGGCCTGATCCTTGTTCTTATGCTGCGAACGCTGATTCTGGCACTGCACTACAATCCCCGAAGGTATGTGGGTCAGTCTGATCGCAGAATCTGTTTTATTCACATGCTGACCTCCCGCCCCACTGGCACGATAGGTATCTACCCTGACATCCGACATATTAAGGTCTATATCGATATCATCATCAAGCTCTGGCGACACAAATACTGAAGCGAAAGATGTATGCCTCCTGTTACCTGAGTCAAATGGCGACTTGCGGACCAGGCGATGAACACCGGTTTCCGTACGCAGCCAGCCAAATGCGAATTCACCTTCAAAATGGATCGTAGCACCCTTAATCCCTGCCACTTCACCATCGGACAGTTCTATGATCTCGGTCTTAAATCCCTTGGCATCACCCCAGCGCAGATACATTCGCAGCATCATGTTCGCCCAATCCTGGGCTTCAGTTCCTCCCGACCCCGACTGGATATCGAGATAGGCATTATTGGCATCCATCTCACCCGAGAACATACGGCGAAATTCAAGTACTTCCAATTGGTTGTCGAGCTCGTTCAGGTCGCNGGAGGCATCTTCCAGCAGCGCTTCGTCCTGCTCTTCTTCTGCAAGCTCAAGTATATCGGCAAGTTCACCAAGACCCGTATCGAGACGGCTTATTGTCAGGACAATTGATTCAAGTGAGGACCTTTCTTTACCCAGCTTCTGCGCATATTCCGGGTTATCCCAGATCTTGGAATCCGCGAGTTCCAGTTCGACCTCAACTAGACGGTCCTTTCGGGAATCATAGTCAAAGGTACCCCCTCAGGACATCGGTGCGCTCCTTCAAGTCCTTTATCTGGGTCCACAGGGGATTGGTTTCTAACATGATTTTTTACTGACAGCGCTAATCCAAAAAGTCGCGGCATTGTAAACCAATGCACGTCCCCTCGCCAGACACAGCCGGCTATAAACGATGAAACAAATTGGTTTAATATGTGATCCTCTTCGCTGTGAAACTTTTCAATGGCCACAAAACCGGTCTGGGTCGACAAGTTTGAAGATCTGGAAATAGCATCCTTCCCGTTTCGTATCGGGAACATAGCCAATACGATTTTCTTCGGTCTGATCTTCTCATACCTGCTGGGTGTTATCCGGACGGTTGGTCCTGGCGGATTCGTTTATACGATTACCCTGACCTATGTTAGCCTCACATTCTTTTTTGGTTATCTCTTTGTCATCGTTGACTACACGTCAAGGGGATACCAGGAGATTCCGAAGCTTTCAGCGAACCTCCTGATCACAGAAAGACCCCGGCTGATTAAAGAACTGATACTCATCAGCTTTTTCTTTTCCCTGTTTTTCCTGTTTGACAGCCCCTACTGGAACCTCATCGTTATATTCACAAGCCTCATATTCTTCCCCATTGCCACCTCGGTAGTCCTCATGGAAGAAAGCCTGGTATCGGCACTCAACCCCCTGAAGTGGATAAAGGTGACCCTGGACATCAAGGCAGATACGATATTCATGCAACACCTGGTTATACAGGTTTCAACCCTACTGCTTGGTTACCTGGTATTGTTTGTCGAACTCGGGCTGCTCAACCTCCTCTCAATGGCCATATTTGTCATGGCAATCCTGACGGTATTTCGAAGTCTTGGCGTTGTTCTCCACCACAATTCAGAAACCCTGGGTTTCCCCGTTCTATTTGGCAAGCAGGTCGAGGAAAGGCAAGTGGAGCTAGCCAGAGAGCAGGAACTTTCTGAATTTTCTACCCAGCTCTACAAGCTCGCCAACAAGGGTCAGCAGGTCAAGGCATGGGAAATGCTCAAGAAGAGACTGCAGGATGACAATTATGTTTCTGAGGCAGATTTGTTTTCCCGCACCCGTAACTGGGAAAACCCTCTCCTTGCCGTCAAGGCGGGCCAGGGATTTATCGAAAGACTGATTGAAAGCAAAGATTTTCGCACTGCCTGGAATATTCTCGAATTCTGCTTTGAGGCGAATCAAGGCGACTACAAACTATTGTCGGGCGAAACTGTTCTCGCCTTGTCAAGCCGGGCGGAAACCCGGAATCACAAATCAATTATGGTCACGATACTTACGCATTTCGAGAAGGACTTCCCGAATCATCCACAAACAACAGCAGCCCTGCTGACTGCGGCGAGGTTCACCGCACATGATCTGGACAACTTTGAGGGTGGCAGGGAGATCATTGCTCACCTGCAATCCACCTATCCGGAAATTCGTGGTGATAAAACCTTTCAGGCATTGTCTACCATCCTGATGGAGCAGGACAGCTGACCCACCCTACGTATCCAGTGTCACGGCAACACTTTCCACAATCAATTGCACCGATTCACGCCCACGGAATCGGTTGATATCAAGCCGATAAGCGAGGCGAAGCTGCCTTTGCTCAATCAACCTGTCGTGATTAAAAGCAATTGCCTCAATTACTTCGTCTTCATCCAGGGGCCGAAGTTTGAGTTTCAGGTGCCTTGAAGCAACAATACGCTGATCAAGCACTTCGAACTCACCATCGAACACTGGTTCAGGAAAGCCGCTCCCCCATGGTGCAGCTTCAATCACGTGGAGGGCAAGTGACTTGGATATGGTTTCCCCAACCTCACCATCACTGACGATAACCCGCTCAAGGTCCTCTTCAGACAGCCATCTTTTTGCTTCCTGATTGAATAACTGCTGAAACTTTTCAAAGTTGCCCGGTTCAATACTGAGTCCTGCGGCCATGGCATGCCCACCAAACTTGACCAACACCCCGGGATTCCTTGCGGCAATGGTATCGAGGGCATCTCTAATATGCAGACCCGGGATAGACCTCGCCGAACCTTTCAGCTCACTATCCGATGTTTGCGCAAAGGCAATCACTGGCCGATGAATCTGATCCTTGATCCTGGACGCAATAATACCCACAACACCCTGGTGCCACTCAGGATGAAACAGGCACACACCCACATCGAATTCATTTTGCCCGACGTCCTGGTGCTTAACGATAGTTTCCTGCGCCTGCACCTTCATTTCAGTCTCGATGGACTTCCGCTCATTGTTCAATGCTTCCAGGTGATCGGCCAGTTCTACGGCACGGTTCCCGTCGGCAAGAAGGCATTCAATCCCAAGTGACATATTCTCCAGGCGACCAGCCGCATTAAGTCGCGGACCTATGCCGAAGGCAAGGTCCCGCGAAGTAAGCTGCTTATAGTCAGCCCCTGAAACAGAGATCAGTGCGTAGATACCGGGCCGTGCTCGCCCCGCACGTATTCTCCTCAACCCTTCTGATACGAGGATACGGTTGTTCTTATCCATAGAAACCACGTCAGCAATCGTCCCCAGAGCAACAAGATCCAGACAATCAGCGAGATTAGGTTCAGCCTGCTGGAACCAGCCTATTTCCCGCAGCGATGATCTGAGGGCAGACAGCAGGTAGAAGGCAACGCCTACACCGGCAAGCGCCTTACTGGGAAATTCACACCCAGGTTGATTTGGATTCAGAATCGCATGTGCTGCCGGCAGGATATCGCCAGCCAGGTGGTGGTCAGTTATCACAACCTTCATATTACTGTCGACAGCAGCCTGGACACCCTCAATGCTGGACATCCCATTGTCTACGGTGACAATCAGATCTGGTGAGAAGTCTGCAGCTACAGCAACGATTTCCGGCGTAAGACCATAACCAAACTTGAAGCGATCCGGCACCAGGTAATCGACGTGTCTGGCACCAAAGGCTTTCAAACAGGATACCATCAGGGCCGAACTGGTAGCGCCATCAGCATCAAAATCACCAACTATCAGAATTCTTTGCTGACCCGTTACCGCCTCCTGCAAGAGGGAAACTGAATCTGACATGCCCTTGAAAGATCCGGGCGGAAGCAGGCCAGCCATCGAGTTATCCAGGTCACTTGGGTCAACTACACCGCGACCTACGTACAAACGATTTAACAGAGGGGAAACGCCAGACAACTTATGCGCTACTTGCCTGCGAATCAGCTTATCCATTCAAAGCCCAGTTCGCATCAACTATTCCGTTGATACGTTCTTGAACATCCGGCGAATACCTCTCAATGCCTGACGGGTCCGATGCTCATTTTCTATCAAGGCAAAACGTACATGGTCATCTCCATACTGACCAAATCCAACACCCGGGGATACAGCAACCCGCGCTTCACTCAGCAGCAGTTTGCTGAACTCAAGTGAACCCATATTTGCAAACTGTGGTGGTATTTTTGCCCAGACGAACATGGTCGCCTTCGGCGGTTCAACCGCCCAACCAATATTGTTCAGTCCCCGGCACAGTACATCCCGCCTCTTTTTGTAGGTTTCCCTGATCTCGGCAACACATGCCTGGTCCCCTTCAAGTGCCGAAATCGCCGCAACCTGCACCGGCGTAAAGCCACCGTAGTCGAGGTAGGACTTTATTCGGGCCAGGGCTCCGACCAGCGTGGGATTGCCCACGCAAAATCCTACTCTCCACCCTGGCATGTTGTAGCTCTTCGACAAGGTATAAAACTCAACCGCGATATCCTTTGCGCCAGGCACCTGGAGAATAGACGGAATTTCATAGCCATCAAAAGCCAGGTCTGCATAGGCGAGATCCTGAACAACCCAGATCCCATGCCCCTTTGCGATATCAACGACTTTGTGAAAAAACTCAAGGTCTACACACTGCGTCGTAGGATTACCCGGGAAATTGATGATGAGTACCTTGGGTTTTGGCCAGGAGTTGACAATGGCTGATTCAAGTTCTGTAAAAAAGTCCACATCAGGTGTCAGCGGAACATGACGTACGTCAGCGTCCGCTATAACAAAACCATAGGTATGTACCGGATAGGATGGATTAGGCACCAGCACCGCGTCGCCGGGACCGAGTATGGCCATGGCCAGGTGAGCAATGCCTTCTTTTGAACCGAGGGTTACGATCGCCTCGGAATCTGGATCCAGATCGACATCAAACCGGTCCTTGTACCAGTTGCAGATTGCCCGCCGCAGCCTTGGAATACCCTTGGATTGTGAATACCTGTGTGTGTCCCCGCGTTGCACGGTTTCAACCAGCTTATCTACTATATGCTGGGGAGTCGGCTGGTCCGGGTTACCCATACCAAAATCGATAATGTCTTCGCCTCTCGCCCGCGCCTCATACTTCAGCGAATCGGTAATGTTGAATATATAGGGTGGTAGACGCTTTATCCTTGGAAAATCATCCATAGGGCCGCTAATTCCATACTGCCAAGAAGTTTAAGGCCAAAATGGCCAGGCGCGATATGTTACCCAAGTCAGGCTCTCGTGTCAGGGAAAGATTAACCAGGGAATTAGGGATGCCGCACCCTAACAGTGCTGTTGGCCTGTTCGCGCTAGTTAATACCCAGGCGATTCACTAATTCTTCAGCGGGTAGATAGCCGGGAAGCAATGTACCGTCTTCAAAAATAAGTGCAGGGGTGCCAGTAACACCAACCTGATTACCCAGGGCGTATTGCTCGGCAACAGGATTATCACAGTCCTTTTCCTCAACCTCCTGCCCCAGCTTAGCCCTTGTCATGGCGAGCTGCTGATTGTCGGAACACCAGGCCGACACATACTTATCAAACGACTTCGACTTCACACCAGCCCTGGGGTAGGCGAGGTAGCGGATCTCAACGCCAAGGCGGTTCAATTCAGGCACCTCCTTGTGAAGCTTGCGACAATAGCCACAGTCAATGTCAGTAAAGACAACAACTGAGGTCTTTTTCTTGCCTTCGGGGGGTGAAAACACCACCATCTCCGACTGATTCACTTCGGACAGTATTTTCCGCCGATCAAGACTTCGTTGCTCTTCACTGACGTTGACAAACTGCTCGGTTTCAATTCTATACAGATCGCCGGCAATGAAGAAACTGGCATCAGAATTAACGAAAAGCAGAGTATTTTCCACCAGTTTCACCTCGTAAAACCCGGGTAAACTACTCTTAGTCACCTCTCTGATTGGCAGATCCGGTCTGACCTGTTGCAGCTTTTCCTTCACCTGCTCAGGGGACAGCTCACCCTCCGCCAGGGCAGCGCTACTAAGCGCCAGGGATAGAACTATCAATACTGTACTAACAATTTTCATAGAATTTTCACTTCTGGTTGGCAATTATACCTTAACAGATATACCAATAAACTTTGCAACAGGAACTGGACAAGCGGCCCTGTCCTCTTCTAGTAAGACCAGTCACCAGATAACAATATTCCGATGAAAGGCTGATTTCACCAAATTAGCCGGCATCAACCTAGCCCGGACGTTTCATGAAGGGATCGGAATCTAGGATGGCCCGGGCTAACCACGCGGGTGGTGGATCTGATGCAGTTCCTTCATTCTGTGTTGTGCGACATGCGTATAAATCTGTGTCGTTGAAAGGTTACTGTGGCCCAGCAGCAATTGAACAACCCGCAAGTCCGCACCGTGATTCAGCAGATGCGTTGCGAAGGCATGACGCAGCGTATGGGGTGATAGCTTTTTCTCAATCCCCGCGTTATGTGCATGTGCTTTTATACGATACCAGAACGCCTGCCGGGTCATTGCTGCTCCACGATTACTGGGAAATACAACGTCCTGGCTGAGATTATTTTTCAGCAGATCATCCCTTGCTTCCGCCAAAAACCGGTTGACCCAGCCGATTGCCTCTTCTCCCAGCGGTACCAGTCGTTCCTTGGACCCCTTACCGATGATCCTGATTACCCCCTGCCTGAGATTAATCTCGTTGAGTTTGAGATTCACTAACTCACTTACTCGCAGCCCGGAGGCATACAATACTTCCAGCATGGTCCTGTCGCGAAATCCAATAGGTTTTGAAATGTCCGGCGTCGCCAGCAGCTTTTCAACATCGTTTTCTGACAGCGTATGTGGCAATGCCCGGCCAAGTTTCGGATTATCAACTCGCAGGGTTGGATCCTCATGGATAAGGTTTTCACGGAGCAGATAGCGGTAAAGGCTTCGCAGACAAGACAGTGACCTTGCCGTTGATCTTGATTTCAAGCCTCCTGCCATACGGTATGTCAGATAGGCAAGAAGATCTTCCCTGCGAACAGAGATGAATGACTTGTCCGCAGTTTTTAACCAGGCTGCAAAAGTTCGTAAATCCCGACCGTAGGAATCCAGAGTATTTTCACTCAGTCCTTTCTCAAGCCACAGGCTATCCAGAAATTTCCGGATAAGAAGGTCATCAGATTCAGGCGTCGACACGCTAGGGGAGATCTAGTGGAGTTGCTTTACCTTACTGTGATCGGATAAAAAAAGTAAGCTTTGTCAGCCAATCTTTACGTTCACCGGAAGGAGTCTGCGCCCGGTCCGATTACCCGGGATGGTGTTCTTACAGGCTGCTAGTTCAACTTTTCTTTAATTCTGGCTGCCCGGCCGCTCAGTTCACGCAGGTAGTAGAGTTTAGCCTGGCGTACATCACCCCGACGTTTGACGGAAATATCGTGAATTTGTTTACTGTGGGTCTGGAAGGATCTTTCAACACCGACCCCATGAGAGATCTTACGCACTGTGAAAGCAGAATTGAGTCCCCTGTTACGCTTGGCGATGACCACCCCTTCGAACCCCTGCAAACGCTCACGGTTGCCCTCACGGACCCTGACCTGAACATTGACCGTATCACCCTGCCCAAATTCCGGCAGGTCCTGCTTAAGCTGGGCACTCTCGATCTGCGCTATGATGTTTTTGCTCATGGTCTATTCCTCATCGTTACTGCCGGTCATCTTCCAGATATTCGTCCAACAATTTTTTCTCGTCTTCACCCAGATCCATCTTCTCAATAAGATCTGGCCTGCGTTTATATGTCCTGCCAAGTGACTGTTTCAGTCGCCAGCGTTTTATCTTTTCATGGTCACCAGAGAGCAATACCGATGGTACCTGTTCTCCATCCACCTCTTCAGGCCGGGTGTACTGGGGATAATCCAGCAATCCCCCCGCGAAGGAATCCTGAGTAACTGACTCCGGATCACCTACTGCACCAGGTAACAACCTGGTCATTCCATCTATCAGCACCATCGCCGGCAGCTCACCGCCACTTAGGACGTAGTCACCGATCGAGTACTCCGCATCGATTTCCTGCTCAACGACCCTTTCATCAATGCCTTCATATCTGCCAGCAACAAGTATCAACTTTCCACTTGCTGACAGGCTGACCAGCTTTTCCTGATCAAGTTTCTCACCCTGGGGAGAGAGATAAATCACCTTGCATTCACTTCCAGCTTTTACGCGGGCCGCCCTTGCGCGGGCCGCCCTGATTGCATCCCGCAATGGGCTGACTTTCATCAACATTCCAGGACCACCACCATAAGGCTTGTCATCAACCGTACGGTGTTTGTCAGTAGTGAAATCCCTCGGATTCCAGAAATCTAGTTCGAGTATCCCTGCCTCAATGGCTCGGCGGGTTATCCCGGATTCAGAGATTGCCCTGAACATTTCCGGGAACAGCGAAATAATTCCCAACCACATCTGTTTCTACCCAATCAGTAATCCGATTCCCAGGCAACAACGATAGTCGCTGTTTCGATGTTAACTTCCTTTACTACCTCATCCTGCACAAAGGGTATAAGCCGCTCTGTGTCATCAATACTTTCAGGTCCGGGTTTAACAACCATCACGTCGTTCGCACCCGTTTCAATTAGATACTCAACTTTACCCAGCACTTCATCCGACTGGTTGACTACCTGTAAGCCCTCCAGCTGATGCCAATAATACTCCCCACTTTCAAGCTGGGGCATACAGGCCGAATCAATCCAGACCTCATGACCAATCATACTTTCAGCCTGGTTTCGATCTTCAATGCCTGGCAAAAGAACTATCAGGCTTCGGCCATGCGTTCTTCCCTTCTCAACTTCGACCTGAATTTCCTGTTCGCCCCTTCGCAACCACCAGGGCGAATAGGTAAGAATCTGTTCTATCGGATCCGTATCGGAATAGACCTTAAGCCATCCCTTTAAACCATAGGCCGCGTTAATACGACCAAGTTTTACTCTATCCTTTATCACCGCTCGCTTCTTGCTCGAGGTAGGCGACTCACATCGATGCCGCTAATATCTCAGCAGACCAGGGTCCTGAACCAACTAGGCCGCAGCGCCTTCTTCTTCGCTGCTCATCTCTGAAGTACTCTTTCTATATTCCTTAACCAGGCTTGCTACACGATCCGACAGTTGTGCACCAACACTGATCCAGTAGTCAATTCGTGCCAGGTCCAGACGAATACTTTCTTCGCCACCGCGTGCACCCGGATTATAAAATCCCAGCCGCTCGATGAACCGGCTGTCTCTTGCTCGTTTATGGTCGGCCACTGTGAAGTGGTAAAAAGGCCGATTCTTGCTACCACCCCTGGACAGGCGAACGATAACCATATGCTTATTTTCCTTATGATCTATGCAGCTTTAACCCCAGGAAGGGGCAGCTACCGAAAAAGGGCCGTATTGTACGGTAAAGACAGGCTAAATTAAACCTTTTCATGGATCCGGGCGGAGCCAAAGAAATAGAATCTAAGTTATTGATTTGTATCAATATTAATAAGGGACCATCCTACCTTCGGGGAAAGCCGCCCCCCGGAGACTGCGTCATTCCACCCAATCCACGCATCATATTCTGCATGCCACCCTTCTTACTCAGCTTTTTCATCATCTTCTGCATTTGCTTATGTTGTTTCAGCATTCGATTTATATCCTGAATCTGCGTACCAGAACCCATTGCGATACGCTTCTTTCTGGACCCGTTAATGCTGTCGGGATAGTGTCTCTCCCCCAGAGTCATGGAGTTGATGATCGCTTCCATTTGAACAAAAGAATGGTCACCGATTTTCTCCTGAGCTGCCTGCGGTAGTTGACCCATACCAGGCAACTTGTCCAGCATACCACCGAGTCCTCCCATGTTATTCATCTGCTGTATCTGGTCACGAAAATCTTCCAGATCAAACTTCTTGCCCTTCTTAATCTTGCGGGCAAGCCTGTTAGCCTTCTTCTTGTCAATCTTCTGCTCAGCTTCCTCGATGAGAGAAAGCACGTCACCCATGCCAAGAATTCGTGAAGCAATTCGATCGGGATGAAACACGTCAAGCGCATCAATGGTTTCACCCACCGCCATGAACTTGATCGGCGCACCTGTAATTGACCTGACGGATAGCGCCGCGCCACCACGGGCATCACCATCCACCTTGGTAAGAATGACCCCCGTCAACGGCAATATCTCATTGAATGCCTGGGCACTGTTGGCTGCATCCTGCCCCGTCATGGCATCCACAACGAACAGTGTTTCAATGGGTGACAAGGTGTCATGCAGCACCTTGATTTCATCCATCATGTCGCTATCCACATGGAGGCGGCCCGCGGTATCAACAATAAGCACTTCAACAAACTGTTTTCTCGCAAGATCAATAGCCTGCCGGGCTATATCGACAGGTTTCTGATCAGGCGAACTCTCGCAAAAAGCGATATCGCCTTCCTCCGCGAGGATACGCAATTGATCGATGGCTGCCGGCCTATAGACATCCGTACTCGCAACCATTACCGATTTCTTTTCCCTGGTCTTCAGCCAGTTAGCGAGCTTTGCGGCAGAAGTAGTTTTACCCGCCCCCTGTAATCCAGCCAGCAGGATAATGGCGGGTGGCTGTGTGGTCAGATTGAGGCCGTGAGCCCCCTCCCCCATTATGCGAACCAATTCCTCGTTGACGATCTTCACAAAAACCTGGCCAGGTGAAAGACTGGCGGAGACTTCGTGCCCTACGGCACGGGTCCGCACCTGGCCGATAAAATCCTTTACAACCGGTAGTGCGACATCTGCCTCCAACAGCGCCATGCGAACTTCCCGCAGAGCCTCCTGGATATTTTCTTCGTCAAGTTTTGCCTTGCCGGTAAGGCTGCTTAGAGTAGCGCCCAACCGCTTGGTTAATGAATCAAACACCCCTTCTCCCGATTCGCATTGATGGAACCTGTTATTATAACGCATCAGAACAATCAGCTGAGAACGTTAACCATGAACCCGGAAATACCAGGCATCATCGCCAGTGTTCTTTACCTGGTGAGCAGCGGCATTCAGTTCCAAAGCCTCAGCAGGGATATTCCCCGCGCCAAATTAGTCGTCAACAGCCTGGCTTCCGCGGCCGTCCTTCTCCACGGTTCTACGGTCTATCTTGACCTGTATGGGGAGGCCGGGATCAAACTTGGCATCTACCCAATGCTATCCCTGATGGCTGTCTCAATTTCGGCCATCGTACTGGTCAGCAGTTTTCGGCGGCCATTGGAAAATTTGTTCATTGTCATATTTCCTATAGGCGCAATCAGCCTGCTCCTTGAGCTTTTTATGAAAGATTCCTACCTGCCAAGGTCAGATATTACCCCCGGCATACTCTCCCATATCGTACTGTCAGTGGTTGCTTACAGCCTTCTGGCTATCGCGGCATTACAGGCGGCGCTGCTTTCTTTCGGTGACTACGAAATGAAGCATCGAAACCTGGGCGTGTTGAAACGACTGCCACCGCTCCAGACCATGGAAGCACTGCTATTCGAAACCCTCTGGGTGGGGCTGACCTTTCTTAGCCTGTCGATAGCTTCAGGTTTCATATTCCTCGAGAACATCGAGGGTCCCGGTTTAATGCACCATACGGTAATCACCCTTGCCGCGTGGCTGGTATTCGCGGTATTGCTGTGGGGACGCTACAAACTGGGCTGGCGTGGCGCAATTGCATCCCGGTGGGTCCTAACTGGATTCGTACTACTGGCACTGGGATATTTCGGCAGTAAACTGGTGCTCGAAATTATTCTTGGCAGAGTTTGACACCCCGGAGCGGTGAGCTTGAGGGTCTGCATACCGCTATCGCCATCACTCACATCCATTTTGCAGCTTCCTGATTTTTATCCCAGTCACAAAGATACTTGACACAAACAAGCCTTATTCGATACAAGTGGCTTCTGTTTACTAATACGAGGCCTGCCGTTTTTGGACGATCCCTCACTTGGCGCCCTATTTGGCTCCATGATATTGCTGATAGTACTTTCAGCTTATTTTTCAGGTTCCGAGACTGCGATGATGGCTCTCAACCGCTATCGGTTGAAGCACCTCGCAAACAAGGGGAATAGCGGCGCCAAACGTGCGAGCCGACTTCTTGAACGGCCCGATAGACTGCTCGGTGTTATCCTGATCGGCAACAACTTTGTCAACTTCTCCGCCGCATCTATCGCAACACTAATTGCCCTGCGATTGCTGGGAGAAAGTGGTGTGGCTATTGCACCAATCGCCTGTACCCTGATATTTCTGATCTTCTCAGAAGTCGCTCCAAAGACAATTGCCGCGGCATACCCTGAGAAAGTGGCACTACCATCATCACACATCCTTCAACTTTTGTTGTGGATATTCTATCCACTGGTGTGGATGGTGAATGGAGTCTCCAACGGCCTACTCTGGCTGTTCGGCATCAAATATGAGGGTGCTTCAGATGACCACCTGACCAAGGATGAACTTCGAACACTCGTATTTGAAGGATCAAAGATAGCCGATCGCCCACAGAATATGATGCTGGGTATTTTAGACCTGGATAAGGTGACTGTTGAAGACATCATGGTTACGCGCCCAGATATAGACGGTATCGATATTGACGATGACCTGGAAGATATCATTGCCCAGATCCGCTCAGCACAGCACACTCGAATGCCTGTGTTCAAGGAGGATGTTGACAAGATTATTGGCATGCTGCACCTGCGAAATACGGCGAAATTCATGACTGCGGGGAATCTGTCCAAGGCAGCAATGTTGCAGGAGCTTGAAGACCCTTACTTCGTACCAGAAAACACGCCGCTGCAAACTCAGCTCTACAATTTCCAGCAGCGGAAGGAAAGGATTGGGCTGGTGGTGGATGAGTATGGTGACATTGAAGGAATCGTCACTATCGAGGACATCCTTGAAGAGATCGTAGGAGAATTTACCACCGACCTTGCCGCGATCAGTGTTGATATTCATCACCAGGATGACGGCAGCTACCTTGTGGATGGAGGCGCACACATCCGCCTGATCAATCGGTCACTCGGCTGGGATCTTCCCCAGGACGGTCCCAAAACCCTGAACGGGCTTATTACCGAATACCTGGAAAATATTCCCGACTCCAACGTCTGCATGGTGATCGGCGACTATCGAATAGAGATAGTGCAGATTCAGGACAATATGATTCGCACTGCGCGGATTTTGCAGCCAGTGGAGCCGGAAGGCTAGTTGCTACCGTTCAATGGTCGTGTGTCCGATTTAGGACCCTACCGGGTTCGTGTTTGCCCTACGGGCAAGCCACGAACCTATAACCACTTCCTGTTAATGGCAGCGATGATCGACTTGAACGCTGCGGTCGTGGTGTTCTGACTGATACCAACCCCGTAGTACCTGTTCTGCTTGTCATCACTGATAGAAAGGATACAGATAGCCTGCGCCTCACTACCCGCCGTGAGCGCATATTCCTGATAGTCGACGACGCTCAGGGGTTCATTCAGCGTTTTTACAAGACCCTCAATGAACGCGTCAATCGGCCCTGAGCCTTCTCCGTGAGTATCGATTTCGCTCTCAGCAACCTTTATTTTGGCATCACAGGCTTCCTTTTCATCTCCCATGGAACTGACTCGATAGTCAATCAGTTGGTAGGGACCTTCCACGTCGATGTACTCCGATACGAAGGCATCCCAGATCTGCTCAGGTTTCAACTCACCGCCATCTGCCTCCGAAAGCCTCTGCACGATTGGGCTGAATTCAAGCAGAATATTTCGTGGCAAAGACACACCAAAATAGTTCTCGAGAATAAAAGCAACGCCCCCTTTTCCGGACTGGCTATTTACCCTGACAGTTTCGCGATAAGAGCCACCCACATCCGCCGGATCGATGGGCAGGTAAGGAACCTCCCATGCCTCATCTCCACCCGATTCAACAAATGACATGCCTTTTCTTATCGCGTCCTGGTGCGAGCCGGAGAAGGCTGTAAAGACCAGCTCTCCCGCATAGGGTTGGCGTACATGGATATTGAGTTTCGTACACTCTTCAGCAACTGCCACAATTTTCTGCATGTCAGAAAGATACAGTTCCGGGTCAATTCCCTGGGAGAACATGTTCATCGCCATGGTAATAACATCGCAGTTCCCGGTTCGCTCGCCATTACCAAACAGAGTTCCCTCAATCCGGTCAGCGCCTGCCATTAAACCAAGCTCCGACGCTGCAACTCCGGTACCCCTGTCGTTGTGAGTATGCAGACTGATGGCGGCGCATTCACGGTCCGGCAAATTGCGGATGAACCATTCAAGCTGATCCGCATACACATTCGGTGTTGCCATTTCCACAGTCGAAGGAAGATTGAGGATAATCTTCTTTTCAACCGTGGGTTGCCACACCTTCATCACCGCGGCACAAATCTCCACAGCAAAATCCATTTCCGTTGCAGTGTAACTTTCGGGCGAATACTCAAGCGTTACATTAGCTCCAACTGCTTCAAGTTCCGCGACATGTGTCTTTACAACTTCCGTCGCATCTGTCGCAAGTTTTATCACCTCTTCACGGCTCATGTTGAACACAACTTTCCGTTGCAGGGCCGACGTGGAGTTGTAGAGATGAAAAATAACATTGCGGGCACCAGATACAGCCTCACAGGTTCTGGCAATCAGTTCCGCGCGAGCCTGGCAAAGTACCTGGATGGTAACGTCATCCGGAATCAGACCCTCTTCAATAATGCTTCTGACGAAATCGAAATCAGTTTGTGACGCTGCAGGAAAGCCTACCTCTATTTCCTTGAACCCCAATTCAAGGAGCAGGTCATACATTTTTTGTTTTTCCGCAGGCGTCATGGGTTCGATGAGCGCCTGGTTCCCGTCTCGCAGATCCACACTGCACCATCTCGGCGCAGCAGTAATGGTTTTGTCTGGCCAGGTACGATCCGGTAAAGGAATCGGTTCAAACGCCTTGTACTTGTGAAACGGCATCTTCCTGGGAGATGCATTTTCCCTATTTGTTGACTGATCTTCTGCCTTCATTTTCTTGCCACTTGAGTTTGATGGAACGGCTCCCTAAGACTATCCGGGATTGGGTTCGGAATAGAGTGAACGGTGCAGGAATTTAGACGGGCCGCCTACAACGGCAGTCGTAGGTCTAGATCAGAGAGGGCAATAGCAGGCATCAGCAACCTAAAGTTGCTGTTGATGGAATTAACGGATGTCGATAATTTCATGCCTGTGTAATCGAATAAAGTTACAGTGAATTAGGAACTATAGCGCGCTCTACTGCAGATGCCAAGTTCGGAGCAGCGAATTAGCCCCGGTCTGAGGGCAGGACGACGTAACACTACCGTTAGAATCAGTGAGGTTAATCCTCACTTTGGAGAATCGTCTCTTGTTTCCACCTGGAATCAGGTACTGAGACCCGCCCTGTAACGTTTGAAGTTGGCGACATAATCCGACGCACTCCTTTCCAGTTCAGCGATCTGCTCCGGGCTAAGCTCCCTCACCACCTTTCCCGGGGAGCCCATCACCAATGATCCATCGGGGATTTCCTTTCCCGCTGTAATCAGCGAGTTGGCGCCGATCAGGCAGTTCCTGCCAATTTTCGCGCCATCCAGAATAACGGCGTTAATACCCACGAGGGAATTGTCGCCAATATCACATCCATGCAACATAGCCTTATGCCCGATTGTGACGCCTTTGCCTATATTGACATCCAGACCGTCTTTGTCCGTATGTATAACAACGCCATCCTGGACGTTGGAGTTCTCACCAACCCTGATGATTTCATTGTCCCCTCGAAGAACCGCGTTGAACCAGATGCCAACATTGTTTTCAAGAATCACCGAGCCGATAATCGTTGCATTATCGGCAACCCAATAGTCTTCCCCGCGAAATTCCGGTACCCGTTCACCGAGACGATAGATCATTCCTTCTCCCAACTACTGTTGACACTATTTGTAAGTAAAGTGTTTTGAAGCTTACCATAGGCGCTCTTGCTCGAATCTACGGCCATACCCCTTACCATGAACTCCCACAGAATCATGGCTGTCAAACCCCAGATTTTGTTCTCTTCATAGTGGTAAACCGGTATGTGATGCGTTTCTCCATACCGAGTGATGACATCAGTTTGTGACCTGGGATCGTTTTTAAGCCAGGCCAACGGCACCATGAATATGGATTCAAGCTCCTCGGGATTTGCTTTCAGCCTGACAGGTTCATCGACAAAGCCAACGTAAGGTGTCACCACCAGGCCAAACTTGGAAATAAAAGGGCGAAGCTCGGCAACAATATTAACTTTTTCCGGAGGCAGCCCGATTTCTTCCCAGGTTTCTCTCAGGACGGTCGTTTCCAGGGAACCATCAAGAGGGTCATGCTTACCACCCGGCCATGCAACTTCGCCGCCGTGGCTGTTCAAAGTTGATGCACGTTGCGTTAATACAAGTGCCGGTTCCGGTTGAACCTGTATCGCAAGCAGGACGGCAGCTTTCTCCCGATTCTGCTGACCCTCTACAGATATATCCTCGGCGGGGGCCATTAACCGCTGCTTCAAATCTTCGATCATGTCAGTGCTGCAAGCTGATAGTGGGTGATTAAGCTAGAGCTTAGCGTTTATACTCAACAATATGAAATTTTGCAGCCGATGTGGTGAAACCGTTAGCCAGCGTATACCAGAGGGCGATACCAAGCCCAGATATGTGTGCGATGTATGTGATCGGATCCATTACCAGAACCCGCGAATTATTGCCGGATGTCTGCCTATTCATGAAGACAAGGTGCTTCTTTGCAAGCGTGCAATTAACCCCAGAGCTGGTATGTGGACGATCCCCGCCGGATTCATGGAAAACAATGAAACTATTTCGCAGGGAGCTTTGAGAGAAACTGCCGAGGAAGCCAACGCCAATGTTGAAATCCTTGACCTTTATACCGTGTTCAGCCTGCCCCATATCTCCCAGGTATATATGTTTTTTCGCGCCCGGCTGACCGACCTGAATTACACTGCCGGCGACGAGACAATCGAAGCACGTCTATTTGACGAATCAGAAATACCCTGGGATGAACTCGCCTTTCCAGTTATCACCCAAACCCTGGAATACTACTTCGCAGACAGGAAAATCGATTCCTTCCCGGTCAGAACTCTTGATATTGTTTACGAAAGCCGCTGACCTACACTAATTCTCTCGCCCTATTGTGACCCTGTGGCAGAGCCTGCCGATTGATCCGTTACGCCAACCGATTCACCCGTGCGTGTTATCAGTTTTGCCATGTCATGTAATACCAGGTAGGCCGATGGGACTACCAGTAACGTAACGGCAGTTGCGAACAGCACACCAAACGCCAGCGAAATCGCCATAGGCACCAGGAATTGCGCCTGTACACTCTTGTTTAGCATCAAGGGTGACAAACCCACAAAAGTGGTCAGGGACGTCAGCAGAATTGGGCGGCATCGGGATACAGCAGCATGGATTACGGCTTCACTGATGGAGTCACCCATTGAGCGCCTGAAATTAACACTGTGTACCAGTACCAGGCTGGAATTAACGACCACACCGGAGGCCGCAATAAAGCCCAACACCGACATCATCGCGAGCCCTGTTATAAATCCCAGGTTCTTCATAATGAGGTGTCCCCATATTGCACCAACGAAGGCAAAGGGAATCACACTCATGATAATGAGCGGTTGAAAATAGGACTTGAGGGGAACGGCCAATAAAGCAAAAATAATAAACAGTGCCATTGCAAACATAGGGACAAGGCCAGCGATGGCTTCCGCCTGATCGGCCTGCTGGCCCTCAAGGCGATAGGTTACGCGCGGGTAATGTGCCATCAAATCCTGGATGGTACCTTTGCTTAAATCCGCTATCACTGCGTTGGCGGTAATCTGGGTTCGGTCGACATCTGCCACGACATTTACAACTCGTCTGCGGTCAACACGGCGAATCGTAGAGAATCCACGACCCAGTTCGCCACTGGCGACGGTCGCGAACGGTACCTCAGAGCCACCTGGTGTGCGTATGCGCATGGTACCCAACGATCCGAGCGACCTGCGCTCTTCTTCCGTGTAGCGAACCATCACACGGACATCGTCCCGCCCCCGCTGAATACGTTGCGCTTCCTCACCATAGAAGGCCTGCCTGACCTGCCTACCCAGACCAGCCAGCGTCAGGCCAAGGGACTCTCCAGATGGCAGAATGGACAGTTTCAACTCCTGCTTACCTGACCTGAAGGAATCGGTTATATCAACAACCCCCGGGTACTCAGCCAGTTTGAATCGGAGCTTTTCAGCAACCATTCGCAATTCATCAACATTGTCTCCTTCCAGTTGAATATCGATGTCGTTTCCAGAAGAGAACAGTGATGTAGCGAATTTCAACTCTACCGCATCGGTTATCGGTCCATGCATCTCCCGCCAGATGTCAGCAACCTCCTGAGTTCTCAGTTCTCTTGTCTGGCTGGGTGTTAGCTGCAATGTAACCTCCCCCAGATGACCGTTACCGGCAAGACGTCCCGAGCCTCCAGAGATTCCAGGTGGACCAATACCACCGCTGGGTTGATCACCTACGGCCGCCATAATATGAGTTGCCGGCGGGGCTGCTGCATACTGGGCATTCAACTTTGCTTTCACCTTCCTGGCGGACTCTTCAAGCGCCGTGACCGCACGGTTGGTTACAACTGCACTGGTGCCAAGAGGCATAGTGAGTTTGGCAACAACCTGGTCCGATGCAAGCGGCGGGAAAAACGAGAACGGCAGACGGCCGCTGGCAACTATGCCAATAGCCGACAACAGCGCTACGAAGGCACAGGCAAGCGTCACATATCGCACACGCAGGCAGGCGACTGCTGCCTGGCGAAAGGGACCATTGATCAAGTGCTCAAGTCCACTGGCAAACCTGCCCTGGAAATTGAGAATTCGCTCCGCAACCGGCGCAAAGAACCCGGCGAAGTGAGCGGCAAACAGAAGAGAAGTAACGCCGATGGCAAGCGCAATATAGGAACGGGTATCCCAGGCAAAGCCAAGCAGCAGAATTGCAACGATGGGTACCAGCATCAGACCAACCTCACCGGATGGGGTTTTCACCCGGCTGTGACCGAGATGAGCTGGCAACACCATTTGTGATTCAATTAGCGAGAAAGCAAGGCAACACATCACAGTAGTGGCTATGACTGCCTGAACCTGGCCCATAAAGCCGACACCAAATAGCAGAGGCATAAAGGCCGCAACTGTCGTCAGTACACCAAAGGTGACTGGTATAGTAACGCGTTGGGTCCCTTCAATCGCCCCAGCCAGCTGACTGATACCTTCCTGATGCCGCGCATGCACGCTCTCGCCAACGACGATAGCATCGTCCACCAGAATACCCAGAACCAGGATGAATCCAAAAAGGGAAATCGCATCAATAGAATTGCCGATCACCCTGGTCAGCAAAAGCGCTCCGAGGAATGCCACTGGCACACCCACGCTTACCCAGAAAGCAATCCGCGGACGCAGGAACAGTGCCAGTAGAATCAGTACCATCAGGAAACCCTGCCTTCCGCTGTTCAGCAGCGTATCCAGCCGATCTCTCAACATGGTCGAGCCATCGTTCCAGATAGTAAGTTCAACACCTTCCGGCAGCCTTGGTCCAACATCCTTGATGTATTGCTTTACGGTTCCGCTGATGTGCTGCAAGTCCTGTTCGCCCATCCGGTCAACTCTGATAAGTGCAGCTTTCTTGCCGTTGAACCTTAAAACCTGATCAGTTTCCGCGAAGCCATCTACAACTGTTGCCACGTCTTTGAGGTAGAGCCTCGTTCCATCTGGCCTGGTCATAACCACCAGGTCTTCAAATTCATGTCCCCAGTAGGCCTGACCGATGGTTCGCAGCAGTATTTCCCCAGCACCAGTTTTGATTGAGCCGCCCGGCAGATCCAGACTGCCGCTTCTGACTGCCCGCGCCACCTCATCAAAGGTGAGTCCATTTCGGCGCAGTGAAATCTCTGATACTTCGATTGAGATTTCATAGGGCCGCGTATTTGCAACCGTAGACTGGGTAACCCCCGGTAGCTGGGTGATATCATCCCGGACCTGCTGTGCGATCTCCTTTAGTGTGCGCTCGTCCTCCGGTCCCGTTATGGCGATATCCAGAACATTGTAAACGCGGGTTATCAGGTTGGTGATGGGCTTCTCGGTTTCTTCCGGGAAGGTGTCAATTGAATCCACTCGATTCTTGACCTCATCCAGGGCCTTCATCTCATCCGCATCCTCAAACAACTCTACCGTTACGCTACATAAACCTTCATTGGCATTTGAGGTGATGTGCTTGACGCCTTCAATCCCTTCCAGCTCTTCCTCGATACGGACACAGACACCCTCTTCGACTTCTTCCGGTGCAGCCCCAAGGTAGGGCACCGAGATGCTGATCGCTGGTATTTCGATATCAGGAAAGGCCTTCATTGGTATCTGCGGCACGGCAACAAGCCCGCCAAGTACAATGACGCCCATCAACAGATTAGCCGCTACGTGATTTTCAGCGAACCAGGCTATTATCGGCTTCATGAAGCGGCCACCCCCGGCTGACTAACCGGTTGTACAACCATGCCCTGAATCGCATTATTGAGCGTCGACAGACAAACGGTCTCACCGCTACCAAAACCACCGCGGATATATACCTTTTCATCGACAATGCGCAGGATGTCGACTTCCCTAAAGACCAGCCTGTTCTCGCCATCAATGATATAGACCTGGTTGTTGGCCTGTAATGCCGAGCGCGGCACGATATAGACACTATCAACCTGGTTACCAAGAATCTCCGCCTCGACGAATAATCCCACCGCAAGCGGCGGACGGTCATCCTTTTGTTTATAGGGTGCTTCAACCTGTGCGATGACATTGATCATTCGCGTTTGCGGGTCAAGCTCTCCCTCGGTCCTGACAATGATGCCTTCCCAGACATGTTCTTTTCCCGCGAATCTAGCCCGCAGGGTTACTTTAGGCTTCACAGTATTATCGCCGGCGACCCCGGTAAGCGGGAGTTGCAGGTAAGCCAGTTCTTCATCGTGAACAGGCAGGCGCACCTCAGCGAAGTCGGTAGAGTACAGGCTGGCGATTGATGCACCACGATTAACAAACTGACCGACATCAACTCTCTCTGAGCGCACTCGCCCTTCATAGGGTGCCGTCACTTTTGTCCGCGCCAGGTCTCTCTGTGCACGAGACAGTCTGGCTCTCGCTTCACGAATGGAAGCCTGAGCAAAGTGAAGACGATTGAGAGCATCATCCCGCAGGGATTCACTGGTTGACTGCTTCCTGGCAAGATCCTGCTGGCGCTCATGTGCCCTTTTGGCATTGGTTAACTCGCTCCGGGCAGAGGCCAGGGCCGCCCTCGCCTGCTCCAGGGCCACCTCGTAATCCAATGGATCAATTTCCAGCAACATATCCCCTTTCTTGAAAAATCCACCGGAAACCATTGCCGGTGATATCGCCGTGACGCGGCCAGACACTTCGGGGATCAGGTCACTCTCGGTCCGGGGAAGAACCGTACCATGCGTGATTGTTGTCATCTGAACTGTTCTTGCCGAGGCCTGCCAGGTTCTGACCAGGGGTGCAGTTGAACGGGCCGCCTGTGGTTCAAGCTTCGGTCCGGTTGAAATAATGACAGCCGCCAGGCCGAATCCGCCTATTATGATAACGATAGGTAATAAAAACCGCCTAATCATGTTGCTTCCCTAAATCTGCCTGTTCAAGTCCGGCAATACAAAAATCGACAAGACGTTCCATTCCCCTGTTGAAGGATTCCTGTGTTGAACCAATGCCCAGTGGGGATTGAATTCGAAGAATCTGGATCATTGATCCGATCATGAAGTGAAAGCGCCAGCGCAATTCCGCCCTGTCTACCTGAGGCAAGACCATCGCCAGGGCTTCCTGAAATCTTTCGGTTACCTCTGTGAACTCCTCTTCCAGTATGGGTTTGGAAATTGACTCAGGTTCGCCGTGCAGGCGCCCCACCAAACCGGGTATGGTGCTGATAATGTCAGCGCTCTTAAATGGCAGGAAGAAAGCCTCAAGGATAGATCGCGCTGTCATTGGAACTCCACTGGTTTCAAGTTTTTCAAGCCCCTCAAGGCGAAGCGTATTGACGGGTTGAATTCGACGGTGGAAAACGGCAGCCAGAAGCCCCTTCTTTGAACCAAAATGGTAGTGTGTCGCAGCCAGGTTTACATCTGCTTTAGCTGCAATGGCACGCAGGGAGGTGGCGGCAAATCCATGTTCAACGAACAGTAATTCTGCCGCATCCAGGATTTTCTCACGGGTATCAGCGGTGCCGGTATTGGTTGTTGCCTGGGTACTCATCAAATTTCATTCAAACGACCGTTTGAATAAAGTATACAGAATGCTCCTCCGAGTCAAGATCAATTATCAAAAAGTAAAAACTCTGACCTGCACAAATTTGAGAGAAAAGCGTGCAGCCCGTTCCTGGTTGTGGAACAGACTGCGCTGGGGACGCCTTCAGTCCTGACTTAGGCGATCATTTTCATCTTGGAGCGTATGATCTCCTCAGCATCCGCCGTGATACGAGTGATCAGTTCTTCCACGCTCGGAATATCATTAATCAGGCCCGTTATCATCCCGGCAGTCCAGATACCGCCTTCAAGATCACCTTTGTTCATTGCATCTCGACCACGAACACCAGCAACCAGCTCCTGAATGTCAGCAAACTCGGCGCCCTCTGCTTCTTTCGCGGCCACCTGTTCGGCAATCGAGTTCTTGAATACACGGGAGGTATTGCGGAAGCTCCGGTTAATCAAGGTAGTATCCAGCTCAGACGAGGAGACAAGTTTATCCTTGATGTTCTGGTGCAGCGGTGCCTCCTTGGTGGCCATGAAGCGGGTCCCCATATTGATTCCTTCGGCGCCCAGCATGAGGGCTGCGGCCAGACCGCGGCCATCACCAAAACCACCCGAGGCGATCATGGGTATTTTCACCATATTGGCGGCGGCAGGGATCAATATCAGCCCGGGAATATCGTCTTCACCAGGATGCCCCGCACACTCGAAGCCATCAATACTAATGGCATCCACGCCCACCTTTTCCGCCTTGAGGGCATGGCGCACGGAGGTACATTTATGAATGACCTTGACGCCACCAGCCTTAAAGGTAGCCATGTAGGGCTCCGGGCTTCGCCCTGCGGTCTCAACCACTTTTATACCGCAACCGACTATCGCCTCAGCATATTCATCATAGGGCACTGGATTGATGGTAGGTAAGATGGTCAGGTTGACGCCAAAGGGCTTATCAGTCATTCCCCTCGTGCGTTCAACCTCCTTGACCAGGCCTTCCGGGGTGTTTTGCGTCAGGGCGGTGAGAAAAGCCAGCGCACCAACCTCGGCACAGGGTGCGATCAGTTCTGCTATGCCGATACCCATCATGCCCCCACAGACAACGGGTTGTTCAAAACCGAATTCTTCAGTGAATCGAGTTTTTAACATCTGTTTACTCCTTGTAAATAGGTTTCAGAAAATCTTGAAAGTTGTCCAGGGAACCGCAGGAATATACCACCATTCGACCATGATTAAACACAGCTAAACCGCGCGACCATGTATATCAGCCTAAGTTCAGCCAACCCAGACGCGAGCATTGCGGAACATTCGCATCCATGGACTGTCTTCATTCCAGTCATCCGGGTGCCATGAATTTTGAACTGTCCGGTACACTCTCTCAGGGTGGGGCATCATGGCGGTAAACCGACCATCAACGCTGGTCACAGCCGTTATTCCAGCCGGGGAACCATTCGGATTCATGGGGAAGGAATTCGTGTCATTGAGGTAGTTGTCGACGAATCGCATGGCCACCTGCCCACCTTGAAGCAGAGAATCCGCACCCGCATCATCGATTTCCGCTCTCCCTTCGCCATGTGAGACAACGATTGGCACCTGTGACCCGGCCATGTCCGCGAGGAACAGCGAGGCAGTTTCCTGAACCTGCACGAGCACCTGACGCGCTTCAAATTGTTCTGATCGATTGGTAACAAAACGCGGCCACTGCTCAGTGCCCGGAATAAGTTCCTTCAGGGCTGAAAACATCTGGCAACCATTGCACACTCCCAGGCCGAAGGTATCCTGACGCCCAAAAAAATCAGCAAATATCTGCCTTGCCTGCTCGTGGAACAGGATGGACTTGGCCCAGCCTTCACCTGCACCCAGGACATCACCAAAGGAAAAACCGCCACACGCTGCAAGCCCCTTGAAACTCTCAAGGTCAGCTTTGCCTGACAATATTTCGCTCATATGCAGGTCAACCGCGGAGAATCCTGCACGCGTAAAAGCCGCTGCCATTTCCACCTGTCCATTGACGCCCTGCTCACGCAAGATCGCAATCCTGGGCCTAACGCCGGTTGCTATCATTGGTGCGGCAATGTCCTCATCCAGGTCAAAAGTCAGGTTTACTGACAGTCCAGGGTCATCGTCATCCGCTATAAGGGCATACTCTTCATTCGCACAGCTGGGGTTGTCACGCAGTTTTTGAATGTGGTAGCTGACCTCCGACCACCGTTCCTGCAGGCTGCTCCTGCTGCTTTTGAACAACTGCGAATCCCCCTGGCTGATATGGATCGACTGCTGCTTGGTTGGTGTGGCCACCTGGCAGCAGTTCAGTCCTGCGGAAAGGATCTCACTGGTGACGAGATCGACCTCGTGACTTGCGACCTGGATAACGGCGCCACACTCTTCATTGAAAAGGAATGTAACAGGATCTTCCTGATCCGGAATCCTGATTTCGAGACCCACCCTGGCGGCAAACGACATTTCCAGGAGGCTTGAGATCAACCCACCATCGGAACGGTCATGATAGGCGAGAATCCTGGCGCGAAAATCCGCTCGCTGCAGCAGCGCGAAGAAACTGGTCAGCAGGGCCGCGTCCTCAACATCCGGGACCTCTTCGCCCAACTCGCCAAAACACTGGGTCAGGATTGAACCGCCAAGGCGCTGCTTCCCTTCCGCCAGGTCAATCAGCAACAAGACTGAGTCCTCATCTGCTAGCTGCGGCGTCAGTGTCTCACGAACATCCAGGACCGGTGCAAAAGCCGAGATGATGAGTGACAAGGGTGATGTGACACATTTTTCCTGATCTGATTCCCGCCATCTCGTCTGCATTGACATGGAATCCTTACCCACGGGAATACAGATCCCCAGCCTGGGACAAAGATCCATCCCGACGGCGGCTACCGTCTCATAGAGATTAACTTCTTCGCCTGGATGATCGACCGCCGACATCCAGTTGGCAGACAATTTGATGTCCTGAATCTTCTCGATCCGCGCTGCCGCGATATTGGTCACCGCCTCAGCAATGGCCATTCTTCCCGTCGCTGGCCCATTAAGTAATGCAGCCGGGGTGCGCTCCCCCATGGCCATTGCTTCACCGGCAGTACTGCTGAGGCTGTTAGTGGTGACGGCCACATCCGATACCGGCACCTGCCAGGGGCCAATCATCTGATCCCTGGATACCAGGCCGCCTACCGTCCTGTCGCCGATGGTGACCAGGAAGTTCTTATTCGCAACGGTCGGGTGTCCCAGTACTCGATCGATAGCATCTGCTATACCAATATCGGTACTAAAGGGTTTTGTGCTGGCAGACACGGTCACCGCATCCTTGTGCATTCTTGGTGCCTTGCCGAACAATACCGACATGGGCAGATCAATGGGATTCGACGCAAGCAGGCTGTCACTCACCCGTAAATGATCGTCACCGACCGCATGCCCCACAATCGCATAAGGGCACCTTTCCCGCTCACAAATCGCGGCAAATGCTTGCAGCTGACTTTCGGCAACTGCAAGTACATACCGCTCCTGGGCCTCATTGCACCAGATCTCGAGGGGTGACATACCAGGCTCATCATTTGGCACTTTGCGTATTTCAAAATCCCCGCCAACACCACCGTCCTTGACCAGCTCGGGCAAAGCATTGGAAAGCCCGCCGGCACCCACATCGTGTATAAACTGTATTGGATTGCGGGCACCCAGCTGCCAGCACTGGTCAATAACTTCCTGGCAACGATGTTCGATCTCCGCGTTGCCACGCTGCACGCTGGCGAAGTCGAGGTCCGCGTCACTCGCACCGGCAGCCATTGATGATGCAGCACCACCACCTAAACCAATCAGCATTGCAGGACCGCCCAACACAACGAGTGAGGCGCCCGGTTCAATACTCTTTTGTTCTATGTGTTCAGCACGGATATTACCCATACCACCGGCGATCATGATGGGCTTGTGGTAACCACGGACCTGTCCGTCAAACTCCGCCTCAAAAGTTCTGAAGTAACCACAGATGTTTGGCCTGCCGAACTCATTGTTAAATGAAGCGCCACCTATCGGTGCCTTGATCATGATCTCCAGGGCAGAGGAAATTCTTCCCGGCTTCCCGTAAGGAACCTCCCAACGCTCATCCAGTTCTGGAATATTCAGGTTGGATACACTGTAGCCCGTCAGGCCGACTTTCGGTTTTGAGCCTCTGCCAACGGCACCCTCATCCCTTATTTCACCACCAGAACCAGTTGCTGCACCAGGAAACGGCGCTATAGCAGTCGGATGATTGTGGGTCTCCACCTTCATCAGAATGTGTATCGCCTCTTCAGTATAACCATACTCACGGGTCTCAGGATCAGGGTAGAACCTTTCCCCCACAGTTCCCTCCATGACAGAGGCATTATCTTCATATGCACTGAGCACACCCGCGCCGTTGGTCATCGCATAGGTGTTTCGAATCATCTCCATCAAACTATGGGGTTTGTTGACACCATCGAGGGTCCAGGTGGCGCCGAAGGTCTTGTGCCGGCAGTGTTCCGAATTAGCCTGGGCAAACATCATCAGCTCCACATCGGTTGGGTCACGCCCAAGTTCAGCAAACGCCTGCACAAGGTATTCAATTTCGTCATCTGCGAGCGCCATACCCAATTCGAGGTTCGCCCGGGCAATCGCATCGCCGCCCTCTTCCAGTACCGGGACAGTTTTCAGCGGGGCGGGGGATGCCGTCTTGAACAAGAGCGATGCCTCATCGGCACTGCCCAGAACCGCCTCCGTCATCCGATCATGAATCGCTTCGTCAATTACCTGAACAATTTCCCGGGTTGCCTCACCCCTGTAACTGAATAGAAATGCGACGCCCCGTTCTATTCTACGGATCTCATCAAGACCACAGATGTGTGCAATATCGGTCGCCTTTGAGCTCCAGGGGGATATGGTGCCAGGTCTTGGCGTCACCAACCTGAACAGCCCTGCATCACTGCTCATGTCATGCAGCGGCTGATCAGACTTTGGCCCATAGGTTAGAATTTTGTCCAGCACCAACCGTGTCCGGTCACTGAGATCTGCTTCTGCATCAACGAAATGAAGGAAGCGGGTTACAACCAGCTCAAGGCCCGGCACTTTCGTATCGAGTTCGTTGATGAGCTTGCGAATCCGAAATTCTGAAAGTCCAGCACCACCTTCCAACTGCAGCAGATTTTTTTGTGCCACTATCTTTTCTCCTGAAAGAAACTGGTCATCATGTCTGCACACGCCTCCTTGCAGACCCCCTCGTTAACTTCGAGGCGGTGATTAAGCGCATCGTTCTGCAACAGGTCTTGAGTCGACACGACTGAGCCTGCCCTCGGCTCCCTGGTGCCAAAGTACAGACTCGAAACCCGGGCATGAACCAATGCACCTGCACACATCATGCAGGGTTCAATGGTGACGTACAGTTCAGTACCAGGCAGACGGTAATTACCCTGCCTCGAGGCGGCATCCCGAAGGGCAACAATTTCTGCATGGGCTGTCGGATCACTGTCGGATATCATTCTGTTCAGGCCGCGGCCAACGATCTCCCCATCTTTTACCAGCACAGCCCCAACAGGGACTTCACCTTCTTTCGCCGCCTGCTGAGCGAGGGCAATCGCCTGCTGCATCCAGTACTCTGGTGTTACTCCCACTCAATAGCCGCACATTTTGAAACCCTTATGTAGCAAGGGTTTGCGAGGGGCAAAGCTGTCTTTACAACATCTTTACAACATTTATGGTTTATTTCTGTGTGTATCACTATCTTAATATCCTTGTAGTATCAGCAGTTTAGCATTTCTGTTGTTGTAAACTTTGCAACTGCTAATGCCCTACTCCAAGAATCCCCTTCTCAACTGCTTGTATGTTTGCTACTGCCTTATTAATCAACTTGTGCGTGTTCGTTCTGATGCTCTTCTTTCTCGTTGTTCTCACATAATCCACCTTGTACACACGCATTTCCTTATCAATCAAATCGTCTTCATCATCACTATCAATGTATTTGTCTTTCAGCCTAGCTAACGTCGACGTCTTTGGAAACACTGGGGAGAGAAAGGCCTCGCCTGAGCTCGACAAAAAGCTGCTTGGCCACCAGCCAATTTGCTCCTTCTCTCCCATAAATGCCACACAGATGCGCAGCTTCACAATATTAGGTGCCAAGTTTTTCATTAATTATCGTTTCCAAAGTTCATATCATTCTCCGCATAATTATTTAATTAGCTGGTACATCAATTGGAGAATTGAGAAACACTATAAAAATCTAATAGCTGCCGCTCTGAAAGCTCACCACTTTCCAAAAAGTGCTTAAGATATTGCTCAGTCGACACTATGTATTGCGATACTTTTTTTAGCGATGCTTCTATTTTGTCAGCACTTTTTTTGATACTGCTGACTTCTTTTTCTACTGACTTGTAATCGTTAAGAAGATACAACAAACGCTCTACAATCATTGTCATGATCTGTCCATCTGCAGGCTGAGCATATATATTCGCTAACGCCATTTCCCTACTGATTGAATAAACCACAGCCAGATTTGAGAAGTCACCACGCCTAGTGCTAATGATCACGATAAATCCAACCGCTTGAATAAATTTAACACCTCCTGTACAGGCAGCAGCTACAGTGGCGTCTACGCTGTCTTCATCAAAGACAATCACATTGGCATCGGTTCCGCGGTTCGCACGCATTTCCAACAGCTGACCTATGGCGGTATCTGTTTGCGCCGCCGGGTCTCTGTTATCGAGCAACCCAAGCTTCACACCTTTGTCTAATTTCACTTCAAGCCCAATAGAGCAATCGTCTTTGCCCTCTATAGCGACCATTATGTCGCCTGTTTTGTTTCTAGGCAGTTGCCCTCGTTGCTTCGATAAATCAATGATTTCATCACTACTAAAACTTGCAGCAGTTTGAATGTCTGCAAGGGCCTGCATAATTTGCTGCTCGGCTTTTTCACCTTTGCCGCTTGTTTCTTTGAATCGTAATTCCCTCAGCTCATAAAGTGTTTTTAGTGACGCTAAGTGCTTGCCCAATTCGCCTTCGGTTTCGTTAAGAAACTGAGCAATCTCTCCCTTTATCTCGGCAAGGACACCAATGCCAATTGCTTTGACAATTGCTTCCTCACGCCGACTTTCTGGAAGACCTGCTAAATATTCGGCCACAATGGCATTGTCGATTTGTATTTTATCGATATCGATAACACCATTTCTAAGCTTGACCGCCATAATTAACTCCTACCTGCGCCTTTTTTAATTAGAGTGCCTTGCACTAAGTTCGCTGATGACTGCCTCCAATATCGCCCAAGAGACTTCACTATTCTCAGAACTTTCAGCCAGAGCGGGTCCCGAATAGGTTGCGTTTTCTTTGTCATACCAGACAAAATGACACAACTCGTCGCTGGGCCTCTGCACTATTGCCCAAGGCGTGCTGGCATGCTCTGGGAACACAAAGCCCACTGAAGCTGGTTCCTTGTGTATATATACGGCGTAGGACTCTATGTTGAGGTCCTCAAATTCATCCTCATCTTCCGCGTAACCATCAAATGCTATCTTCAGCTCTTGATACGGGCTGATGTTTACGCCTTCTTGTAAGTCATCGAGGTCAGCGTTGGCTCTGGCGGCGGCCACCCACCTTTCAATAATATTTTCCACTTTCACTTCCTCTTCTGATTCGAAATCGATTAATACGTGATGCAAAATTCGCCACGTTCGGTGGCTTCGATGTTCGCTTTTGCTTTTCTTAACATCCTACTAACACTACTGTTCATGTAATTTTT
>PBRP01000073.1 GCA_002726655.1 Gammaproteobacteria bacterium
TGACATACTCACGGCAAAGGGCGCCATCTTCGCCGCATATTTCCTGGAGTCGTTCTGGTGTTTCAGTAGTAATTACAGAGCTAAGCATCACCATTCCCTGGCGCTCATTGGCTCGATAATTCTGGCAAAAACTGGTATCACGCTTGGGCGATTCCATGGCTCGACAAAGCGCCCTTTCGCCAAGAAACTCCCCATGATCAGTCACCGCCAGAAAATTCAGTGGTCGATCAATCTTCGCTGTTCCGGTTGGGATACCCTGCTCACTAACGGGAAAAAAGGGAATGGCTTCACCGCGCGCATATCGCTGAGCATCTACCGGTGTAGCGCCAAAACTGTTTGCAGCCGCATCAAATGAATAACTGGTGTGCACATGTAAATCACCGAACAAGGCCATACCATTAGCATTGTAGTTCCCACAAGGAGCCGAAGAATCTTGCGATTGAGGTGAGTTCACATTGGCAACTTCGGGTGCTTTTGCTTCACCACTACCAGGTGACTGACCTGTGTCACAGGATACGACCAGCAACAGTAGTACGAGCATAGCAGGAATTTTGATCATGATGGTTCCACCGGCCGACGTTACTTATCCAGTCATCACGATAGTACAACAGAAATGAAATTGCTGCTTAAATCTTTGGGGTTGGGGTCAAGTGCCGGAGTAAATTGTCGTCATGTCGAATCTATTCGCAACAGAATCGATAATGTCTGCACCTGGCCGGACAGAGACTTGTAGTGGACCCAGCGCCATCTCAATCTTGACGCCGCTTTCTACTCCGGAGCAGGCAGCAGGATCAAGATAGCTCTGATCAGCAATTGGGCGCATGCACTTCTGTTCCCCACAAATCTCCCCGTATATGTCGTGATTTAATACACTCCAGCCCCTGACGGGCGACCCAAGACATGAACCACCACCTACTGATAGCATATCTATAAGGCTTAATTCCAAGCACTCAAGAGAACGACAAAGAAAATCGGCGTTTAGGTGACGTTCATTGCCCAACACACTTTGTTGAGAACTAATCAGGAGGAACGATGACGTATCCAGAAAATGATCACCTGTTGAACTGGCTCTCCCAGGAGACTCCCGAAGAAGTACTTGAACCTGACCTGCCGATCATTGATCCACACCATCACTTGTGGGACTTGCGGACAACAACCATAGAGCCCAATGCAAGTTTCCAGCAGAAGGTTTACTTCTGTGAAGATATCATGAACGACATTGATGCGTGTGGGCACAATATTGTTCAGACGGTATTTGCCCAGTGCGGTGCTTTCTATCGTGTGGACGGTCCCGAGCCCATGAGGTGCGTTGGCGAAACGGAATTCGCACACGGCATCGCCGCGATGAGCCAATCAGGCATATACGGACCAGCGCGCCTTTGCGCTGGTATTTTCGGAACTGCTGACCTTCGTCTGGGAAAGGAGGTCGAACCCGTGTTGAAGGCGCACATCGCAGCATCAAGTTACTTTCGAGGTATAAGGAGCCCGTTCCCGAGCGACCTCAACGATGACTTTATGGCGGGATATGCCAAGCTCAGTGAGCTCAATCTAAGTTATGACAACTATTCACCGAACTTTGAGCGCTTGCATACACTAGCGAAATTGGGCGCTGCATTTCCAGATGTCACCATCATCGTTAACCACCTAGGTGGCACGATTGATCCAGATGCCAGTGGCGAAGACTTCAACAAGTGGCGCGCAGCTGTCGATGCCATAGCCGTATGTCCCAATGCCGTTATGAAAGTCGGCGGCGCCCAACAGAGGGTCGGTGCCTGGGAGCCGCCATTCCATATCAATCAGCGACCAGCACCGATGGGGTCAGAAGAGATGTGCGAGCTGCTGTATCGCTACTACATTCGCGCCATCGAGGCCTTTGGGCCTGATCGGTGCATGTTTGAAAGTAACTTCCCCGTAGACAAGGAGAGTGTTTCCTACCGTACGTTGTGGAACCTGTTCAAACGAATTGCTGCAAAGGCTGGGCTGAGCGAGACTGAAAAAACGGCTATGTTCAGCGGCACGGCGGCGCAGGTCTATAGGTTGCATTTGAAGTAATGGGGGCAGTGTAAAAGGTTAGATCATGCCGACAGAATATGGCAACATACTTTGGCACTTTACACTGACCCAATTGACTTTTAAGTAGAGGGCTCAAGTACCAACGTCATCTGTGCGTCATTGAATTCAATCACGTCACCGGAAACAACTTTCTTACGTTTCTGGGTTTCAACCTTGCCGTTAAGCTGAACCAGCCCGTTACCAATCACCAGTTTGGCTTCACCGCCACTACCGACCAGACCTTCAAATTTAAGCACCTTGAAAAGCTCGACGGGCTCTCGGTTAATCACAACGTCACTCATTTCCATACTGATCCTTTTTCATCNGCGGGCTTGGAGACGGGTGGCGCATTCTCGTCAACACCAGGATCGACACCCGCGACATCAGGTCTATACTGCATCTGAATGCCATGAATAAAGTTGCGAAGTATCTGATTTTTACAAACCCGATAGTGTTTATGTTTCGGCTTACGGAAGAATGCACTCAGCTCGGACTTACCAATTCGAAGGTTGACTCTTTCGAGCGTCTTGATGACATCTTCTGCTTTCATATCCAAAGCAATTTTTAACTTCTTGAGAATAATATTGTTGGTCAGCCACTTCTCGATTTCAGGTTCAGGGCCTTCTCGCTTGCCTCGTTTCTCGACAATCAAACCGTTTAGAAAACTGGCGAGCGCAGGATCTTCTAGCTCCTGGAATTCAGCGTGATCTTCTTTTTTCAGCCAACAATTGACCTGCTCTTTTGACGTCTCTAGGCCCCCCTGACTGAACAGTTTCACCATAAAAGGATCTTTGTAATCAAATACGAAGCGCAGCTGACGCAAGATATCGTTGTTAGTCATGATAGTCCCTGGTTTATCGCCACTGGTAAGGCTGATTTATTGATTGTTAACTGTTAAATCTGGCTTCAACGGATGGCCTGATCAATTTCATCGATTGTCGCCTGATCGAGGAGACCGACGGCTTCGGCCTCAAGACACTCCTTCAGTTCTGATCTTTCCTTAACACCAAGCACAACAACATCGGCTCCAGACATCGAAAGCGCATATCTGTGAGCAAGGAATGCGGAGGATACGCCTGATGCGGCGCTGAGTCTCCGAAAATTCTCTGCCTTTTCGAAATCAACGCGAAACCGGACAGTGTACTTCGTTCTTTATCCTAGCAAATCTAAAGCGACAGCTTCAGCCACTTTTATACCATCGATTCCAGCGGATAATATGCCACCAGCGTATCCCGCACCCTCACCGGCGGGGTACAAGCCTCTGGTATTGATGCTCTGGAATCCTTTGTCACGTTTGATTGAGATGGGAGAAGAGGTTCGCGTTTCAATACCCGTCAAAATCGCATCATTCATAGCAAAACCTTGTATCTTCTTGTCAAATGCAAGTATTGCCTCACGAATAGATTCCACCACAAATGCTGGGAGTACACTCGATAGATCCACTGGTGTTACACCGGGTTTGTAGGAAGGGACTGCACTTGCCAGTTTTTTGGTCGGCAAGCCATTTAGAAAATCTCCAACCAGTTGAACAGGGGCATTGTAATTTGAGCCGCCCAGTTCAAAGGCAAGCTCTTCCAACTGAATCTGCAGGTCAATTCCGGCCAGTGGATGACCCGGGTAGTCTTTTTCGGGTGTAATGCCAACTACAATTGCCGAATTAGCGTTACGTTCATTCCGCGAGTACTGAGACATGCCATTGGTCACCACGCGCCCCTCTTCTGAAGTGGCAGCAACAACAGTACCGCCTGGGCACATGCAGAAGCTGTAAACACTGCGGCCGTTTTTGCAGTGGTGAACGAGTTTATAGTCGGCGGCACCAAGGATGGGATTGCCTGCCTCTTCACCAAATTGAGCCTCGTCAATAACGGACTGAGGATGTTCGATTCGCAAGCCAATTGAGAAAGGCTTAGCCTCAATGTAGACGCCTTGTTCAAGCAGCATTGAAAAGGTGTCTCTTGCGCTATGCCCAATGGCCAGGATGACATGGCGACTTCTCAGCGTTTCACCACTGCTGAGCGTAATACCAGTGACACGACCCGTATATTCGGGCACTGACTCATCTGTGTCTGGTTCACGATTGAGTTCTTCAACCTTTTGGTTAAATCGAATTTCACCACCCAGTCGAATAATCTCTGCCCTTAGGCGTTCGACCATGGCGACCAGTTTGAAAGTTCCAATATGTGGTTTGGCAACAAACAGAATTTCTTCAGGAGCCCCGGCGCTCACGAATTCACGCAATACCTTCCGGCCTAAAAACCTTGGATCCTTTACCTGGGTGTATAACTTGCCGTCGGAAAATGCACCGGCACCACCTTCACCAAATTGTACATTCGATTCAGTATTCAGCTCTCGACTCCGCCACAAACCCCAGGTATCCTGGGTACGTTGCCTGACATCCTGGCCACGTTCGAGAACTATGGGTTGTAACCCCATCTGCGCGAGTTGAAGTGCCGCCAGTATTCCGGAAGGACCAAAACCAATGATGATCGGGCGTTGCTGATCTCCTATTGGGAATTCTGCAGGAGAATCAATGACAGGCTCATAACTGGTGTCTGGGCTTGTTCTTACCTGGGCAGGGTTTGAAATTCTCTCCAGTACAGCTTTTTCAATCTCCTGTGGTAAGGAAACGTCCACCTGGTAGATCAACAGGATGTTGGATTTTTTACGTGCATCGTAGCTACGCTTGGAGACTGTCAGATCCAGTAAATCAGAACTTTCAATACTGAGCCTCGAGATGACGGCATCAGTTAAGTCTTCTTCAGAGTGATCCAAAGGCAATTTAATTTCGTTCAGTCTTAACATCTTTTTATCGAGAGGGATTCTGTATTGGAAGCGCGGGGGCACATTCTAGTTTATGGAAGGGCGCATGACACTATTAATTATGGACCTGCTAACTGGGCAGCGTTATTCAGGCAGCCATTCCTGCGCTGCGGAAGTAATGGGGTCAGTGTAAAGGGTCAGATCATGCTGACAGAATACGGCAACATACTTTGGCACATTACACTGACCCCTAGACTTTGACCCCATTACTGTAAAACAGGCAACTGGCAGGCTAGACTGGAAAAAACACAGGCAGAAACCTATCTCAAAGAAAAGGGATCAAGGGGCGCCATGTGATCTGACGCACACTCAAATGAACGTGAATTCGGGCCAACATAAAGACTGGTCCGTGACCTCATAGCAGGGCAAATATGGATCTATTTAGCATAACGATCGCAGTCAGTATTTTGATTTATATTATTATCGGCAGCTATGCCGGGCGCAGCGTAAAAAAGCTGGAAGACTATTTTGTCGCCGGACGGCAAGCACCCACGCTTTTGATTCTGGGAACCCTGGTCGCCAGCGTTATGAGTACATCCATTTTCATGGGCGAGGCGGCGTTTACCTACGATGGCCAATTTGGCGCCTATATGCTCTTCCCCGGTATTGCCGTAACCGGCTATATGCTTGGCGCACTTTTTTTCGGAGTCTATATACGGCGTAGTCGCGTACCAACGGTGGCAGACTATTTTGGGCACCGATTTCAAAGTCGCCGTATACAACAGTTTGCCGGATTCACCATTATTCTGGGTCTGGGCGGCTACCTGCTGATCGTCACACAAGGTGCTGCTCTTCTACTGTCCGATCTAATGGGTCTGCCATTTGTCGCAAGCTTGATCATCGCCTGGTTCAGTTACACACTTTTCACGATGTATGCCGGATCTAAAGGTGTGATTATCACCGACACGCTGATGTTTCTGCTGTTCATGACTGCAACGGTATTTTTTGTTGCATATATCGTAGAGGGTTTTGGCGGCATCGGCACAGCGATCACAGATATGGCGCAACTGGAAGGCAAGGCGGGTATCGCCTCCTGGACTGGTATTGTCGGTGAAGGCACCGAATGGTCAACACCTCTGGATTATGTGATTTGGGCGGTAGTCATGGATATTGCATGGGCGCTTGTGTACGCCGTCGGCCCATGGCAAGCCAGCCGTCATCTGATGGCGCGTGACGAACATGTCGTATTGCGGGCTGCCATCCTTGCCTGCTTTTGCGTGATTGTTCTGCAAATGCTGGTCTACGGTGTCGGCGGGCTTATGAATCTGGCGAAAGTGGATATCACGCCGTCTGAAACCGTCCTGATATGGGCTGCGAAATCGATGGTGCCAGAACTACTGGGCGCTCTCCTCCTGGCAGGCATAGTGGCTGCTGCCTTGTCGTCAGCGTCCACGTTCCTGTCACTGGTAGGATTCAGTATCAGCAACGATATAGGCAGCAAGCCGCTCGCACTTACCGTAAACGCATCACGGAAAATCATGCTGATTACGAGTTTGATAGTTCTGGTCTGTTGCTACTTTTTCCCACCTAACATTTTCTGGTTCATGTTGTTCATCGGAACAGTTTTCGCATCCAGTTGGGGACCCGTCGGCCTGATGAGTATTTGGAGCAAACGCATAACAAAGGATGCGGCCTTCTGGGGTATGTTCTCAGGATTCTTCATGAATGTAATACCCGCAACTATTGATTATCTTGGTATTTATCATATGCCGGAATATTATCCCGCGGTTATTGGAACCCTGGCCAGCATTGCAGTTATTCTTTTTGTTTCTGCGCGCGGCAAGGTCAGCCGAGAAGAAAAATGCTATCGCTTGCGTCTGCATCGCACACCGCCGACCGATATCGATCGGACGAAAACATTAATAACCTTATTAGCGCCGCTGGGGTTGATTGTCTACGGCATTATCATGCCATTATTGCTGTTGCAGTATTATGTGATCCCCTATCAGATTGGAACAGGTGAAATTCTCCCGGACGGGTCTGTAAACTGGGCAACAGGTGAGGCATTGATAACGCTGACAGTCTTTATGCTGCATGTCCCTCTTGCCCTCATGGCGATGAAAGTGATTTGGGATCGCTATAACCCGCAAACAAAGAGCAATCAGAAAATACTGCTTCGTGCACACTGGAAAGAAAGGACTGCACAACGATGAAAGACTGTCTTCCGAAATATGTGGTCAATGTATCTGTGCTGTCGGGCGGCACGGGAACGCATAGTATCGATTGCCAAGAGACACTTTTGCGATTTTTTACGAGGTAAAAGAGTCTCAATATGAGCATGCCAAACACCGATAAGCACTGATAAGCACTGAAAGGATATACACCTTAAGACATGTCGTTATTTCTATGCTGTAGCTATTTCTGCGCGGTGGGTCTATACATCTTTTAGAATTCGCTTCGCTGCATTTCGCCCCGGTGCTCCTGTTACTCCGCCACCTGGATGCGCGCCTGAACCACAGAGGTAGAGTCCCTTTACCGGTGTTGCGTACTGGGCTGCATCCGGGTGTGGGCGAGCACTGAACAATTGGTCAGGCTCCAGACGGCCGTGGCAGATATCACCACGCGTCATACCAAACATCCTCTCGAGATCAAGGGGCGTAAGACATTGATATGCGACAAGGATATCAGGCAGATTAGGAATAAACTTTGTCAGATGCTCGAGGATGTCTTGTGCTGTTTTTTCCCTTTGCTCATCCCAGTTCGCCTCTCCCGCCAGATCGTAGGGAATATATTTGCACAATAGACTCATAACATGGGTTCCATCCTTATCGGTCAGACTGTCATCAATTGTACTCGGGATAATGGCCTCGATTACTGGCGGGTTAGCAGGAATGCCAGCCCGAGCTGAGCGGTAAGCTTGCTCAAGGTGTTCTTTACTCTCAATGATGGTAATACTACTACGATGATGCTCGCCAACCTCCTTACCTGGTATGCAGGCAAATTCAGGCAGGCCACTTAAAGCGAGATTCATCCGCAGTGAGGCCGATTCCTGTCGGAAAGCTTTAATGTCTTTGGCAAAAGACTCGGGTAGCTGATCTTCACCCAGCAGCGTCAGAAAAGTTCGGTTGGGGTCAGTGTTGGCGGCAACAATTTTTGCCCCTATTGTCTCTCCGCTATTCAGCAGTACGCCGACAGCAGCACCTTCTTCGGTCAGTATTTTTTTTACCGGCGCCTCGGTCCGAATGACTACACCCTTGTCACGAACGGATGCTGCCATGGCCTGTGTGATGGCGCCCATTCCTCCTTTAGCAATCCCCCATGCACCCTTTTTACCGTCGAGTTCACCCACCGAGTGGTGCAGCATCGCAAGGCTGGCTCCCGGATGATGAAGTGACGCGTAATTCGCCGGCATACAGTGAGCGGCGATTATGGCCTTGACCTTGTCGCTATCAAACCAGCGCTCAATGATGGAGTCCGGCGCTCCTATAAAAAACTGTAAGAATCGCCAGCGGCTTTCATTATCCAGTTTGTAAAGATCAAGCTCCAGCTTGGCGATGCTTATCAGGTCACTGATTCCACCGCCGTAAAGTTTTGGAGGCTCTTTCAACCACTGAGAAGCAATAACCTCACCTACTTTTTCGATCACTGCATCGAAGGCCTGGGTAGTGTCGTAATCTGTTTCCGAAAATTTCTCATATTGCTGCCTGTCATGATCTTCATCGCCGGTTAGCAGCAAATATTCACCTTTGGAATCCGGGTAAAACGAATTGTTTAATGGAATGGGCTGATAACCGTATTTCTTCAACTCGAGTTCTTCAACAACCTCGGGGCGGAGTAGGCTAACAACATAGGATGCAATTGAATTGCGGTAGCCTGGGTGAAACTCTTCACTGACAACTGCGCCACCCACGATATGACGCTGTTCAAGCACACAGACTTTCAGGCCGCCCATAGCCAGATAATTGGCCGCCGTCAGGCCGTTGTGACCGGCCCCGATTACAATAACATCAAACTGCTCGTCATCCATATGATGTTCCTTTGCCACTAAGGTTTTAGTACTTTGTGTTTTTCAGAGCTCGTTTGCCTGGCGTAAATTGGGCTGAAATAATTTTAGTTCAACATCTAATGCCAATCCATCATTGGATCAAACTAGGGGTAGCAGGTTATTGACAAAGGCCGTAACACCGTCATAGCCTCCGAGTCTTTCGTATAGAGATTTCTGATTCATGTGATTTTCCTGAATGGTTAATGTCTAAATAAAATACGCGGTAGTTCGCGAAATGCCCGTCTGATGCTGAGCCCCAAGTCCTAAATGCTTACCGATAATTCCCAACATGACCTCGTCGGCGCCGCCACCTATGTAGGTGAGGCGCAGATCGCGCATTGATCGACTCACGGAGTTATCCCACATAAATCCCATACCGCCCCAGAATTGCAAGCATTAGCGTCGAGTCGTAAGACATGATTTTTGAAATGGTGGGATCAAAGTAGGGCGCCAGGATAAACTCCGAGGACATTCTCGGTCGCGTCAATCACTGTCCGGTTATTTGCGCCCAATCTACGGGGTATTCCGGATGGAAGTACTTGTTGTAACTCATGGCTCGTGAACACGTAAAAGTGTAATCGGCAAGGTTGCAAAAGGTATGCTCGTCGCTCTTGATTAAGTTGCCTTTGTAGTTCCATTCGATGTCAGCTGAAGCCTTGTAGACATTCTTGATATTGAACACCTGCGTCGTATAGAAGTCGGTCCGATGGAAATAGGAAAAAGTCAGGGTCGGCTTCGTGAAAATCTGCGCAAAGAACGGATCGATTTCTTCTGCCTCTTCCATCGAACTGCCCGGAAAACTCGCATCGAGGATGTTTGGGATATTAAAAGAACACGCTGTCTCGTCTTCGGCGACTCTCAATTTGGGATGAAATTCTTTGCGCAAGCCCAGCGCGCATCCGCCGACTGTCTGTAAGAGGCGATCGAGGTAGAGCAAGGGCATGAACGAGCAGAGACGCTCCGGCTCCCTGCCGTCGCGAGAGTACGTGACTGGAAAGAAGAAGTTAACTTCCAGGTACGGGCGTACAGTGCCGTCGAAGACGTGTTCGCGGACATTCTTGCAGCGGCTGTACAGAGTCAAGAACGGAATCATCCCCTTCCTCTGTTTTACCGTAGGGAATTCCCTGGCTATCACTTCGTCAGAAGGTATGGACATCCCTCTTCGCAAGATTCTCATCAAATCTGCCTTGGGAAAATAGCCTCCCACAAAGTAGGACAGATTGTCTCCTGACATAAATATGTCGTGCGGAGTAAGCTTTCGAAACTCTTGATAACTCACCTTATCGGCCTCCCAGTATCCCATGAGCCCAGATTGAGCTAATGTCATCCCGAAGTATAAGCAGGAAAAAAACTGTTTTCACGTGCATTTTTCTCTGGCGGGCTTTTTCTACCCAGTTTTAAACAAACATTGCTATGCTTCGGTCTAGTCTCGCACTTTGTGCCAACCCTATAACTACAGACGCAACTCGTAGAAGTAGTTAAAAGGGTCCTGCTCAAAATCGAGGACTTTGAACTTGGTGAACCCAGCGGCTTCTCCCATAGTCTGGCAAACAGCAGGAGGAAACCCCAGTGTTCCTAAGCCTGCACCACCAGCTTGGGACAACGCGGACGACATGCAGTACAACACCGAAAATCCATACATCAGGGGAGCCATAGGATTTTCCAGGTTCTCAGCGTAGGTATTCTCGGATCGAATATCTTTTATGAGCCAGGCACCATCACTCTTTAATGCCTTGCTAACCGCGCGCATGGTACCGTGCGGGTCCGTCATATCATGCATACAGTCAAAAGTCGTCACCAAATCGAACTCGTCTGTATCGGTAATCTTTTCTCCGTAGCCAACTCTAAAATCGACATTGGGAATTGATGAGTGGCGCTCAGTTGCCTCGGCAACCATGTTCGCGGCTGGGTCCACGCCCACGAACTGTGAATTGGGAAACGCTGTTGCCAGCACTGAAAGTGCGTGACCGGAACCACAACCAACATCAAGGACTTTCCCTCCTTGTGAGAGGCGCTCAGACATTCCGTCTATCAAGGGTATAACGTGTTCCGGTAGCATCAAATGAAAAGGGTGATTTGACCTACACAAAAAATGCGAAGCTGCATCGCCGTGCTCTCCCCAACTAACGCCCACCCCTGTACGGAAAGCATCAATAGTTTTTTCGATTATGTCGTGAGACGGTGGTCTAAAAAAATACCCACCAACAAAGCTAGAACTGTCATTTTGAAGCAGCGTTTCAACGGCAACATCGGGTAATTGAAAATACTCATCACCAAGGTGATCTATGATACCTGCTGCACCCTGGCCTCTAAGCCATTCGACAAGCCAACGCTCATTGAGACCGGTCTGTCCTGCGAGTTCTTTTGCGGAAATCTTATCCTTGCCCTTCATGGCCTCAAACAGACCTAATTCATCTCCAATATGAATCATTAGTGATACAAATTCCCCTGCTTTGTAGCCCATTGCCCGTTGCGCATACTCTTCAAGGCGTTCCTCGTAGTCCTGACTCATAACACGTCTCCTCTAGTTCTAATTTTTAGATTATTCAACTACTCCTTTTACTGCTCTTCATAAACTCAACGACATTCCCACAAATAGGTATTTTAACCACATTTTCATGGTAACCCGGAAGTCAAAAAAACAGGGACACACACTTTTTCTATCTTACGGACTGTAAGACAACGGCCATGTCTTAAACTGATTTCAATGGTGAATGTCCCACGTTGATGCAGGACCGGTTTTGGTGTGTGTCGGTTTTTGCTTTGGTGAAGGTCCAACATTGATTCAGGACCCATTTTGGCGTCTGTCGCCTTTTGCCAGATCATATTTGGTAGATTTCTCAGAATACTCGGAATATGGTATTCACACTTCTTATTCTCAAAGGACCGTCCCTTGACTGAATATCTCCGCACGCCCGAAGAAAATTTCGCCGACCTGCCCAACTTTCCCTATGAACCGCGCTTTCACCAGTGGCAGGACCTGCGGATGCACTACGTTGATGAGGGTCCAGAGGATGGTCCGATCATGCTTCTGCTCCATGGAATGCCGACGTGGGCTTTTCTGTACCGTCATATGATTCCAGGTCTCGTGGCTGCGGGCTATAGGTGCATTGCGCCGGACCACATGGGGTTCGGCCGCTCAGACAAGCCCGTCGACATCCACTGGTACACCATCGCCCGGCATACGGAGATCCTGACTTCGCTGATCACGGGACTGGATCTCAATCGGATCACCCTCGTCTGCCAGGACTGGGGTGGTCCCACGGGACTGGCGCAAGCGGCAATGATGCCCGAGCGCTTCGAGCATTTGGTCATCATGAATACGTGGCTGCACCATCCGGGTTTCGAATACTCCGACTTTATTAGGACCTGGAATAAGGACTGGCACGAAGGCGGCGCGTTCCATCGATCGAAGCCAGACGCTGCCCTCCTGCTGCTACTGAGTGGCGGAATGGCCGGGCCAGAGGTCATCATCCCCGCCATCCGAGAGGGCAAGGATCCTGGCCTCAAGGGTAGGGCTGCTGAAGACTACAAGGGCTTCTCGGCGCCTCATCGCGGTCTGCCGGATGAGGGCTACAACGGTATGCGCCGGTTTCCTCTGTCGATCCCCTTGGATAGCTACGACAATGGAAACGGCGCGGCCCAGACTCTCCACTACCGCACACTGCTCGAGTGGAAAAAGGGCGTGCACTTCATCTGGGGATGCACCGACGACACCTTCCCGGAAGCCTGGGGCCGAAAATGGGCTGGTCAGATGAACGCGCGCTTCGATGGCCTCGCGGACGCTCACCACTTCCTGCAGAACACGCATGGAGAGAAGCTTGTTGAACTGATTCTGGACGGGAAACACTGAGCTCAATCCTTCTTCGCCGGCATGCCGATCCCGATGCACAGGTGTGCGTGCCAAGGGTTGTAGCTTACTAGCCGTCACAGCCAAGAATATCGACAAAAAGGATTACGTTGCGTTGTGAACAACCGGCCAACTGCGGATATTGCAGTTCGTCGCGATTTCTCATCTGCACAGAATACCCAAATAGTTTGGAATATTTCGAAAGTTAATCGATATTGATCCTAAGCATGGGCTTGTGTTCCGTATCCTAAATTACCGGCTCTAAGACATATGCTACCTTTGGAAGCTGCTTATAGCGTATAATCAACGTCCCAATACCTGGACAAACGTAAGAATATGACGAGCAAACCCACACGCGCACCGGCAAAGAAGAAGCAAAAGGCAGCAAGCCAAGTTTCACAATCCATCGCAGAACAGACCAGGATCTTTTTAGAGTCGGGCAAGAAAATTCAGTACATTGAGACAGGTATCAGCGGCCAGACAACCCCTGTCGTCAAAAAGCATATTTCTCTCGGCAACAAGCAAAAAGCCAGCTAGTTTCAAGATCAGTTTTTTTGCTACTCAGACCTCGTTGCAGGTCCAATGTTTCAAGTCCAATGTTGCAGATCCATTAATGTTGCGGTCTCTGGCAGTATCAGCGTTATTTACCCCCTGATATCACTGCTGATAGACCGCTCTTATCGGGCAATACCGAGCAAAACCTGAAGCACTAGTACCATATTCTTATAAATCTACCAGTATGATTTGATACCTGCAGGTCATTTTGCAACAGCATTAGTAAGAACTGCTAGCGTAACTGGAGTGAAAATTGGGAAGTGGAAGAAGCAGGAATCCCGCCAGGACTCATCCATACCAATTAATACAAACGGAGAGCCTTCTTGCGGGTTATCCTTGATGCCGCGCCAGAAACCATATTTCTTCGCAAGTGCTTCGAAGTCTGATAGAGCAACTTGACGAGCGACCCAATGGGGCGTAGATATGTTTACAACCATCGAAACCTGCAAATCCTGATTTCAATAACATAGGGAGATCAAATATATGTCAAAACTCGATCAGGCAGCGCTTCAAATATTGCTGGATGAACGTGATATACGCAAGCTCTACCTGCGCTACGCGCGGGGCGTCGATCGCCTTGATGCTGAGTTGCTGCGTGACTGCTTCCATGAGGATGCGGTGATTACCACAAGCCGCGCAGAACTCCGAGACGACTTCGTGCATAACATCATGATAGGTCTCTCCAATTTCAAAATAACCCAGCACTTGACGTCGAATATCTGGGTCGAAGTCGAAGGTAGCACTGCCGAAGGCGAGGCCTATGCTTATGCAAACCACCGCGCTCCTGGTGAAAATGGTGAAGTGGACACGGACTATCGCTGGGGCGGTCGGTATGTCGATCGATTCGAGCAACGCAATGATGAATGGCGCTTTATCAGTCGCGTAGTCATGCATGACATGGATCTCGTGGTAAAGGTCAACGAAACCTGGCAACCTCCGGGGCTTGGTTATACACAAGGTCTCCACTCGACTAGTGACCTTGTTTACCAGAGTAGTTCGGACACCGGCGTTTTAGACCCTGAGAATTAAAATGGCGCCATCTGGCGTATAGAAACTGGCACTAAAAAAGGAAGACTAATATGGAACAGCGCATTCTTGGCAAGACGGGTTTTGAGGTATCCGCGCTCGGTTTTGGTGGAGGTCCGGTTGGCTTTCTCTCAACGGATCGCCAGCAGGTAGCGGAGATCCTAAACCCCCTGCTCGACCAGGGGGGGGATACGGCTGCAGGTTATTTTGGCTCGGAAGAAGCAATCGGCGAGGCTGTCGGTCATCGCAGGGAAGACTATGTGCTGGTCTCAAAATGCGGTCAGGCATTTGAGGATGTTGATGGTGAGGCCTGGTCCGCCCAGGCCATTGAACAGACCATAGATCGGTCCCTTAAGCGCCTCAAAACAGATCATATCGATGTCATGCTATTGCATTCCTGCGATTTGGAAACCCTGAAAGAAGGTGAAGCACTCGGTGCGCTCATTGCGGCACGCAGTGCCGGGAAAGTCCGCTTTGTTGGTTATTCAGGTGACAATGAGGCAGCAGTATATGCAGCGGGTCTAGACGACGTGGCGGTAATCGAGACCTCTGTCAATATCTGCGATCAAGCGAACATTGATGGTGCCCTGCCCGAAGCCCAGCGGAACAATGTCGGTGTACTGGCCAAGCGTCCGATCGCTAACGCGGCCTGGAAGGATGCATCGGAACAACAGGGAATCTATGTCGACTACGCGCGCACCTATTCCGAGCGACTGGCGAAGATGGGGATCACGCCGGCGGATCTGGGTTTTTCGGGCGCGGTTGGGGAAGCCTGGACCGAGATCGCACTGCGATTCACGCTATCGATGCCGGGTCTCACGACAGCGATCGTCGGCACCACAAGGCCGTCCAACATCGGACATAACCTGGAAATCGCAGCGAAGGGAGTACTACCGGAACAAATCGTCGCTGAATTGCGTAGTGCGTTTCGCAGTGCCGAGACGGCTGCCGCCGAGTCATGGCTTGCCCAAACTTAACTGCCAAAGTGACGATTTGAGTATGAGAAGCATTAATACCAATTCTGAGAAATCCACCAGTATGGTTTGATGACGAGCACTTCAATTCCAAATTCGGGCACCAGAACTGGGACAATATTCATTTTTTAGTTCTTACAAACTCAAGAACTTCTGCAACGGGTAGAGCCTGTGTGAGTAGTTGCGGCCGCCTGTGTCGTGGGATTCTTTAGTGACCTTTATCCTTTCTTATTTCACGGTGCATTGCTATTCCTGATGCTAGTAGCGTGCGCATCATTTTCACTTCTTTTACTACTGGGAGAAAAATAACGGTATACGGGAATTCCCGCCACCCGTGACGAGCCGGATCTTCTGGATGCCAGTATCAGCTATGAAGACAGCCAGGGTTGTTATCGTATAACCCTGTTTGGTAAGAACCTCTCGGATGAGCTCTATTTGGAAAGTAAGACGAATGTACCACCGCTATTCAACACCAGAGTTGTGAACCAGCCAAAGCGATATGGCGTTGAACTTGCCTGCTGGCTGTAGCTTACAGAGGCAATCACAGATGTAGCTGGCTGGTACCCAGTTGGTGAGAGTGACATACTTGGCACCATTCCAGCGTTACTTATCCTTTCAACAACTATGAAGGGTAATCGGGGTTATCGTTACCCCAAATGGTATTTTCTACCACCTGGTGAGTCGAACCTTTGGGAGATTGTAGTTATGGATAGAAAGCTTTTTTCTTTGTGTGTAAGTATTGCCCTGGGATTTGCAAGCACTGCTTTCGCTGCAGATCAGGAGGAATACTCACAGCCCGTCGGCAAGGACTATCCACAATCAGTATATTGGGGCGATACGCATCTGCATACGCGTAATTCAGCAGATGCCTACTCGATTGGTAACAGGAACCTTACGCCTATCGATGCCTACCGCTTTGCACAGGGGCAGGAAATTCTCGCGCATAATGGCATGCGCGTTAGGCTGCGTCGTCCGTTGGACTTTCTTGTAGTATCGGACCATTCCGAATATCTGGGCGGGTATGTTCGATTTGCGGTGGGTGATCCGTTAGTCGTGAACACAGATGCTGGCCGCCAGTGGTTGCAGTATCTCAAGGATGGTGACCCCATCAAAATGATGACTGCCTTTACTGCGAGTTTGGCAGATCCTGTAAATAACTATCCGTTTTCCAAGTCAACTCAAAGCACCATCTGGCAGGATGTGGCGCAGACGGCAGACGAGCACAACAGGCCGGGTGTATTCACAGCATTTACCGGTTATGAATGGACCTCCATGATCAATGGGAATAATCTGCATCGGGTCGTTGTCTACAAGGATTCGGCAGCGCGTGCAGCACAATTGCCACCTTTCACCGGGCAGGACAGCCTTGATCCTAGAGATTTGTGGGCTGCATTGGAGAACTACGAAAAGGTGACCGGCGGTGAGGTTATGGCCATCGCCCACAACGGCAATATATCCAACGGCATGATGTTTCCGGACAAATCAGTCGATGGCAAACCGCTGAATCGTGCCTATGCGGAAATGCGCGCACGCTGGGAACCCATCTACGAAGTGACACAGGTGAAAGGCGACGGAGAAGCTCACCCTACCCTGTCACCCGATGATGAATTTGCCGATTTCGAGAACTGGGATTGGGACAATATTGGCCGAACTCAGGCTAAAGAAGACTGGATGTTGAAGCACGAGTACGCTCGTGGGGCACTGAAGCTGGGATTGGCCTATGAGAAAAAGCTGGGCGTCAACCCGTTCAAATTTGGAATGATCGGCAGCACTGACGGGCACAATTCACTGTCCACCTCCCAGGAAGACAATTTTTTCGGCAAATTTCCTGAATCGGAGCCAAGCGTAGAGAGAACGCAGAATTCGATGGCCAACAATGTCCTCTGGCAAAATTGGCGACTTGTGGCTTCAGGCTTCGCTGCAGTGTGGGCACGCGAGAATACCCGGGAATCTCTGTTTGAAGCCATGCGGCGCAGGGAAGTCTATGCAACTACCGGCAGTAGAATTACCGTTCGTTTTTTTGGTGGCTGGGATTACGGGTCGCAGGATGCTGCCCGACCAAATTATCTTGATACCGCCTACGAGAAGGGCGTACCCATGGGTGGTGATTTAACGGCGGCACCAAAAAAGAACGCACCTGACTTTATCGTGTTTGCGACCAAGGACCCTGATGGCCCTAACCTTGACCGGGTTCAGATCGTAAAAGGCTGGCTGGATCGCAAGGGATCACTTCAGGAGAAGGTGTATGACATCGCCTGGTCCGGCGATCGGACGGCCGATGCCAGAACGGGCAAGATCCCCGCGGTAGGCTCAACGGTCAACGTCAAGGAGGCGACCTACAGCAACACCATCGGTACCACAAATCTGTCCACCGTATGGACCGACCCGGATTTCGATCCGAAAGAAAAAGCATTCTATTATGTGCGAGTCATCGAAATTCCACGACCACGTTGGACTGCCTATGATGCTGCCTATTTCGGACTTGATCTGCCCGATGAAATTCCAATGATCATCCAGGACCGTGCCTACACATCACCAATCTGGTACACGCCTTAGAAGGCAAACCCTTGGATAATCCAAATATCTCGCGGTGGAATTTTTTTCGTGATCCGTTGCTGCACTTTCTTGTGGCTGGGCTCGCATTGTTTGTTTTGTATGATCTGTTGTCCCCCACCACAGAAGAACCAACTTATTCAAAAGTCATCAATGTAGATGAACAGTCACTGCTGTCATTTATCCAGTACCGCACCAAGATCTTCGATCCGAGTATTGCTCGATCAAAGCTGAAGGACATCTCGGCATCAGAACTTGATGGCCTGATTGCCGACTATGTTCGTGAGGAAGCACTGCATAGGCAGGCGCTGGCCATGGGACTGGGAGAGAATGACTACGTCATCCGCCGCAGACTTGTACAGAAGGTCGAGTTTGTTGCGAGGAGTCTGGGTGAAGGAATAGAGGAACCTGATCGCGAAGATGTCGAGGACTATTTTCAAGCCAACCAGAACGACTATGTGATCGGGCCAACGCTTACCTTTACACATGTGTTTTTTTCCGCAGATGAGAGAGGAATGGATGAGGCTAAAGCCCTGGCTGGAGAAAAACTGGTCGAGTTAAACAGTGAAGGTGTTACTTTTTCAGAGGCACCGCAGCACGGGGATTTGTTTGCGTATCATGTCAATTATGTTGATCGTTCTCCCTCGCTTATTGCCAGTCATTTTGGCTGGCCAATGACAAAAGATATTTTGTCTTCTGCACCTACTGACCAGGCGTGGAGAGGTCCCTTTACATCTGACTTGGGATCTCATCTGGTGTTGCTGAAGCGAAATGAGCCGGAACACATCCCCAGTATCGACGAAGTATTTGATCGGATCATCCTGGATCTCAAACGGTCCAATATCCGGCAGGCAGAACAGGCAGCAATTGCTGATATCGTCGCTGGTTATGAAGTGCAGATAAATTATCAACCAACGATTCAATGAAAGTAGTGCAATGAAAGTTTTGCAAGCAATTTTTGTCATGTTATATCTGCTGCACTGGGGTAGCGCGGTCCATGCTCATGAGGCGCGACCTTTTTTTGTTGAAGTCAATGAGCAGGCCGCTGGAACTTATCGTGTCGGATGGCAGGTTCCACCGAGTCTTCAGGCTAACAACAGACCTCATGTGCGGCTCCCCGGAGATTGCAATAGAATAGGATTGACGCAAAGTTCCGGTGTATTCAGCAGCGAGCGCAGCAGCGAGCGACTTTATCGTTGTGCTACTGTCCTGGACGGGCGCGCGATTTCGATTAGCTATCCGTTGTACAACCCATCCGTTTCTACCCTGATTAGAATTACGTTCGTAACGGGAGAACAACATACTGTATTGGCTGGGCCGGAAGCGACTGCCGCTGTCGTTCCCGAGCGGGAATCGAAAGCCGGTGTGGCGTTTCAGTACCTGAGGTTGGGCGTTGAGCACATTCTTGCAGGATTTGATCATCTGCTATTTCTGACTTGTTTGCTGTTTATTGCGCGTACGATGAAGCGTGTTATCGTCGTAATAACCGGATTTACACTGGCACACTCCCTGACGCTTGGCTTGTCTGCACTGCAGGTTCTGCGGGTAGCAACGCCGCCCGTAGAAGCCGCGATAGCACTCAGTATTCTATTTCTCGCCGTAGAGATTGCCAGAGCAGGTCAGCGCAACGTTCGCCCCCTTAGCTTGACCTGGCGATACCCGATAGCTGTTTCTTGTTCGTTCGGACTTCTACACGGATTCGGGTTTGCTGCAGTGCTGCAGGACACGGGCTTGCCACAGACACAAGTGACTACAGCGTTACTTTTCTTCAATCTGGGCGTGGAACTCGGTCAGCTTTTATTCATTGTGGGAGTGTATAGCCTGGTCAAGCTATCTGGCCTGGTTTCCGGGAAACTATTTGCTGACTATTCTCTGCCAGTTGATTCGTTTACCAGAGTTGCGGCCTATTGTGTTGGTATTCTGTCTTCATACTGGCTAGTCGAGCGCATCGCAGCATTTCCAATTTAGCACCCATGATAGCTGCAATGTATGGGATCTGTAAGTCACTATGCAGGTGGCTGATAAGTATCTTCGAAGTTCTTTTGAATTGTTCTAATCCTCAGCTGAATGTCAGCTGTCATTGATTCCGGTTGATGTGTCTCAATAATCGTCTTTAGCTCAGTATCTATTCTGTCAATCAACTCAACGTCAGGTTTGCCGCTGCTGGTCAAAGGCATATTAGGATAGAAGTAGCGGGCATCCCAATTTTCGGTTCGACAATGATCAACGGTATGCTGGTTGGCCAGATAATTCCCGCGTGGTCCTTCCTGCAAAGTCAGGTCCATTGCCAGTGTTTCGTCACTTATATCAACACCTTTCCACATTTTACGGAGCATGCCAGCCAACTCATCACAAAACAGTAAAGAATGCAGAGAAAAAGTAATACCTTCATCAACTGATCCAAGATAGTCGCATGTTGCAGGGCGACTGTAATAGGTTTGCATCATATTTGCTGATAATTCCCACACAGCATCCTGATTAAACCGTCTTGCTTTAGAATCGCCTCCTGTTCCTGTCAGGGAAGGGTAGCCTAATTCACGAGCAATCTGACAAAGTACCATTTCCGCAAGCGAGGTCTGGCAAAACGACCCAACACCACCCGTTGCTGGTTCCATAAAACGAGCATCTGAACCACCAACACAAAAAGAGCCTTTGCGAACCAGTTGACCCAAAACCATACCTGCAAAATCAGTGGCCAATGTATGAACCAGGCAACCGGCCATAGTGATAGGGGCCGAAGCACCTCCAATCACATAGGTTCCCGTCGCTATCGGAATACCTGCCTCCACCCCATTGATAATCTGGTCGGAGTGGACCTTGGCAAAATATAATGGCAATGGGGTAACAAGTTGCATGAAATATGGTTTGTCCGCCAGCTGCCGGTATCCGCCACGAATCGCAGCCGCGATGTCAATAACAACATTCAGCGATTCCGGACTTTCACACAAATATTCAAGTGGTTTTGTTGTGTTTTCAGCCATCACAACAAACTCATCAACTTCACCAAATACATCGGAACGCTCTACATTCTTGCAAGCAATCGTAACAGCATCAATATTCTCTAACGCGTCGGCCACCCGGGTAATCAAGGCCAGATCTTCATGGTTACTGTCGCGCGCTTCACCCGTTTCATCATCAAAGACCTTAATACATGTCATCCCGGGGATGAACCACGTATGGCGGTTATCAAGTTCGATAACTTCTGTGCAAGTGCGATTCCACAGCTTCACACTCTTGGCAACGCTACCCAATGCGCTGCGAACAACTTGCTCAGGAAACTTAACAAGACCACTGTCCGATACGTCACACCCACCTTTGCGAAATAGATCCAAAGCTCTTGGGTCTGGTTCAAATTGGACGCCCACCTCGCGCAGGGTCTTAAAGACCGCCTCAAGAATTTGTTGTGATTGAATATCACTTAAAGGGTCATAAGATGGTGTAGGACCAAAATGCAGACCTTTGTCTGTATCAACAACGACGTTATTTTGTTGACTGTTCCGTCTATGTTTAGCGCGTCTACGCCGCATTAGAACCTCACGATAATTTGGGTAGCGAACAGGTAATGCATATCCCTCTGCCAATTGCAGAAAGATTGAACCTAAAATCAAAACTTATGCTCATCAGATTACGTTATCCGCGCTATGAAGGGGAATGAACCGAAGCACCATCTAAACGTCACCGCACATGATGTATCCAAATACTAGGTGGGATTCGCAACTTGCCTATCCTCCATTTTACGGTAAACGAAATAGGCGGCAATCGTGCCAAGAAAACTGAGAGCAGCTACGAAGAGAAACAAGAGCTGATATCCATCAGCTCCTGGATAAGCATCCAAAATCACACCACCTAACGTAGGCATAAAAATATCAGGTGTATAACCAATAACAGAAACAATACCTGTTGCAGTACCGGTAGCTGCTATAGGAATGCCGCCCTGTTCCAGGAGAGAAAAATAGATTCCGCGCAAGGCGTAAACTGCGATCGTGATAGCGGCCACGTTGATCAACAATAGTGGCACAAGGCTCGGCGTACCGGGTACGAGTGCGAAAACAAGAAAGCCAGATGTCATGAGAACGAAAGAACCCAGAACAGCTTTCGCAATGCCAATTCTGTCAGCAATAAATCCAGCGGCAATGGCTGCAAGGAACGCAAGCCAAAGTTTGCCCGTGCCAATGGCACCTCCCAATACAGGGCCCAGGGAAAATACTTCTGTGGCGTAAGGTGTGAAATAGATCGCCCCCCACAGCCCACTATAGGCCGACAGAATAATGATTGCTAACAACCACACTATTGGGAACTTCAGGACTTCACTGATCTCTTTCATCGAATGAGGTGACCGCTCCGCTTTTGTTTCTTCTCCAGGCGCTCTGTCTTCTTTCATGACGCTCCAGACAAGAATAGCCAGGAATAGGAGGATAAGAGCGAGAAGCAAAATAGTCTCGGAGAGAGCGGAACCATCACCCCCGCGGAAAGCGAAGATCGCCAGAAAGATCGTGGCTGTCACCATATCGACAGAGTTTCTTCCTCCTTCCAGAATTCCAAACGCTCGTCCTTGCTCCTCACTTGCTGCCAATTTACGTGTTGCCTTAATCATCGCTGACCAAAATATGCACGCCGTTGCAATTCCCCAGACACCGTACAAAAGTACACAGATCTCGAAAGACGGTAGCGTTGAAAAGACACCCCCACCTGCCGCTGTAATCGTCAAGGCAACAGTTATGAGCTTCCGTGATGAAACGCGGTCAGCTAACCAACCTCCAGGAAAGTAGGCGATGAGCGAGGTAGTTCCAAAGATGCTGGAAAGAAGACCTAATTGCGTTTTTGAAAAACCAAAGGCGTCTTGCATGGGTACATAGAAGATTTCTGACAAAAATGGCATCCAATACATCATGCTGCCAGATAGGCAGAGCAATACCATCGTTAGAGATTTTTCAGCGACGCTCATTACCCCCTAACCTCAGATTCCCAAATTCATAAAAATCACACCCTGGGTGTTGAGCTGCATTTGCAATATCCTCATCTCTTGAGCCGAGAGCATGGTATGTGTAGTGTTCTTTTCCCGGCCTTCCTTGCTGCCTGTTTGCATTTGAGTGCTTGAACCAAAAGCTTTCATTTCCGGAGTCTAGAGGACCTGCAGCCAAGAGTATCATTCAGTCACTATATTTGCTTCTGGTCAGAAGGAACAAACTATGACACCAGCAGATTTCGGATCTCTCGCGGAAATCATTGGCGTGGCAGGTATAATGGCCTCAGCTGGTGAATATCGAATGAAGTCACATTGCAATTGTCCGCTACATACCACTGGCTAAGCACCAAATTCGGACACACTATCTTAGATGCTTTAAGATCCGGCTACCTACCTTAACAAAATGTGGCAGCAACAACTCTATGAAGAGCATTCTGATCACTGGTTGCTCAACGGGATTGGGTAGAGCAACGGCTCTCCTGTTTTCGAACAAAGGCTACCAGGTATTTGCAGGCGTCAGAAACGATAAGGACGCGCAAGCACTAACAGAGTCAGATTCCGCTGGAAATATACAGCCATTGTTGCTTGATATCACGGATGGTGAGCAACTGGGTGCAGCAGTAGAGAGACTTGAGAATCAACTTGCGGATACTGGGCTAGATGCGCTGGTTAATAATGCAGGCATAGCCAAATTTATACCACTCGAGTTCGCCAACCCGGATGACATCAGACATATGTTTGAAGTGAACACGATGGGTCCGCTCCTTCTTTCTCAATCGCTGCTCCCACTGTTAAGAAAAGCCAAGGGGCGAATCGTCATTGTTGGTTCTATTGCAGGAAAAGTCGCCTTCCGTTTCAACGGGCCTTATTCAATTTCGAAATTCGCCCTCGAGGGTTTCACAGATGTCCTCAGGCGTGAGCTTTCACCATTTGGAATAAGGGTTTGCCTGCTGGAGCCTGGAGCCATTGCAACACCAATGATGGACAAAGTTGAAGCGGAGAGTGAAGAGGTCATCAGCAATCTGCCCAGAGAAGGGAAAACCTACTATGAGTCGGCTATCCGAGACTATATGAGTTCGATACCCTTCTCGAAAGATTACGCCGCAACGCCGGAACAAGCGGCAAAAGTAGTAGCACACGCGGTAGAATCACGCCGACCAAAGCCTAGATACCTTGTGACTCCAGACGCAAAGGCATTGGTTTTCTTGAGTTGGGTGTTACCGGATCGTATCTTCGATGCCTTACTGAACAAGCTGTCAGACCTTATGGGATCGGAAATAATGCAATCGAAAATATGGGGCAGGGATAGAATTTCAGATCAGACCTGAACTACTACACTTTAAACTTTCGCCCGCACGTTGCAAATTGGTCTCACCCAGTTCTTAACGGAACCTTTCACCAAAACTCCATCGCCCATTACCTTTTCGCATATCGTTTGGGTTCAGCTCTATTGGAAACTTCGATCGAATCCGAGCATCAGCTGCTGCATTAATATAGGTGGGATAATAGCTTTCCAGCATTTCATGTACTCTTTCATGAGCTTGTTCATACAGGTTCTTGTTACCGAGACTTTCCCATGCACCAGGTGCTGATCTATCTGCCAAATCGGGGTAAAGGTACTCACTGTGCATCAGATCAAGAGTTTGCTGACTACCCAGGTAATGACCAGTGCCACTCACGGTATTCTTGATCACTTCATAGGACAGGGTTTCATCTGTAACCTCAATACCACGCAGGATTCTCTGAACGTTCCCGATCATGTCATTATCTATCACCATGCCTTCAAATGACTGACCTATTAAACTGCCTACAATACCCGGATATGCGCCGATCAGGTTGCAGCCTGCCAGCGCCGCGGTCACGGTTGTCAACGCCTTCTCGTATCCAGCCTGGACATCCATAGTTTTGGCATCTGTCATTCCTGTACCTACACAGGTAATAAGATCGAAGTGATTACAGATCTGCACTGTCGCTGCTGATATCAATGCTTCTTCACCACTGCCGCCTGAGAAGGAGCCAGTTCGCAGGTCAGATATAAAAGGCCACATACCAAAGTTGATGACACTACCGGGTCGAATTAGATTTACGACACACAAGCACGCCAGGGTTTCGGCGAAGCACTGAACCAGTGTCCCCGCAAGCGCTGCTGGTGATGTTGCGCCAGCCTGAGGTGCGACGGCCACATCACAGGTTAACCCGAGTTCGGCGACTTTAACCAACATCTGGGCATTGTCTTTTGCGAATCGAAGCGGTGATACGATTGGGCAACCTGAAAAGATACAAAATGGCCGCTTTAGGAATCCTCCTTCTTCACCAAGGTACTCATCAAACAAGGCGATGAGAGGTTCAATATGATCAACGTTGGCAACGCCAAGAGAAAAGGATTTCTTTGTACCTGCCAACTGTGCATAAGCAACATTTACATCGTGAATGAATGTGTCTCCGCTGTAATCAGCGGCAATAAACGGTTGTCCGAAACTGTGAATATGCTCCAGCTGATCCGCCAGGCGGGTTGCATCATATAAATCAATGAGAGTCGTTGGCCTGAATTTCTTTGTTTCGAAGTCGAGGATGGTTACGGCCTCCCCGGCTGTAGTAAACAAGACATCTGTTCCTCGCACTTCAAGATCATTGGCAGGATCGGGCGCATATCTTGTATATTCTTTTGCAGAGATACCAATCAGATCTTCGACAAGGGTACGCGGGAAGTGGAGTCGATTGTCATCATCAACCCTGCAGCCCCTGGGCAATGCATAATGAAGGATCTCAGGAAGAGGGTCTCCAATACCAACACATTCGAGAAGGTCTAATGCCGTCTCATAAATTCGTTGGATATCAGTATCACTCAATGGGCGATACTGACCACCGGACAGGCCGGGACGCACGACTTCTCCAGTCGTACCTCTTGATCTTTCTTTAATGCGCGCTGCACGACCTCCAACGCGTTTACGTCGGCCTCCCCTTGTGTTCGGTCCAGGATTACTAGTAGTCAAATGAATTAATCACTAATTCGCACAGTTCAGGTTCAGTATGCAGGTAAATTCGGTGTACGAGTAGTCCGCATCAATCCCATTTGTGAATAGCCTGCAGTGATCAAATCATACTGGCAGATTTCTAGTAATATGGTATTAGTACCTTCCCCTCAGGCAATCGCAGAAGAAGAACGACACTCATATAGGGAGACAATTCATGCCTTCAGAATCAGACGTTATAATCATTGGCGCCGGTGCGGCAGGCCTATCGGCAGCCAAGGAACTGAGTCGGCTCGGGTTGACATACACGGTGGTCGAGGGATCACACCGCATCGGTGGACGTGCCTACTCCGAAGAAATTGCCCCCGGCGTATGGTTTGATCTGGGATGTGCCTGGCTGGTCGTGGACGCAACCAATCCTTTTGTTGCCATCGCTGATGATCTGGGTATCAAGCTGGGTAAGGACAAGAGTGATCTGTACAAAGAAGAAAATCACATATTTCAGCGAAATGGTGAGCCCCTGAACAAAGATCAACGCACTGCCTGCCTCCGTTTCTATGGCGACAGTTACAAGGCGATCTCGGCTGCTGCCAAACAAGGCGACGATGTGGCCATTAGCGATGTGGTCGATATGGACAACGAATATTCAGCACCCCTTTTATGTGGCGTAGCCTCGGCTTGGGGAAAGGATATTGATCTTGTTTCAACCAAAGATTTCGACAGCGCCACTGGCGAGCTCGGTTTTCACGCACTACAGGGCTATGGCAATCTGGTTGCGGCTTGGGGTGCGGATGTTGCGGTGTCACTCAATACCCGCGTTGAGCGGGTTGATTGGTCGGGTCATGGTGTGACAGTTGAGACTCCCAAAGGAACCATTGCGGGACGCACAGCGCTGTGCACTGTATCGACGGGTATTCTGGCATCCGGCGACATCCTTTTTACCCCGGGCCTGCCGGATTGGAAAACAGAAGCCATAAACAGTCTACCCATGGGGACAGAGAACAAAATCGGTATCTACTTCGACGTGGACGTGTTCGGTGCGGATGGCCGTGGTCACTACAGCACCTGGAATGACGATGGAAATGCGGCAAAGGTTGACGCCAGCATCATGGGGCTCAACACTGCCGCTGTTTTTGTTGGCGGTCGCCACGGCGTCTGGCTCGAGAAACAGGGTCAACAGGCCTGCCATGATTTCGCCGTTGACCGGGTCGCCGATATCTTCGGTCACAACATCCGCAAGCATGTAAACCGCTCCATCGTAACGGCCTGGAGCACGGAACCCTGGACACTCGGGTCATGGGCCTGCGCGCTACCGGGGCAAGCACATCAACGCGCCAACCTACAACGCCCTATCGATGAACGCCTGTTCTTCGCCGGTGAGGCTACCGTCTATGGTGGGCAAGGCACATGTCACGGGGCCTATCAGTCTGGCATCCAGGCGGCGAAGAAAATCGCCAGGCAGTTGAATGCCGAGTCATAGTTCAAAGGATTCTCGAAGCGGTCTTCAAGTTCGTCGAGCCACTGCTCCATATCCGTGACTTCCTGATGATTCGTAATTGGCGTAAGTGACGGAGCCCTATTCGGCTTGTTTGCTTCGGCCAAGGTTATGATAGTGGAATGGTCCTGAACGAATTTGGTATCGGCTTGGTCATATTTGAAACTCGCCTGTCGCCGTCTTTGGTCAGTAAACGATACCTTCAGTCATAACAAGATATGGTTCGGAAAGAGCTTCAATATCTTCGAGTGGATTACCATCAACAACCAGCAAGTCAGCAAACTTGCCTGGGGTGATACTACCGGTGATATCGGCGACGCCAATACTCTCTGCAGTAGCCAAGGTCCCGACGTGAATGGCATCAGCGGCCGTTATGCCACCAACCTCTACCATGTGCTTAAGTTCTTTCCAGACTGTGCCGTGATCCACCAATCCCGCATCTGTGCCTAAGCCAATATGCACACCTTTTTCCAACGCCTGCTTGTAGCCTGTCGTCATCCTTTGCCGAATCTCTTCGCCGTTTCTGTAAATGATATAAAGTTGAGGATCGTTGCGAATCGCATCTGTTAGATCCCCCATAATCCAACCGACTGACAGTGTCGGATGCAGTGTTGAGTATCCTCGTAGAGATAGCGGGTTGTTCAGGAAGAGAGCGATGGCTTCATCATCGAGTTCAGCTCCATGCTCAATAGAATCGACACCTTCTCGCAATGCTTCCAATACTCCCTGGGAGCTTTCCACATGAGCCGCTACAAGAATATTCTTGCGATGTGCTTCGTCGACAATCGCGCGAATCTCTTCCGGGGTCATTTGCAACTCACCTGCCTCACCAATTCGGCGGGAGTCCGCCACCCCCCCTGTGCTCGCGATCTTGATGACATCAACACCCATTCGCAAAGAATGCCTCACAGCTCTTCTACCTTCTATGGGGCCATCAACTACCTGACCTATCTGATGAGCGTGCCCTCCTGTGACACAAAGTAGCTGTCCAGCCGCCAACAGTCGCGGTCCACGACGCTGTCCATTTTCAATCAGCTGTCTCAGCTTGAGATCATAGAAGTTCGGATCCCCAAGACTTCGTAGAGTCGTGACCCCTCCTGCAATGGCTCTCTCTGCATTGTTAGCCATCATCCACAGAGCAACCTTTTCACCAGCGTAGGTCTCCATAAACCAACCAACAAGACTCACCGCCCAATCCGGTAAACCCAAGATGGGTGGCGGGTCTTCATCTGGGTCACGGTCTCTACCAGGTAGAATCATATGTCCGTGAGCATTGATAAGCCCTGGTAAAACGAACTTCCCTGGCAGGTCAATTCGGTGATAAGTTTCTGGAACTTTGATCGTTTCTAGAGACCCAACGCGTTCGATGAGGCCTTGTTCATCAATCAGAATGACACCATCCGTAACTGATTCTGCGCCTCTTTCCCCATTAATAATCGTCATGCCTAGAAGCGCAGTGGAAGTTCGATTTAGGTCAAACCTGTCCTCCTGATTCAACCAGCTAGTCGCGAGGAATACCATTAGCAATACAGCCAGGTTTCTAAATCGGGTGTTCTGTGTGGCTCCAGCGAGCCGCACTACTCCTGGTACTAACATTGCCAGAGCAACTCCCGCAGTAATAACAGCTATCGTACTGACCTTTTGAGCCACAAGGACAAGAAAGAGAAAGTGCACGAACGAAACGGCCACTGCCGTCCATATCAATGCGTTAATGCTACGATGTGGCACTATTTCAAACTCCTTATTGAGAATCAAATTAGTAATTGTGAGCGAATTCCCAGATCGCTGTATCCATACCAGCCTACTTGCCCCGCCATCAGTAGGACGACGCGTTGCTCACACAATGTTTGAGTATAGTCTCTACACAAGCCTTTTTCGATGCGTTGGTTTCGTCAGAATCTTCAAGACTGGCCCTGTATCTTCCCGGGTCATCTGGGTTTCCCCTGTCACGGCTGAGTTTTCTCGGCTGGCTTCGACCTCTACGAGTTCGACCGGTAATCCTCCCGCAAAATAAAAGAATTCACACGTAAGATTGTGTGACGTCAGCCCATATGGTACCACCTAGCCCTGTTTGCTAAGAGACACTTCTGCTAATTTAAACCGAAGCAAAG
>PBRP01000074.1 GCA_002726655.1 Gammaproteobacteria bacterium
AGGATAGACTGGAGCAACAATGAGCAGAAAAGTGTCTCTTAGAATTTAGTGCCAGTGGTCCCATATGGGCTGACGACGTACACCCCATTCATACCTACTTTAGGCATACGCATTAGGTTCGCCTTGTAATCACTAGGTGATTGTCTAGACTGTTCTCTCAGGATATTTCCAGGGAGCAGGGAACATCAAGAAAATTATTTTTCTGGCGGCGGTAGCTCTTACCATCGCCGCGGTTTTCCTGTCATTATCGCGTGGTCCTGCACTCGACCGAAAGGCGCATATGGGCCAGCGCACGGACATCTCTTCCATCGCGTTCGATACCATTTACACGGTCGATGATAAGCAACCCTACGTAGAGCGAGTTTCTAAAAGCGCTGTTAACTGGTCCTATACCAACTGGAAGGGTATGACCTTTGGCATCTTGTTCGGCGCTACCTTACTCACATTGATGCGCTCGATACCAATCTGGAGACTGCCGCGCAACAGGTTCCTCGCTGCACTACAGGGGCTCATCGGCGGCGCACCACTTGGCGTCTGCGTAAACTGTGCAACCCCAATTGCACAGGGTTTGCACCGTGCAGGTATTCGACTAGAAACCATGCTCGCAGTCCTGACCGCCAGCCCTACACTCAACCTGATTGTTATCACTATGATGCTGTCACTGTTCAGCTGGTACTTCGTCATTATCAAGCTGGGAGTGACGCTGTTCTTCATTGCAGTTCTGATACCCGGCATCGTCTGGTTGTGGTCTCGATATTCAAGCGCAGATGCGGCCCAATTAGCCGCCCCAGAAATTAACAATCCGTTTCCCCATGGCGATGGTGAGACTTCAGATGACTGGATAAGCACCATCAAAGAATCAGTTGTTGAAATGACTCGAAACCTCTTTTTCCTTTTGAAAATTACTTTGCCACTGATGTTGCTGGCTGGAATTCTTGGGGCAATGCTGATCGAGACAATTTCCCTCGATACCATGGCAAACCTTTCTTCGGATCTTGGCTCCTACTTTCTTATCGCACTGCTAGGCGTATTCTTACCTGTTCCAATGGCATTTGATGTGGTCTTCACTTCAGCGCTCATCAGCATTGGACTGCCACCGGGGCTCGCCATGACCCTGTTCTTTTCACTTTCCATCTTCAGCATCTTTCCGGCATTGGTTATTGGCAGGGATATATCCTGGAAACTCAGTTCAATTATGGCAGGCTCGGTGGTGATAGTAGCGATCCTATCTGGGCTCCTGACCGAGCATGTCCATGGACAGATAGTTGAGAGTGAGAAACAGCAGATTGACGAGGCTCTTAAGCAACTCGACACTGGGAGCAGCGAATCACCCGCAGTGAAGGTCAGCCAGCCTGCAGACCCATCAATTTTTCACCCTGCAATTGCTGAGAAAGTTACCACCGCTAAAACATTGTGCAGCAGTGGCTTCATGCCTGAGGACGCGTGCCTGTCCAATTTGCTGAGGAACAAGGCCTTTGGCACGGTGGACATCGGCCTCTGTTCTGCTATCAACAAGAGTGATTCCACTCTCGCCAACCTGTGCCACCAGATACTCAAGTCGAAGGAGGCCAGCAAACTAGCCATTCGTACCAACGATATTAGCCATTGTGACGACTATGAGTGCCAAATGGCGTACCTTAATGCGACCAGTTACATCGATGGTGGTGTAAGCCGGTGTGATTCCATCATGGCAGAACCCAGAATTCCCCTGTGCCGTAAACTGGTACTCATGAACCGAATCATGCAAAACCGTACAGATATTCCCTGTACGGATGACCTGCACCCTGACGAAATGGCTTTCTGCCGGTCGCAGGTAAAAGTGAGAGATGCGACAGACCAAATGGATCTCGAAACCTGTATTGCGTTGGCTGAACCGCAGGCTAGCTACGATTGTTACTCTGTAGTGCTAGCCATAAAGATAATGGATAGTCGAGGTCAATTTTCCTGCACGGGTCTACATAACAGAAACTACACAAAAATTTGCGACAATTTGCTTAAAGAGCAACAGACAATATCCAGCCTGGAAATTAGTGAATGCACAAATCTGGATGCGAGCAAGGTACAATCGTGCCAGCTCGAAATCACACGGCTCCTGCTTCAATCGTCCGCTGACAAGGAACTGACAACACTATCCATTCCTGATGCCAGCCTTGAGCAGGAGGCTCGCGGCATCGGCTTTACGCTGCCTGAAAAGATCCATTATGAACCCCTGCATGAGTTCGATAACGTGAGCATCAGTGCACTTCCCGCCACGCTTCGGTCGCCACCTACAAACAGATTTGAACTTCATTCTGGTGGCGATATCGGTATTACTCACGCATGGTCCGTCAATGCAACCGACCTCAATGAGCCTTTCAATTACGGTAAAGGTATCAGCGCGGGGGATATTAACAATGACGGCTATCCTGATGTGATAGTTGCCTTCGAACGTGGCGTGTATGTATATATTAATCTTGGTACAGGGAAATTTGCGCTTACTTCAACGCTCGTTCCCGCAAGTGATTTCAATACGTTTGTTGCAGCCCTGGTTGACTTCAACAACGATGGTTTCCTGGATATATTCCTGTCCGCCTACGGTGGCAAGCAATTTTTCTACATCAGCGACGGGGGTGACTTCACGCGGCAGCCGCCGATAGCCGTGCCTACATTGACATCAACCTTGACCATGGCAGCTGGATTTGCTGACCTGGATCAGGATGCAGACCTGGATATCGTTCTCGGCAAGTGGGCCTATGGGATGGAGCGCCACTTTCAAACACACAACGCAAACAACGAGGTGTGGCTAAACGAATCCGGTGCGTTCAAGCAGTTGCCGCTGTTTGAACCGGATCCGCCAGGGCCAACACTTTCGATTCTGCTGTCAGACCTCAACGAGGACTCAGTAATTGACATCGTAACCGGTAATGACAGACAAACGCCGGACCTGTTCCACTTCTCAAGCGGGCCACTGGAATATTCACCCCCCTCCCCCGGCACTATTCCTGAGACATCACTGAATACCATGAGCTACGATTCTGCCGACTTCAACAATGACCTGAAACTGGACCTGTTCTCCAGTGACATGACCTTCTCTCAACCCGGCCATGAAAACTATTGTGATGCCATCCCGGAGGACAAAGGCAAAGGGCGCTGCATGCAGCTCGTGGAAACCGGGCGCGAAGTCGGTGACTACAATATTGAATGGTGCAATACAAAACCCACAACTGAACGCATCGAATGTCTGGCGGCAACCATTCTGGCAATCGCCATTCGTGAAAATAACGCAGACCTATGTGAGAAAATCCCACTCGGATTTACCGCAAAACGTCAGTACTGCGCCAACGTTACCGGAGATATTCCCCCCAGCGAGGATATCGATTTGGAAAAATACCCGGCACAACGTGCTACCAACAAATTCCTGATGGCGTGGGGATCACGGTTTATTGATGTTTCGGAAGATACAGGTATTGCGCGCAGCAACTGGAGCTGGAACTCAAAAGCACTGGATATCGACAACGATCGCTTTCAGGATATTCTCGTGGGTACAGGGTTTGGATTTGGCAGTTCAGGCGAGGCTGGCCTGCTGGTCACTCTGGAAGTTTTCCCGAATGTTGTTTTCCACAATCAGCAAGGCCAGAAATTTGTTCGCGCCGAAGATGATTTCGGTCTCGACGACTATATCAATACGCCCGCTTATGCGCTGACGGATTTTGACCTGGATGGCGACATGGACATCCTCCAATACGGGCAGCTGGTCGGCATACGTCTATATGAGAATAGGGTAAACAGGAACAACAGCGTTACCTTTTTGTTCGACGATCAGTTGGGAAACAGGTTTTGTATTGGCTGCAAGATCACCATTGAAAGTAAGTCCGGCAGGCAAATCAGGGAGATCAAGGCCAGCGGCGGGTATCTTTCCTTCGATGAGTCCATTGCCCAGTTCGGGCTTGGCGGGGATACTGAGATAACTAACGTCAAAGTTCAGTGGTCAACCGGAGAGGTGACAAACCTGGACCAGCAATTCAACGCTAATACGCGCTACCTGATTTCCCGGCACTGACAATTGACGGGTTGGAATTCGGCCACTGCCGCGCTTCTACTTCGAGCTTTTCTCCACTACTCGCAATCTCAATTCAGAACTGGAAAAATTGTGGGGTCGTCGGTTGAAGTAACACTTGTCCAGGGTTTCCTCTCTGCCTGTGAAGGGTTCGTCTCGGTACTCATCCCCCAATACACGCACATCCCAGTCAACGGACTTCAAGATTTCCATAACATCGGCTTCAGTGTCGTAAACGATAACCTCATCCACGTATCTGCAGGCGGTGGCTTGAATCTGCCGCTCCACGATACTCTGCACCGGTGCATTCTTCTCGTTTCGATCAACGGAAGGGTCCGTCTGGATACAGACAATGAGGTGGTCACAGACAGTTTTTGCCTCCTGCAACATAAGAATGTGACCAGCATGGAAAAGATCAAACGCACCGAACGTAATACCTACCTTTGCCATTCGGAATGACTCCAATATATGGGACTGACTGACTATTTTAAACACTTGGGCCAAAGGCTAGTAGCTATTTTTTACAGAATCACTGCTCAGAGACCGTTGGCAATAGCCGTAGCACTTCAGATTGGCGCATTGCTGCAATTTCAACCGTTTTGGCAGGGCTGGAATGACCGCCGACAATAGACACCGACTTAGCAGGTAATCCCAGAGTTTTGGCAAGAAGTGCCTCAACTGCCTTGTTAGCGCGCCCCTTCTCAGGAGGTGCCGTAACCTTGATCTTAAGCACCTTCCCCAACCACCCGACTATGGCGTCCCGTGACGATGACGGAACGACTTTCAGTTGCAGTCGGCAAGGTTCAGATGTCATAAGGGCTCAGATGTTTTAAAGGTTCAGGCAAAGTATTGAAGACAATTATCAGCATCAGTGCATAATGTCTACCCAATATGACTTTCCATGAGACCTTCAATGAAACCTGTCGAATACATCCGGCGCACTCGCGAGACATACGATAGCCTGGGTTATCCCCCATACAGATGGTTCGAAGCCGACTCACCTCCAGCTTTTACAAGCCTACTGAAGCCACTTGCTAATAGTCGCCTCGGTATGATTTCCACCTCCGGTGCTTATGTCCAGGGGCAGGTGGCCTACTATTACCAGGATGACACCAGCATACGCGCGATTCCGAGAGATACACCTCTGGAGAAGATCCGCTTTTCACATATTACCGAGAACTACCTGGTGGAAGCCCGCCATGACCCTGGCACCGTATTTCCCCTTGAGAGCCTGAGGGTACTCCAGGAAGAAGGTGTTATTGGTGAACTCGCGGATAATTACTATTCCTGCATGGGCGGTATCTACTCCCAGAACCGGGTGCGACAGGAGTTGATCCCCAACCTTGCCGAAGCCATCGGGCAGCAGGAACTGGACCTGTTATTGCTGATCCCCCTGTGACCGGTCTGCCATCAGACCGTGAGTCTGTTAGCACGGCATTTCGAAGTTGCTGGTCTGCCGACCCTCATTTTGGGCAGCGCGCTGGACATCCTGGAATCTGGCAGACCACCGAGAGCACAATTCCTGAATTTCCCCCTGGGATTTGAGGCGGGTCCATTCCAGGATAAACAAACCCAGTTGGAGGTTGTCAGGCAGGGTCTCGCCGGATTTGAGTCCTTTACAGAGCCAGGCATTAAATCACTGGAGTTTTCCTGGAGCCAGGGATGGAAGCGTATCAACCAGCGGGAGGCAAGTGCAACACGAAGTGACACCCGCTCACCAAGGAACATGGAACCACAGTACCAGACCGAGGAAGACAGGCGGTTGGCAACGCCAAAATAGCATTTATTTCCCACATTTAAGATATTATGCGAGAAATGACAATACTTAGTCTGCACGCTCAAATGGAAAGTTGATTAAGTTCATATTATTTCCATTATACTACGTATGTGGGTTATTATTTATATTTTGTAGTCACTAAATGTACTTATGTGGGTTTATTTTTCCGTTTCTCGCGCTATTACAAGAACCCAGGCACATCATTTATTACCTGTACCCAGACACCAGTTCTTCCACTAACAGATTAGCGATCCCATGCAACCGCAGTTGAAAACGAGAAAATACTGCAGGCGGCTTCAGTGCAGAATTTCTATGTTCTAATAAGGGTTCTAAATGAAAGTCGTTAAACGATGCCACCTCTAGTAATTGCCACACTCCTGCTCTTCCTGTCAGGTCCAGTTTTAGCCGAGCCTATTGGAATGTGCCAAAAAATTTGTCCCGGCACCGGGTGGATATGATTTCGTTGGCGATGATGAATACGAAACCGGCCCGATGGAGGACCTAAAAATTGGGCAAATCCACTACACGAGATTACAGATATTCGATGAATCTGATCCCCGTGAGAATAACAGGCTTTATCGCTGGGCAAACAGGCTCCACGTTACGACCAAAGAGGATATTGTCTCGAGTCAGGTACTGGTCACTAGTGGACAAGACTATGATCCCAGGCTGATCGAAGAAACTTCACGCCTTCTCAGGCGAAGGAAATATCTCTATGACGCCGATGTCCGCCCGGTAAAAGTCTGTGATGATACGATCGACCTTGAAGTCATCACCAGGGATATCTGGTCCTTTACCCCTGAACTCTCCTTCAAACGTTCTGGTGGAGAGAACACGAGCCGCGTCAGTATCAGGGAGACTAACCTTCTCGGGTCCGGGCAGGAACTCTCGCTAATCTCCAAGAATGATATTGATCGTGATACGACTCAATTCGCCTATAAAAACAATAACTTAGGGCAAAGCAGGGTGGCCGGGCGCGCAGTTTACACTGACAATGATGATGGTTCCGAAGGGCTCGTCTTTGTTCATTTGCCTTTTTATTCCCTGGACTCCAGACAATCCTGGGGCATCCGCCTAAACAGGTTTGAACGGAAAGATCGGCAGTTCAGCCACGGCAGCGACATCACCGAAGTAGTCCATGAAAGGGACGACTATATGCTCTATTATGGTTTTTCCCAGGGACTGAAAAATGGTGTTGCGCGGCGCTGGACACTGGGATACCGATACCGTGAAGACCAGTTCAGCCCCGGTGATAAACTCCCGACTCCAACTGTTTTCCCTACAGACAAAAGGCTCTCATACCCCTATCTGGAGTACTGGTCAGTCGTCGATGACTATACAAAAATTTTCAATTTTGATCAGATACGACGTACAGAAGATCTTCATCTTGGCCACACCTTCTTTTCCCGCCTGGGGTACGCGGCATCTGCATTCGGCTCAGACGATGATCGAATTGTTCTGGAGGGATGGTTTGATGACACTATCTTCTACAGCAGTTCCATGTTGTGGCGCCATAAATTGGAATGGAAAGGCCTGTGGAACCTGGAGGACGACGCCTCGGAGGACATCATCGTCAGCTACTCAAGCCGTTATTTTCGCAGTCAGACTAAGCGGCGCTCGTTCTTCGCCAGCCTCGACCTGGTTTACGCAAAAAACCTGAATACAAATCAGCAGGTCGTTTTTGGCGGTGATACCGGGGCCAGGGCATTTGACAATCGACTCCAGACAGGTGATCGCAGGGTCAAATTGACCCTCGAAGAACGCCTCTATACGGATATCCACCTGCTGAACCTGGCGAGGCTGGGCTGGGCCCTGTTTGTCGATATCGGCAGAGCATGGGAGCCTGGTTTTGACGAAGGGTTCGAGGACGACTATCTCGCCAATATTGGTTTTGGTATCAGGCTGGCATCTACCAAAGCTGATGCAGGCAGGGTTATCCATATTGACTTTGCCTTCCCTCTGACGAACAAGGATGACCCTGCAGTTGATAGCAGCGAAATCACCATCAATATCAAGAATGAATTCTAGGGAGTTTTCTTTCCCGGTGATTACCTGTTACGTCAGCCATTCAATTTGATAAGCTCCAAACCAACTTTTGGAGCTTTTTATGGGAAATCTGTTTGATTTGAGCGACCGAGTTGCACTCGTTACTGGTGGAAACGGTGGCATAGGACTTGGCATGGCAGAAGGTCTTGCAGAACATGGCTGTGACATTTGTATCTGGGGAACAAACGAAGAAAAAAATAGCGCTGCCCTTGAAACTTTGAAGAAACATGGCACCAGGGTTACAGCTCTCAAGTGTGACGTGTCGAATCAGCAGAAAGTGGAGGACTGTTTTGCTGAAACAGTAAAAAACCATGGCAGAGTGGATGGCTGTTTTGCAAACGCCGGCATAGGGTCGCGCGGCACCCGATTCGACGAGATAGAAACCGAAGAGTGGAACCAGATAATTAATGTTAACCTCAATGGCGTCTTCTACACTTTCAGATGTGCGGCAAAGCACATGCGCGAACGCGCTGACGGGGATGATGCTTTTGGCAGATTGGTTGGCACTGCAAGCCTGGCCGCAATCTCTGGACAGGCACGCGGTGAGCACTATGCCGCGACCAAGGGTGGGCTCATCTCAATGATCAAGGCACTGGCGGTCGAATATGCCAAGTATGGTGTAACCGCACACACGATTTTGCCCGGCTGGATCGAAACAGCCATGACAGAAGATTCTTTCAACTGGGATACATTCGTAGAAAAGGTTCTGCCCCGGGTTCCAGCCAGGCGCTGGGGACAACCACAGGACTTCGCGGCTATAGCTGTCTATATCATGAGTGAAGGGAGTGCGTATCACACCAGCGAAAATTTTCTTATTGATGGCGGCTATTCTGTCTTTTAGGTAACGCCTATGCGCCAGGTCTTCGAAGGCACCCGTATTCTTGATTTTACCCAGGTCCTGGTCGGGCCTTTCGCTGTGATGCAATTGGCACTGCCGGGTGCCGAGGATATCGAGACATTAGGGACAAATGGCGTGACCTGATTCATAGCCTGAACAGCCGCAACCCGGGTAGGATATCCGCCCAGGAACCAGCCTTGAGATAGGGGAAACTTAAATGAATATTTCTGAAATGGTAGTTTTGATTGTCATCGTCACTTGTTTAGCAGGCGTGGCTAACCGGTTCATCAAGTTGAAGTACATGAGAGTCGAGAACAATGAACCAGACGAAGCGACTTCAGGTCGTCTTGAAGACCTGGAAAACCGGGTTCAGATACTGGAAAAAATTGTGACCGACGACAAACGTGGCCTGGAACGGGAGATTAACAACCTCTAGTGCGGCTTCCACTGATATGAAAATCCTCCTGCTCGACGTTGATGGCGTACTCCAGTTCTATGACGCACGACTTGCAGAGCGCTTTGCCAGCGCATTTGACTGGAAAACAAGCCACAGGGACTTCCTCATGGAACTCTTTGCAGACGCCGAATATCCACTGGCACAGACTGGAGAAGCCGATTTTCTAGAGGTCATAGGGCGGATTCTTCCAGGCCATGTAAAAGCACCCGATGCAGAGTCCTACCTGGATACCTGGCTGAAGAGCGAGGCACAATACAATAACGAACTACTTGACCTTTTACCTGAGCTCCCGACGGCCTACCTGGCGACCAACCAGGATTCGTATCGCGGCAAATTAATTGCAGCTCACTATGCCCCCCACTTTGAAGGTGCATTCGTTTCCTATCAAATGGGTGTACGGAAACCGGCGATAGCCTATTTTGAATATATTCTGCAGCAGTTAGAAGTGAGCCCCGGGCAATGCACTTTCGTTGACGACAACCAGCCTAACGTCGATGCGGGTGAAGCAGCGGGAATCAGAAGCATCCTGTTTCAATCCAACGAGCAGCTGTTTACAGAGTTTGAATCAATAGGGATTCTTTCCAGGAACGACGGGACATTTTAGTCTTCATAAGATCAAAATTAGTCACCGAACAAGTCATCCAGTTTTGATTTCAGCTCATCACTTGCCACAGCATCCCCTGCGCTTTCCTGTGAGCTTTCCCCTGTACTATCTTCTGCAGTCCCCTCAAACAGGGCATCAAAATCCGACCGGGCACCATCCTGTTTCCTGGTTGAATCTCGCGAAAATCTGCCCGGTGCGGGTTTGAAGAAATCACAGAAATTGGCACTCTCCTTGATAACCGGGGGCTCAGCACGCTCGTGTTCACACTGCCCCTGGACACCCGCATTAAAATGCCTGCAAAGACGGCAACAGCGCAGCACTTCATAACAATGGGCACAATTAGCATGACGACTAATCGGCAAGGGGATGTCAGCAATTGACTTGCCACAGTTCCAGCACACTAGTTCTCTCGCCATAAGGCCAGCCCGGAAAACTTAACCAGTCCTATTCTAAACAAACCGAACCTGGGCACAAACAACCTGAAGAGCATCCAGCCATTGAGTTCGTTACACTTGGTGGATCAAAGTCACTAGGATAAGTAATGCCCCTCAACACTCAGATCGTTGGTCAGCGAACGTTGGAATTCACTCACGAGATTGATGCCAGGTGGACTATGGCTTATGCAGCCGGCCTGCGTGGTCGTTTCAGTGCCATGGTGCTGATGCCCCTACCCTCACCCTGCAAATCCACGAGGAAACTGAAACCGGCGTTTCCTATTCCTTGTGCACTGAAACCAGGGAGAAAGCAATCTCCAATGGATTTGTTTGCTGGTAGAATCACTTCAGGTAACGCTAGCTAGGTGGAAATGACGCAGGATCTGGAACAAACTGGACTTGATGCGGTAGACAGGTTTATTGACACATGGAACTCCCGCGACCCAGAGCGCTGGGCGGCGTCACTCAACTACCCTCACGTCAGACCTTCTCCTTTTGGCCCCATTTTGGTTGCACAAGATGCAATTGAATACGCCTCACGAGTCGATTTTGATCAGGTAGTGGCAACAGGCTGGGATCATAGTGAGTGGGACTACCGGCAGGTTATTCACACCTCACCGGAGAAGATTCACGTGGCGGGACAATGGAGCAGGTACGACGCCGAAGGTGAAGTTATTCACACCAATCCCATCCTATACATTGTGACCCGCGTTGACGGATCCTGGGGAATCCAATCAAGGTTTGGCTCCGACTATGCTGACGATGACCATGACACTTCAGGGCTGGAAGGTCGCACCTTCAGCCTGATCGATGACTTCACCAGCCACCTTAACAACAACAATGTTGAAGCCTGTGCTGAGTTGTTAAATTACCCCCACTACGGCATAGGGATTGGTCAACTACAGGAATATTTAGGACCTGCACAATTCACTGGAACAGAGCATAAGATTACCGTTACCTCTCTTCAGGTTCTGCAGGCCGGAAAGATGAGTGTGAATGCGGGTCTCGATCTGGTAGTTCGGGATGATTCTAGTACAAATGAATTCCAGGCAGTTGTCAACGTAACCGTGCGTGACGATCATCTTGGTATACAGGCATGGTCGGTACTGGATCCCAATGCGGAATAGACCCCGACGACCCACTTTTATCTGCCACTAATTCGAAGAATTTTAGTAGTTAGGATTGGATAGCCTGGTACCTGATCTGTCGTGGCTAGCGCCAGGGATGGACACGGGACCCGGCCATGGAAGGCCGATGCCACAGAAGGTTAGGTGCCAGACTATTCAATCCGAAGTGTCTCTCACGACTATCGGAAACAGATTAAAATTAGCTAATAGGACACGCCCATCCCAGCCCTGACATCGTTGTTAACGCCATAGGGCGCGATGGGATATCGCAGACCGTTACGAGAAAGCGCTTCAAGCCCGGCGACGGTTTTCGGCAAAAAGGAGGGCGGTATTGCGATCAACAGTTCATCCTCCATAACTCCCCCATAACGCCTTTCTGCAAAGCAGGGTAATGACAGGCTTGGCTCACCGGTTTTTAACGCCCTGCCCCAGGAATCTGCGCATGACGACTCACCGACACATCCCCATTCGAGTTTCTTATAACCCGTCCACTGCAGACCATTGATGAGAAGAATCATCTGTGCCGGGGTAGCGTAAATCAGGCATATATCCGGCGGGTCGAGACGACCGGACGCAAGCGGGCTGACCGCCATCGCTTCATACTGCCCATATTCCAATAGATCCATAGCCTCCTGGTGAGCCGCAGCATCTTCCACCGAGCTATACCAGACACCGGTCATTCTCTCACCGGACAGCCATTCTGCGTTCCTGGGGTGCAGCCCAACGACCGTACCACACTGGGCACCAACAAGATCATCCATGGTAATGCCGACTGTCCAACCGTTTCTGCATGCCTGCCCCACGATCTGGTCAGTCGTGTGAATATCACTGGGGCGGCGAATTCTTGGCACGGCTTCCATTTCCTGCCGCGTTTTGAACATTTTCATACCGATGGGCGTCGTTCGAATTCGCAGCAGCCGATTCAGATCAGCCACGATCTGTTGTCCATCAAAAACAGACTGGTCACTGGTTATCATTCCACCAGATCCTGTTTCTTTAGACCCTTTTTCTTCAGACATACTTCCTCCAGAAACATAAGCTCCTTCAACCATATCAAAAAAAGCGTTTTGATTTGGGCGGAATATCCGGAAATGGGGCCAGGGTGGTCAGGCCGCCTGCAGGTAGGGTTGAATTTTTTCGAAGGCTTTAACTTCAATCTGACGAATCCGTTCCAGGGAAACACCATACTTAGCGGACAACTGCTTCAGGGTTGCCTTTTCATTAGACAACCACCGGCTTTTCACTATGTCACGGGCGCGATCATCCAGGGAGGCAAGACCTTCAATCAGACCCTGGTTCTGAATATTCGTGATCTGTCGCTCTGCAGTAACATTGGCCGGGTCTTCACTTTCACCTACAGTGATAAAGGCAGACGGGGAGAAGTTCTTTTCATCATCATAGTCAACAGGCTCGAAACTCTCATCACGATTAGTGAGTCTTGCTTCCATTTCAACAACTTCCGCGGGTTTAACACCAAGGTCGTTCGCTACCTGCTCCACCTCTGACCGGTTAAACCAACCCAGTCCGCGCTTTGCTTTGCGCAGGTTAAAAAACAGTTTGCGCTGGGCCTTGGTGGTGGCCACCTTCACTATTTTCCAGTTCCTTAGAATATACTCATGAATTTCTGCCTTAATCCAGTGAACCGCAAACGAGACGAGTCGCACGTCATGATCAAGGCTGAATTTCTTTACGGATTTCATCAAACCAACATTTCCCTGCTGGATAATATCCTCCAGGGGTAACCCATAGCCCGCATAACCCCTGGCAATGTATATGACATAGCGCAGGTGGGACATGACTATTTTGCGGGCGGCATCCAGATCCTCATGCTCCTGAAAACGCAGGAACAGATCTACCTCCTGCTCCTTGCTCAGGATAGGAATTTGCGAAGCGGTATCAAGATACTCTTGCAGGCTCCCGCTCCTTAAAACCGGAAAGCTCGCTGTATTTGCCGCCGATGCCATATTTTTCTCCGTTATCGAAATTCTACAATTTCTTTAGCTTACAAGTACTTAGAAGCCATTTCTGGCTCCTAGTTCCCTAAATTGGGTCAAAAATGTTCTTTTCAAGAGCTTATTGCCTTTATGTAACCAGATTCTTGTCTGTTGGACGCGATGGATTGCGAGCAATCGACAAAATCATTACTCTGGGGGTTGCCATTTTCATCACAATAGAAATCCCGTGACTACCGATCTTAATGATCTGGGTCTGCTTCTGGACTCAAAGGTTCCACTGCTGGTCATCGAGTCTTTTGAAGAGCCTCGTGTACTGGAAATGATCACCCGCCTGGCGGTTAAGCGGGCTTCACCCCTCTACGCCTGGTCAATCACAGAAGGATTAAATCGTCTGGGATTCGGCAACAGCCCAGAGGCCGACTGTGCATCACAGGATGCCACTGCAGTACTAAAGCACATCAAGCAGGATGAGACGCCTGGTATCTATGTGCTTTGCGATTTTCATCCTTATATTGATAAGGACCCGGTCAATGTTCGCTTACTCCGGGAAATCGCCATGCGGCATCAGAATCTGGGTCACACTGTCATCCTGCTCAGCCACGCATTTACCTTGCCGAAAGAAGTTAAACGCTATACTGCACGCTTTGAACTTTCGATGCCCACAGAAGAGCAACTAACGAACCTGGTGCGGGAAGAAGCAAGTGACTGGTCAAAGATGCGAGGCAATCGCTCGGTCCGCAGCACCAGTGAAACCTTCACAAAACTGGTTAACAACCTCAAAGGCCTCTCCCTCGACGATGCACGGCAACTGGTTCGTGGTGCCATATACGACGATGGAGCTATCGATGAGTCAGACCTGCCCGAACTCAATCGGGCCAAGTTTGCTCTAATGGATATGGAAGGTGTATTGAGTTTCGAATACGACACCGCAAAGTTCAACCAGGTGGGTGGGCTCAATAACCTGAAACAGTGGCTGGAAGACAGAAAGAGCCAATTCCTGGCGGAAAAAGACGACTCCCTTGACCCGCCAAAAGGAATCATGCTGCTCGGCATCCAGGGCAGTGGCAAAAGTCTCGCGGCGAAAGCCGTTGCTGGCATGTGGTCCGTGCCTTTGCTCCGACTCGATTTCGGCTCCCTCTACAATAAGTTTTTCGGGGAAACTGAAAGGAATCTAAGGGAAGCATTGAAACTTGCAGACATGATGTCGCCCTGCGTCCTTTGGCTGGATGAAATAGAAAAGGGAGTATCAACCAGTCAGAACGATTCCAGCATTTCACAGCGCGTACTGGGCACACTGCTGACCTGGATGTCCGAAAGGAACAGCAGCGCCTTTATCGTCGCTACTTCGAATGATATTTCACAGCTACCACCTGAACTTGTTCGCAAGGGAAGACTGGATGAAATCTTTTTTGTAGATCTGCCTGACCAGGCGATTCGAGCTGATATTTTTCAGATTCACCTGGAACAACGTGATCAGGACGCCAGCAAGTTTGACTTGAAATATCTTGCTGAGATAACAGAAGGATTCTCTGGAGCCGAAATAGAGCAGTCCATTGTCAGCGCACTTTATACGATCTCAGCGCTCGAGGAGTCCTTGACACCCCTGCAACTGATAGACACCATCCGCAACACTCGCCCCTTGTCTGTCGTTATGCACGAAAAAATTGAAGGGCTGCGCGCGTGGGCAAGAGAGCGCTGCGTGTTTACTGATTGATGAAAGTCGCTGATATCAATTGGAATACCTGGGTACCAGAAGAAACAGCCACTCTGATGTTCGTCATCAAGGACGAGCAGATCCTGCTCATCAGAAAAAAGAGAGGACTGGGTGCTGGGAAAATAAACGGCCCTGGTGGTCGCCTGGAAGCATCGGAGTCACCTGAGGAATGTGCAATTAGGGAAACCCGGGAAGAGCTGATAATCAACCCAATCAATGTTGAATTTGCCGGGGAGCTGTTTTTCCATGCCGAAGACATGCCCCGAATTCACGGCTTTGTATTTACTGCCACAGACTATGAAGGGACGCCAACGGAAACAGAAGAGGCAATCCCCCTCTGGTTCAACATTGATGAGATTCCCTATGGCGAAATGTGGGAAGATGACAGACACTGGCTGCCACAGATCATCGAAGGACTTCGGGTCGACGCTTGGTTTACATTCGCCGCCGAGTCCTTACTCGATTACAAGGTGAATGTACGAAGCGTTTGATTCAAGACGCACTTTGTTGTTTCATCAGGCTAGCGGCAAAACGCAGGAGATGAAAAATGTACGAAATCCCAAAAATTAGTGTCCCCGTCGAACTTCTCCTCATGAACGGTGAAACAGTCGAAGGGAAAATGTTTGTCACCGAGGATCTGGTGTCAGCAGAAGGTAACCCCCTTATTGAAGAATTCCTTAACGAGGACCCGAATCACTTCTTCTCGTTTGAAAGTAATGCCGGTGCCTACCGCCTTATCAACAAAGACCACTTGATACTGGTAAAAAGCACCCAGAATGATGATGAGATAAAACACCAGACTCCCCTGCCACCAAAAAACCTGGTTGTCCACTTCACCAATGATCGGACTGTTTATGGCGTCATTTATCCGACACTGGCCGAAGAATCAAGGGCATCTGACATCATCAATCAGGAGAGTACCTTTATCGTTCTCTACCAGAATGGTCAAAAAATGATCATCAATCGGAATCATATTATCTATATCAACGCCAACTGACTCACCCTTCCTCAGGACCAAGTGGTCAATTCAGCTACCCTATTGACCTTACAAAGATCTGCACCTAAGATGGGCGCCGTCTAACAGTGTGAGGTGTCCTCAAATCAACCGACGAGAGGATGAAACGTGAAGCCTGTAAGGAAAGGTTAAGTCATTTCCAAAGCTGGCGCTGCCCCCGCAACGGTAGACGAGTTAGTTTCTTCTAAACGCCACTGTGTTTTAACACGGGAAGGCGAAGAAACAGGATGCCTGACATCGACTCGTAAGCCCGGAGACCGGCCAACACACCAATAGCCAAAACTCGCGGCGGGCGGGTGTGCACAATTCATACACCTTCCTGCTCCGCATGACATTTCAATCGCTCGGGTGAGAGTGTGGAGGATCTATTTTGAAGTATTTTCTAATTGCCATGGCCTGGCTTTGTTTGGCCGCAAACGCTGATGACAACCTGCTGGAAACCATCACAGTTACCGCCTCAAGAACGGCTGTACAGGTTGGAGAAACTGGCAGTTCAGTCAGCATCATCAGCAAAGAACAAATCCAGCGCAGAAATGCGACCAATCTTGCGGATCTGCTGAGAGAGGTTCCAGGGATGGCAGTCAGCCAGCAGGGTTCCCTCGGCGCTATAACCCAGGTTCGCGTGCGCGGTGCTGAGGCCAACCAGGTGCTGGTACTTATTGATGGTATCGAGGCAAACGATCTATCCCAGGGCAGTGAGTTCAACTTTACTCACCTGATGGCAAACCAGATAGAAAGAATCGAAGTTGTTCGCGGCCCCCAGAGCGCGATCTGGGGCAGTGATGCTCTGGCTGCGGTCATCAATGTCATTACCAGATCTGATGACCTGAGCGGTACAGCACTTTCTGGCTATGCCGAGGCCGGCTCTTTCAAAACCGGTCGAACTGGATTTGCGGTGAAACACGGAAGTCATAGAAATAACGTCAAGTTTTCTCTCGACCATCTGGATACTGACGGCACTAACATTGCCAGATCAGGCACTGAGAATGATGGCTATAGAAACACCACTGCAAATCTTGGCGGCTCCTATAATCCAACGGACAACCTCCTGCTGTCTTACCTGCTGAGGAATACAGAAAGTACAACTGAGTATGATGACATTGATTTCTTCACCTCTAGGCTCCCCGTAGATGCCGATTTCTCCACAGAAAGCAGCCAGACCTATGCGGGCTTATCACTGGTTTATAAACCCGGAGACCTAACCCATACACTCAGCTTCTCAAGAACCGACACTGAAAATATCACCAGCACAACATCGCCGCATGATGATGAGAGCCGTGGTGTTAACGATCAGTTACGTTACCAGGCTAATCTGGTGCTCGAAGGTCATATCATTACCGGCATGCTTGAATACGAACGGGCAGATTTCGAACAGCGCGGTGCTGCTTCCTTTTTCGGCAACCCGAACAAGAACCTGGACGCAGATACTAAAAGTATTGCACTGGAATATCGTTACGATGGGGACCACCTGGACCTGTCCTTTAGTGGTCGCCACGATCGCAATTCTGAGTTCGATGACTCTGGCGCCTGGCGTGCTACTGCTGCCTGGCACCTGACAAATGATGCAACCAGCCTCCATGCCTCCATTGGTGAGAGCGTAAAGAACCCGACCTTTACTGAAAGGTTCGGTTTCTTTGACACCTTTATCGGTAACCCTGACCTGCAACCTGAAGAATCCTTCAGCTGGGAAATAGGTGTGCGCCAATCACTGATGAACAAGCGAATGGTGCTGACGGCTGCCTGGTTTGATGCTGACCTGGACAACGAGATAAACGGATTTGCATTTGATGTTTCCAGCGGTGCATTTACTGCGAACAATGTCGACGGCCAGTCCAATCGCCGAGGGATTGAACTCGGACTCAATTTCACAGCAACTGAACGGTTGTCGGTAGCGACAAGCTATACCTATCTCGATGCGACACAGGCAGATATCGCCGGCAGGGAGGTCACCGAGATCCGACGACCAAACCATACTGCTTCTGTTAGTGCGAATTACACCTTTGACAGGGCAAACCTGAACATCGCCGTTATGTATACGGGTGATCAGGAAGATGACTTCTTCCCGCCGTTCCCCCCCTATCAGGAGCGAGTCAATCTGCCCGGGTTCACGCTGGTCAATATAGCCGGCGCCTACCACCTGAACGAGAGGGTTGACTTGACCCTCAAACTTGAAAACACCCTGGACAAAAACTACGAACAGGTTTTCGGTTTTTCGTCACCCGGGTTTAGCGCACGTGGTGGGGTTCGCGTCAGTTGGTGATGCGACACTAGGAAGCGATGCCAGGGAAAATAGTGCTGGTAGCAGTGAGGAAAGATCAACTGCAATCCGGCGATACTGTAATGGATCCGGACAAGGCATCGGAGCTTGCTTCCACACTCAACCTGGGGGCGACAATCAGACTTGGAGAGGCAGGGGAAGATTCCGTGTCAGCATACGAGTTCAGGCACACCAACGTAATAACAGCACCTAGAATTTTATCCATTTCTGATCCATGGCTCTTTTAGTAAGTCTTATCCAGCTACCCTATTTAACAAGGGGAAGCCTTTTTGTACCAGCTTAAAGTTCAGCACAGATATGACCACCATCAACCACCAGTGTAGCCCCGCTCATGTAGGCTGAAGCATCTGAAGCGAGCAGCAGCAGAGGACCATCCAGGTCTTCAAAATTCCCATAGCGACGCATGGGAATTCCCTTGCGCAAACGATCACCACGTTCGCTCTCGAGCAGCCCGCGGCTAACATCGGTGAGGATGTAACCGGGCGCCAGCGAATTCACGCGAATTCCGAATCTGGCACCTTCCAGTGCCATGACCTCGGTTGCTCTCACCAGCGCCGCTTTCGATACCGCGTAGGGGAATTGTCCCTTTATCGTCCGGAAAGCGGCCGTGGATGTTACATTGATGATGTTGCCACCCTTCTGCTCATTTTTTTCCACGCGCTCAGTGAACATCTTTGAAATCTGCCACACGGATTTAAGGTTGGTATTCAGAACCCGGTCCCAATCCTCCTCATCAATATCAGTGTAGATTTTCGCACCGGATTCAACACCCGCATTGTTAATGACAACGTCAACCGGACCATACGCTTCTTCCGCGGCATCCAGGAAGGAAGAAATACTCGACCTGTCGAGAACATCGAGGCAAAGGCCTACCGCCCTTCCTCCCGAGGCACATACTTCTTCGACACGCTCCTCGATCTTTTCAAGACGGCGTGCACCGAGTACCACATTAGCGCCTGCCTCAGCCAGAACACCTGCAAAATGGTGCCCTATTCCTGAGGAAGCACCTGTAACCACGATATTTTTGTTTTCCAGCGAGAACCGATCCACGAATAACTCCATCCTGTTAGACACTGGGAATGGATGTCACCATGGGCTGCAGATCTTTGCAAGGCGGTTCAGGCTATATCCGCTATGTTTAAGCAATCTCACCAATATCTCGTCTGGCAACCTACCCCAACTTGATCAATACACTGTAACCGATTGATTTTTAAGAACTTATTTATATGGTATCGAAATTGCATCTGCTCTTTTGGAAATGATCTTTTGGAAATGATCTTTTGGAAATGATCTTTTGGAAATGCTCCTTTGGAAATGTTCTTTTGGAAACGCTCTTATCAAAATCAATGAACAGGCCCCGACAATCAATGCCCGCCCTTTCAGCCAAATCCGTTCCACCATCGCATGTTTGTTGAAAGTTACACTGACCTTGATCTGATCAAGCAGGCAGAGCTCACCAATATGAAACGCCTGGCAACCTGCCTCCTGATCCTTGCCGTGCTGATCTACATCACTGCTTCAATATTTGAAGGTCAGGCTACCTGGATCGGGTTCGTTGCGGCGACTGCCGAGGCTGCCATGATTGGGGCAATAGCAGACTGGTTCGCCGTAACTGCCCTTTTTCGTCACCCACTTGGATTAGCAATTCCGCATACCGCCATCATTCCCAACAAAAAAGATGTCATCGCGCAGCAATTTGGTTCCTTCGTGCAGCGGAACTTCCTGTCAGAAGATGTTATTTCAAGAAAGATTCGCACCATGAACCTGTCTCGAAGGGTCGCCGCCTGGACCCTGGAAAAAGAAAATGCCCAGGCAATAGCAGAGCAGATTACCGCAGGCCTTGCCGGTGTCGTCCGGGTGATGAACGATGAAGATATCCAGGTCATGATAGAAGGGAAAATCAGAGACCGGATTCGAGAAACATCGTTCGCACCCATGATTGGTGAACTGCTCTCATTTGTTACCTCAGGACGAAGACAGCAGTATCTTTTTGATAGCGCAGTGGATTTCTGCCTCTACCTGCTTGAAGACAGCGACCACGACATCAAGACGAAAGTAGGACAGGAAACTCCCTGGTGGTTTCCAACGTCTGTCGACAGTGCCATCTACAAACGGATCGTTCGCAGTACCAGCAAAATGCTGTATGAAATTCAGGTGGATGTACTGCACCCCATACGCAAGCGCATGATCAAATCCATGAATCAATTCATGGATGACCTTAAACATTCGCCTGATATTGCAGAAAAGGAGATAGCAATTAAACGCGATGTCCTTGAGCAGCTAGCGGTCCGGGATTTTACGGTCTCCCTCTGGACCGACATCAAACACCTTCTGCTTGAACAGAGCGAAAACCCGGATGCTGAGTTGAAACAGGCGATAGAAGATGCTGTCATCAGGTTCGGTCAGACTATTCTGGAGGACGAGGCACTCTCAACCAAGATCAACGGCTGGGCAGAGGACAGCGGTCGCTACCTGATTCGCACCTATGGACACGAGGTTGCAGACCTGATCGCTGACACAATTGAAAACTGGGATCCGCAAGCAACTGCAGAGCGAATAGAGCTTCAGATCGGCAGGGACCTGCAGTTCATCCGCATCAACGGCACCGTTATTGGCGGCATGGCAGGACTGCTGATTCATACCCTCACCGTCGTTCCAGGCATTCTCGGTTTCAGTTTTTGACCAGCTAACCTTTCCCCGGTAGTTGCCGTACTCCTCCATCGGTGAGAACATCGCCGCACGAGCTATTTCCTTATCGGGAGAAAAACATGATTGTAGAGCGAATCTGGACCGGGAACGCTTATCGAAACTATCACTACCTGGTCGTGTGCCCCGAAAGCGGGGAAGCGCTGGCCATCGACCCGCTGGATCATGAAAAGTGTCTTGCTGCGGCAAAAGACAATGGCTGGGAAATTACCCAGGTACTCAATACTCACGAACATGGAGATCATATAGGGGGAAACGAGCCGGTGATCGCCGCGACAGGTGCAAAATTGCTGGCCCATGAGAATGCCGCTGGTAGTATTCCCGGCATCGATGTCGGCTTGTCTGCAGGGGACCTGGTCAGGGTCGGCACAAGCGTGGAACTGCTTGCCCTGAACACACCGGGACACACCATGTCTCACATCTGCATGCTGTCACAAACCGATGAACCGGCACTGTTCAGCGGAGACACCCTGTTCAACGCGGGGGCGGGTAACTGCCACAGTGGGGATCCAGAGGTATTGTTTGGTACCTTTACAAAAGAAATTTCAGCGTTACCAGACACCACAAAAATCTATCCGGGACATGACTACAGGGCTACCAACCTCGAATATACCCTTTCCCGCGAACCTGACAATGCGAAGGCTAAATCCCTCCTCGATAATGCCAAGGACCAGGACCCAAATACTGCAGCGATAGCGACGCTTGCCGATGAAAAGGAAATTAATACTTTTCTGCGCTTACAGAGCCCATCAGTTATCGCAACGCTCCTGGAACAATTCCCGGATATGCAGGAGGACCCGGATCCAAAGACGGTATTTCTTAGACTCCGGGAACTCAGGAATTCATGGTAACAATGGCTGAGAAAATTCTAGCGGCATAGAGGGGCTCGAATGTCTAAACTTGAAGGTAAGGTTGCAATCGTAACGGGTGGCGGTCGAGGTGTAGGTAAGGCAACGGCCTTCATGCTCGCCCGGGATGGCGCGAAGGTTGTTGTTAACGACCTGGATGCCAGTGAAGCCACGGCAGTAGTCCGTGAACTGGTCGAAGAAGGTCATGAGGCTATCGCCTGCGCCGGCAATGTAACAGAATCCCTGTTCCCTGATCAGCTTATTCAGACCACCTTGGATGCCTACGGGCAGATCGATATTCTGGTTAACAACGCCGGCTATATCTGGAACGGGGCCATGCACAATCATTCCGACGAACAATGGCAGGCAATGCTGGATGTTCATGTTACTGCACCATTCAGAATTCTCAGGTCCTTTTCCACCTGGTTGCGTGATCAGGCAAAGAAGGAAATAGCAGAGAATGGTGAGGCCGTATGCCGAAAAATAGTCAACGTCTCATCGGTAAGTGGCACCCTGGGATCGGCAACTCAGATAGCCTATTCATCCGGGAAATCGGCTATCGTTGGCCTGACGAAAACGCTGGCGAAGGAGTGGGGAAGATACAATGTCACCGTCAACTGTGTTGCCTTTGGGCACATAGAAACCAGGCTGACGCAATCCTACGATGGTGAACCACCCCTAATTGAGGTCGATGGGCGGGAGCACAGGGTTGGATTAACCAGCGGTCAGGTCGAAGGCGTTAAAAGAACCGTCTCACTTGGGCGGTCCGGTAAACCAGACGATGGCGCCGGTGCCATTTATCTATTTTGCATCCCGGAGTCAAACTTCGTTACGGGTGAAGTCCTGACCTGCTCTGGCGGATTGTGACCTCCCAACTAAAGTGGATCGATGAGAAGATTTCAAGCATCAACTGTTATTCCGGTAGGCAGGATTGCGCTATTTTATATGACGTGTTTTACTTTTTTAGTTGTAGATGAATGAGCATTTAGTAGAGGAGAATCGAGAAAATGGCTGAATATACCTGTGAGTTGAATGAAGTTGACTCAGGGAGCATTGCGCTGGTTGGCGGCAAAGGGGCAAACCTTGGCGAACTGACCGCGGCCGGTCTACCGGTACCCTTGGCATTTTGTGTCAATACGCAAGCCTACCGAGAACTGATCGAAGCCAATTCACTACTCGAGCCAGTTCTTGGGGTGCTGGAGGGGCTCAACTATGAGGACCCCCTGGAAATCGATCAGCGTGCGAAAGCCATCAGGGAGATGATCATCGCCGCCGAGATTCCCGCAGATATTGAAGTGGCCATCCGCACAGCGTACAAGCAACTCGAATCACAGTTAACTGAAGGTGTGATGGTATCTGTCCGCTCTTCTGCAACGGCTGAAGACCTGCCCGGCACTTCGTTCGCAGGACAGCAGGATACCTATCTTAATATCCATGGCGCAGACAACGTACTCGAGCACGTCAAACGCTGCTGGGCGTCCCTCTGGACAGATCGAGCAATCTCCTATCGCAATCGTCAGGGGTTTCAGCACCAGGATGTACTTTTGGCTGTCGTCGTCCAGGAGATGTTCCCGTCTGAAGTCGCCGGCGTCATGTTTACTGCAAATCCAGTGACCTCAAATCCTGACGAGATATTCATGAACGTCAGCTGGGGCCTGGGCGAGGCTATCGTCTCCGGCAAGGTAAATCCGGATCAATACATCTTAAACAAGGATGGTCCCTCGATCACTGAGAAGACAATCCATGAAAAACTTGTCATGACCGTAAGAGCAGATGTTGGCCAGGGCAGCACCGAGATCGAGGTACCGGAAAACCTCCGCAGTATAGAAACGCTGGCTGATGAAAAGATTGTTGAGCTGTCTGAAATCGGCGTACGCATCCAGGAACACTACGGCTTTCCGCAGGATATCGAATGGGGATACGCGGACGGCCGATTTGCCATTTTGCAGTCCCGCGAAGTGACCGCCGCCGACATTGACTTTCGGGAGGGACTCGAGGCCTGGCAAACACCCGTCGCATATAAAGAACTGACCGATGAGAAATGGACCTGGTCCCGTGCCTATTCAGACGAACTGCAGACAGGCCCATCCACTCCCATGATGTATTCCATGGCACAACCGCACAGAATTCGCACCAAATTTCTTGCCCTTGAGTATATGGGAATCACCGAATTTGCCGGCTACCCGGTCGAGAAGTTCTGGGATATGCCCGTGTTTCGCTGGTATGGCGCACGCGCCTACTACAATACCAGCTTGGAAAAGGAGTGGATTCGCATGTTCATACCACCCTTCGCACGGGACGATATCGCCCTGTCTGCCTTCCCGGAGGAAATGCGAGAAGAGATCAGGAATATGCCCTTCGACTGGCTACGATTCTTCAAGACTCTAGTGAAACTTGAATGGACCCACCCCACCAGATCACTGCTCGGCAGTACTCACTTCCTACTGGATAATTTTAAGGACTGGATCAGGCATTCAGATTCAGTCTGGGATGACTTCGACCTGGAATCCGCAAGTGTCATGGATATATTTGGGGCCATGCAGCGTTCCAATGAAGGTAATGAACTCGAACCGAATGTTGCCCTGCCCTTTAACTTCTTCCTCTATGTGCTCCCGCACGGTTTACAGCGGTTGTGTGAGATGTGGTGTGATGATGAAGGCGGCAGGATCTTCGGCCACCTGGTTTCAGGTTTGCAGATGCCAACGGGCGAGCAGAATATTGCCGTATGGGAACTGTCCAGGGAGGTTAAGAAATCATCCCAGCTCATGGAACTCATGAAGAAAGAGGATTCAAAGGAAATTCTTGATTCTCTGGAGGATTCAGAAGATGGACTTAAATTCAAACGGACGCTAGATGCATTCATTGAGTTGTTCGGCCATCGCGGTGCAGACGAACGGGATTCAATTCACTACCGCTGGGCAGATAAGCCGGAAAGGGTCTTCCCCTCAATTAAAGCATTACTATCCCAGGGCGATGAAGATTCTCCGGCCGTATTCGAGACAAAACTGAATGAACGTATGCTCGAAACCAAAAAGGCCTGTTTAAAAAAGATCCGCCAACAACCTCTCGGTTCGCTGAAGTCAGCCTTCTTCAAGTGGTACGTCGAGCTGGTTCAGGAGTACTTCTACTACAGGGACTGGGAGCGATTCCAGAACGACAAGAATGGTGTACGGCGCAGGCCAATGTTTACCGCCATTGGCAGCAAGTTTGTCGAACGTGGCCTGATGCAGGATGAAGAAGATATCTTCTTTCTCACCATGGCAGAAATCATCGAGACAGAAACCGGCAAATTGACCGCGAACAAGATTGAGGCCATGGTGCGGGCACGTCGCCGGGTGTATAAAAAGTACACCCACAGAGAGCCACCGAAATATGTCCGCGGCTGGGAGACGTTCGATGATAACCAGCTTAGCGATGATGGCCAGGGTCTGCGCGGCATCGCCGCCAGCAGCGGCGTTGTAACCGGCCGAGCCCGGGTGTGCAGAAGTCTCGATGAGATCGGCAGGATTGAAAAGGGTGACATCCTGATCACCATCGCGACTGACCCTGCCTGGACGACGGTGTTCTCAATCATCGGTGGCGTTATCGTCGAGGGCGGCGGTGTAGTATCACACGCAGTTATGATATCCAGGGAATATGGCATCCCCTGTGTTTCAAGCATGGCCCAGGCTTGCGATCTCATCCCGGACGGTCATATGATTACGGTAGATGGCGGCAGTGGCACTGTTCTAATGCACTAGCAGGCTGATGCACCAGCAGACTGCTGAAAAGCAGACAGAGGAGATGTAAGTGGGAACGAATGCGGTAGGTGAAGATCGACAATACTGGGGCCTTGTGCCGGCAGCAGAAGCAGCAGTCATAAAAATGGTGGCTGCGCTGGCCGAACAGCAAGGTCTGACCGGGCTGTTTTCTCCCCAGGTATATGGACCGCCATTTATTCCCCTGGCGGCGGCGGCAATGGCAACCGAGTCAGTCAAACTGGCAAGTGGCATCGCGATTGCGGCGGCACGTAGTCCCACTGAAACGGCCATGGCGGCTCTCGACATGGATCGTCTTACTGGTGGCAGGTTCATTCTGGGGCTGGGATCATCCGTGTCAGCCTGGACTACGGGTGTGTTTGGGGCACCACCGATAAAACCCCTGACCCATCTGCGCGAAACCGTGGCCGCGGTACGGCACATCGTTGCCAACGCCCACACTCACCTCGAACCCTTCACAGGCGAATACTTCTCAGCGGATTTTGCAGAAATTTCTCAGACCCAACCACCCGTGCGTGAAAATATCCCCATCTGGATTGCCTCCCTCAGGGAAAAGTTAACCAGGCTGGCGGTTGAAATAGGTGACGGCGTGATTGGTCACCCCATGTGGTCCGTGGAATGGGCAACTGAAACGATGGCGCCCGTCATACTCGATCAATTACAGAAATCTGGACGGGATCGAAGCGAGATCGATGTAAACATCTGGCCCTGGGTCGCGCCGAATCCAAATGAATTAGAAGCACTCGATGATGCCCGGCCAACCATAGCCTTTTATGCAGGTGTTAAGCAGTATGAGTCCTTCTTTGCAGCCCACGGGTTTGAAAAGGAAGCACAGGCCTGCCAGAAAGGCGTGCAGCGGGCGGACTTCATGTCCATCGTGGATGAGGTACCGGATGAGATGGTTCGCGCCTTTGTCGCCATTGGTGATCTCGATAAGGTGAGAGAACGCCTGGAACCACTCTGGACCATCGCTGACTCCATGTGCATTCTACCTCCCGCCTACGGCTTGTCGATCGATAAACAGATGTACTATGGGGGACAAATCGCGCAGCTGGTATCAACTGACTAGGAACACCGCCGATTCTAAACAGCCCGGCCCTCAATAGCCGGGCTCAGAATAGCGCAGCTCAATTCACTTTAGACATACACCAAATCGAATTCCCGCCATCTCTGCAAGCTGATTGCTGAATCGGTAAAATAGTTGCAGTCCACAACTATTTCAATCTACAATGTAGTTGCAATATACAACTAGTCCAAATATGAACACAAAGCATTTTCGAGAACGACTACGGCAGTTAGAAAGAATAATGGCGCTGAAAAACAAAGAACTTGGCTGCTGTGGCGATCTATCCCTAAACCAGTGCCACCTACTGCTCACTATCGCTGAATTGCGAGAAGCCGGGGTAGTGCAACTGGCAGAACGTCTTGGCCTCGATAAGAGCACCCTGAGCAGGAGCACAGGCACGCTTGTCAATAAGGGTTTTATCAAACGTTGTTCAAACACCCGAGACGGAAGAGTAGTGCATTTGATACTGACAAGTGAGGGCAGGAAAACCGTAAGCCTGATCAATAGGAATGCGGACAAATACTACGAATCTCTTGCTGACAAAATATCATTGGTAGAGCTGAACAAGGTTGAGCAAAGCCTAAACTGCCTTGTTGATTTTTTTTCGCAGGAGGATGTATGAGGTTCTCACACGCTCAGGCTGATCATTTTCGCCAATTGCATCATGCTGATGAGATCCTGGTTCTGGGAAACGCGTGGGATGTTATCAGCGCTAAGTTTCTCGAGCGTCAGGGATACAAAGCCATCGGCACAACCAGCGCAGGCATTGCTGCCGTCCTTGGCTATCCCGACGGTGAAGTAATGAGCATCCGTGAAAATTGTGAAATGGTGCAACGGATAACAGCAGCTGTCACCATTCCGGTTACCGCTGATATCGAAGCTGGCTATGGGAGCTCTCTTGCCGACATCCTGGCAAGTGTTCAGCAGGCCATTAAGGCGGGTGCCATTGGAGTAAACCTGGAAGATACAACTAATGGTGAACTCCTGTCTGTAGAAACCATGGCAGATCACATCGCAGGGATTAAAACCCGGTGCCTTGAATTGAACACGCCCCTTTTCCTGAATGTCAGAACAGATGCGCTACTAAAAGACGAGGGCACCAATGCCGAGACCCTTAGAGATGCCGTAACAAGGGGAAATTCCTATGCTGAAGCTGGTGCTGACGGAGTATTTGTACCAGACCTCGGAGACCTTGGTCAGAAAAATATCTCGATGCTAGTCCAGAAACTGCCGCTACCACTTAATATTATCGTTAACGAAAATAGTCGACCTATTCCGGCACTCGAACAGTTGGGTGTTGCAAGAGTGAGTTTTGGCCCCCGTGTAATGCGCGCCATGTTGGCATATATGTCGCAGATAACAGCGGAGCTGTTGTCCAGGGGCACTTCCGTCAGGCTTGGCGACCATTCACTTTCATATGGCGAGATAAATTCACTGCTTTCAACACCGGCTTGAATCTTGGCCGGTAGGCTACCGTTTGGCTTCGACCAGCCAGCAGGCACTTTTTAGCCTTAATCCCTGGTCAGTCATGTGTGGTTGCAAGACTTCACGCACTGCATTCAGAGCATCTGTTCTTATCGGCTCTTCCAGCTCAGCGATCACCCGTGCCAGCGGCCCGACTTTGACATAGAAATCAATCGCCTGCTCAATATCGTTAGAATCACCAATTGAAAGTATTTCATCAACAGGGTCAATTTCTATGTTCTTATACCCGGCAGCTTCAAGTATTCCGGCAACATAATCCTTGTCCGAAAAAGCGAAAGGTCCGGGCGCCCTTGGGTCCACTGGTTCAGTTGGCGGCAAAAATTTAGAGGCAGCAGACATGGGAACAACAAACCAGTCATTCTCCAGGAACGGTCGCCAGCAGACCAAACAAACTCTCCCATCCCCGCTCATGCCTGTGGATAGGTTTTGAAAAGCCGCAACGGGGTCTGCGAAAAACATCACGCCAAATCGTGAAAAGAGAAGACTGAAGTCCGGGTCAAAGGAATACGTCAGGGCATCCGCCAGAATAAAGTCTGCCTCCAGGTTCTGCTGCTCCGCCTGACTGCGGGCAATACCAAGCATGGGATCTGAAATATCAATCCCGGTTACTGCAGCGCCACGTTCAACCATTGCCAGGCTGGTGCTTCCACATCCACAGCCAATATCAAGTACCTTGTCAGCCGCTGAAACCGCCGAACGCTCGATAGCGACCTGGCTAATAGGTGCCAAGAGCGCATCCATCGCCTGCTGGTTTCTAGCCCATGATCGAGCCACGTCACCATTCCAGAACTCTATTTGCTCGGCATTGGGGCCACTCGCATCAATACTCATCCGGGTATTCTCCTAATATTCTTTCTATCTATTATTCGGTGTGACCTAGATCAGGCCTCATGCATCATGGAAGGGATAGACCTTCAGGCATCTTTACCATCTTCGATGACCAGGGGTCGTTGCTTGCTCGAGTCGAGCCGCAGCTGTACAACATCCGGGCGGGCATAGTGACCCTGGCCGTCAACCACGATCTTGGCACTGACGATTTCATCAAAATCCAATGTTGCACTAACAATTCCTTCCCTGTCAGTCTCCGGGCCTGCCAGGTACTTTCCGTTTGGACTGACAATGGCCGAATAGCCGCCACCAGGCGTCAATATGCTGGTGCCGCTTCCACCTGCGAGTTCATCGAGGATCTCCTGGGTCAATATCGAGGTTGCAGAAATTACAAAAGTGCCGGACTCGAAAGCATAGTGCCGGATTGCGGCATCCATAATATGATCAATAAAGGGCAGCCCACCTGGCCAGTTCGCCGCATGAACCTGCTCCCCCTGAGCCTGAACACTGTAACGAAACAGCGGGTTCGAATGCTCGTAACAGATCAGCGCACCAAGAACACCAAAGCTGGTTTGATAGACTTTTAAATCAGAGCCGTCACCTCTTCCCCATACCATCCTTTCGTGGCTGGTAGGTACAAGTTTCCTCCGGCATCCAAGCAACTCACCATCATTGCTGATGATCAGCTGTGAATTGTAGAGCGTGCCGCCCTCTTTCTCATTAATACCAACGACAAGATTACAGTGATGTTTTTTTGCAGCGGCACACAATGATTTGCTTTCAGGCCCGGGCACTACAATGGATTCGGCGTGTAGACGCAGGTTGAATTGGCCCAGGTTCAACATGGGATCGTGGGTCATTGCCCAATAGGGATATCCAGGCAGTATCGTCTCGGGGAAAACAAGCAGTTCGAGGCCCTGGTCGGCGCCATCTTCAATATATCGAAAAATTTTCTCCAGGGTACGCCTCGTATCAAGGAACTGCGGCGCCATCTGGACGGCCGCGGCCTTCACACTCAAAGGGGACATTGCCCTCCCCCGCAACAATTTCCTGGGTCACATCCAGCGGGGGCAGAATCATTCTTCAAGACTGCACTTCGCACCACATTACCCCCGTTTGCCAGGCGCTCCACGGGTGTAATCTGATCCGTACTTCCCGGGTCAACCCCTGCCATCTCACACAGCTCACCCCAGGTACTCACCCTGTGGCTCATACCATGTTTTACTTCGAGGACCCTTTCATTTTCTACACAGCGATAATCGTAGGTTGGCAAATCAAACTCCAAATAATTTAATCAGTTTTTAATGTTCGTCTTGCTGCAATTCTTTCTCGATGATTTCGCCCAGGGCACGGGCAGTCTCGCCTACCACCTGCTGGCAGTACTTTTTCCTGCTGGCGGGACCCTCATAAAATTCCTTCACCGACTCCCGATCGAGCCAGTCTACCCGGGCTATATCTGCGCAATCCTTGCCGCCAAATTCCGCCGTTATCTCGGTAAAAGCCTGGTCCATCATATGTCCTATTTTGAACAAGCGGGGGGATTCCTCATCACTAAGTTCACCTCTGCTGCACTGGCTTGAAATACAGGCCATGCCACCTAACATGGCTCCGCACACACCGCCGGTCCCTGAAATACCACCACCGAAAATGCCAACCGCCTTAATAATATCCGGGTTCTTGTCACCCAATTTTTCCTGCCCCACGGACAGGACGGCCTGGCTTCAGTGAAAGGAGTCAGCCATTAGTTCAACGGCTTTCTTTTTCATCTCATCTGGGGTCATTATCATTCCTCCAACGAACGGGCTGACTCGAAGCTATAACTTATCCGCTTAACCAAAATATTGCGACTATTTCTCTACTATTAAGAGCGGGCATTCCTAGCAGGTGAAGCCACCATCAATGACAAGTTCTGACCCCGTCATGTGGCTTGATTCATCTGAAGCGAGGAACAAAATACCATCTGCAATCTCTTCCGCCTTGCCCGCATGCCCCATGGGAACCTGAAGCCCTATCGCAATGGCTTCTACATCCGGCGCATTGGCACCGTCGGCAGTCGCCGCATCCAGCACCGAACCACCCTCTACGTCGGCCATGCTGGCAGACATCTTGCCCCAGATTGCAGTATCAATAATCCCCGGGTGAACTGAATTTACACGAATACCAGTCTGGGCACATTCACGGGCAACCCCTTTGGTAAACAACCGGACCGCCCCTTTAGTCGCATTGTATGCGGTAAGACCCGCCGCCCCCTTGATTCCGGCGACGGAAGATAGATTGATGATAGACCCGCCGCCGGATGCCGCCATGGCTGGAATGGCGTGCTTTGTGCCGAGGAAAACACTATCCACATTGACTTCCATCAGGTGTTTCCAGTCCTCAAGCGTCGTATCAACGATTGGCCCACCCGGTGCAATACCGGCATTGTTGACGAGCACATCCAATCTACCGAACTGTTCTTGAGTAAGCGCGATAATCTCAATCCACCGGGCTTCATCAACAACATCCTGTTGCTCAAAAATGGCATTCCCGCCTTGCCTATTTATGCCGGCAACCACCTTCTCACCCTCGCCTGTGTCAATATCCGTAACAACGACATCTGCACCCTCTCGTGCCAGCGATTCCGCTGTAGCCCGGCCTATACCCGAAGCACCACCGGTAACAATCGCAACTTTTTCACTCACACGTCCCATGACTTCCCCCTTTTTTTGGCAGTGATAGCTTAGGCGGTTATACCACCATCAATAACGAGTTCCGAACCTGTCATGTGACTTGATTCATTTGATGCCAGGAACAAGATGCCACTGGCAATTTCTTCAGCCGAACCGGCAACACCCAGTGGCACTGCAACCTGGGCCATCGCATCCACATCCACAGCATTGGCCCCTTCATCCAAGGGGAAAAAATTGCTGGCGCTCTCTTTACCAACCACTGCAGCTTTGGTCCATATAGGGGTTGCTATGATGCCCGGGTGAACGGAGTTCACCCTGACATTGATACCCGCTGCGGCACACTCCAGGGCAACACCCTTGGAAAAAATTCGAACTCCGCCTTTTGTGGCATTGTACCCGGTCAGTCCCGGCGAGCCCCTCAATCCAGCGACGGATGAAATATTAATAATGGAGCCGCCACCGGATACAGCCATGGCAGGAATAGCGTGTTTAACGCCAAGGAATACACCATCAAGATTAATTGACCGCTGCCGCCGCCAGTCCTCAAGACTCATATCTACCACCGGGGCAAAAACGCCGATACCAGCATTATTGACCAGGATATCCAGCCCACCAAAACCCTCAACCGTTTCAGCGACTACCTGTCGCCAGTTATCCTCATCAGCAACATCATGGGTCTTAAAGACCGCCTTGCCACCACTTGCCTCTATTCCCCTGGTTACCTCTTCTCCCAGCCCTTCCTGGACATCGGTAATGACAAGGGTCGCCCCTTCCCGGGCCAGCATTTCTGCAGTAGCCCTGCCGATACCGGATGCACCACCAGTGACAATGGCGACCATATTTTCAACACGTCCCATAGGGATCTCCTTACATCATACTTTCTGTTTCACTATCAGGCATTGTGGCTGGCCACGTCTGCACTTCAGGTTACAGGTTGAGCCGGTCAGGCGGATAATTCGACGGCAGTTTCCTCCGCCCAGGTATAGTCGGCCTTGCCGTTGGGAAGCCTGTGTACCTGTGGCACAAAGAACACTTTTCTCGGCAGTTTGAAGCCGGATAGATGTTTCCTGGTGTCTTCAACCAACGTGGCTTCATCGACCTCCATGCCTTCAACAAAGGAAGCAACAGCAACCACTCTTTGGCCAAACTTATCATCTGGTAAACCTACCACCAGGCAATCGCGGATCGCCTCGGATCGTTTTATTGCTTCCTCAACCTCTTCAGGAAAAACCTTCTCTCCGGCAGTATTGATGCATTTCGACCCACGACCCAACAAGATAATACTGCCGTCCGTATCCACCGTCGCATAGTCCCCGGGGAAGCTGTACTGAACACCATCTATTTTACGAAAGGTTGCGGCGGATTTTACCGGATCCTTAAAGTAACCAAGCGGCACATTTCCAGCTGTTCCTATCATGCCCATCTCACCAGACCCGGGTTTTACCTCTTCATCATTTTCGTTGAAAACCTTAACGTCCTCTCCCATTTCAAACTTGGCCGTTTGACTGATATCCTCCCGGGTCGCGACCGATGTCCCCATGGAGCCTTCGGTAGACCCCATGGCATCAATCAACATCATCTCATGATGATCCAGCAGACCTCTTTTTGTCTCTTCAGACCACATGACACCTGAGGACATCATGGCCAGGACCGAACTGATATCATGGGGAGAACCTTCTGCCCTTGCTTTATCAAGCTCTGACAGAAGTGGCCTGGCAAATGCATCACCCACGATTACCAGGAAAGAAACCTGGTTCCGCTTTACCTCTTGCCATATTCTGGCGGGGTCCAGACCCAGTTCCGAAATGGTGACAACTGCACCTCCCATCATGTGGGGGATCATCGAACCTATCCACATACCTGTTCCATGCATCAGCGGGCAGGCTGCAAGGCTGATCAACTGGCTACCCGAAGCGGTCAGGGCGGCACAAGCTGTAGCGATAGCCTCCGGTGTGGCCGGTGGTTCGTCAAGACCACCAAGAATTGCCCATCCCATAGTCATTCCTGTTGACGACTGACCTTGAGCATACATCACACCCTTCGGCATACCCGTCGTCCCACCGGTATAGAGCATATAAATATCTTCCTCACTACGCTCAATCCTCGGCATTGGGTCGGTACTCGCTACCAGGTCCTCATACTCAACATCCGATTCAATGGCGCCACCAGTGCCATCATCCACTCTGATAAAGCATTTGATATTCGGCAGCTTATGGTGGATTGACTCCACCCTGTCGGCATAGCAGGCCTGATAAACAAGTGCTTCACAGTCGGCATTGTCCAGCAAGTAGAGGAGCTCTTCTTCCTGATAGCGGTAGTTAACATTAATAGCTACACCACGCATTTTCATCACGCCGAATTGAGTTTCCAGGTACTCATTACAGTTATGAAGATAAATTCCAACTTTTGAATCGGGCTTCAGTCCTTGCTGGTCCAGGTATCCGGCGACTCGGGCAGCACGGTTCTCATATTCCTGCCAGGAACGGACCGTATCACCGCATATAACGGCTGGCGCGTCCGGTTGCTGGTCAGAAATTTGCTCCCATACGGTTGCAAAATGCATTTCAGTCATGGTTATTTCCTTTATTTGGCTGTAATGGCAGTCCTCAGACCAGTGTACTTTGGTTGATCAATAGCAACCTGGTTTGCCACGGTGGTTCTAAGATGAAATTTCAGTGCATCATCGTCTAACGACTGGTTGCCATCGCGCAATTTATGAATCAGGTTCCAGCGAAGATCTTCAAGCCCTTCACTGGAATTATAAAATTCCTGCAGCCTCGACAGTTCACCCTCACGGTGCGCAGGACCAAGTGCAAGCTCTCTGATCACAATATCAACCGAGTTAGAGGCAACCCTTGCCAGAAAATTGGTCCTGCCGCTGGACTCTCCCATCACATCAACACGCAGAAAGTCCCTGACACTGATCAGCAACTCATCGGCACGCGGCATATCCAGGCTTGAATCCGCAGAAGCCTCTGCTACCAGGTCAACAGCTCCCGGTATCAAGAGATTGACACAGTCAATCTGGCATTCTGACGTCCTTCGCCCAATGGCCGGACGTTCAACGGTCTGGTCCGGCCCGACCCTGTATTGCTCGACAAAGCCTAGCGTGCCGACGGCCCACCAGAAAGAGCCAAACACTTCCCAGAACTTGACATGATTCGGGTCAACCTTTTTCCCTGATTCATCTTCATAACCCCTGAACATATCTTCATAGGAGCCGAAGCCACCCACTGGCAAGTCACTGCCGAACCGCCAGGAGTTGCAACACATCCAGGCGAGATCCCGCATCGGGTCACCAATATGCGCAGTTTCCCAATCCAGGATCGCAGTTATCTTCTCACTGGTGATCATGAAATTGCCACAACGAAAATCATTGTGAACCAGCGCCAGTTCAAAATCAGTTGGCAGGTTCTCCTTTAGCCAGCGCGCCGCGTAATCAATCATTGGCTGTGGAGTCTCAAGCAGCTTGTATCGATCCCACATCTGGTCGATAAATGCATCAGGTGAGACCTCACTGAGTACCTTATCCAGTCCTGCCTGCGGTAGGTTTATGCTGTGAATCTTCGCCAGGATCTGGCCACATTCATATGCCAGCCGGGGACGAATTTCTGCGAACTGGTCCGACCGGACTATTCGAGCGCCAAGGGCTTCACCTTCAAGCCATTCCATGATGACGGCATCGCCAAGGTCATCTTCGCGGGTCAGAACGTAATAGACCTCAGGTGCCGGGACACCGGCATCACGCGCACACTTCAGCAGCAGGGCCTCCACCGCTATACCAGGCCGTGTAGGAAGAGGTTCCAGGAATTCCCCTCCGGGTGAGCGGCGCATAGCAAGCAATTGCTCCGCGCCATTAACCAGAGCCGTTAGCCTGTAGGTTTCCTGGCTCGCACCACCGGAAAGTCGTTCTACAGAAACAAGCGCCGAGCAACCGTCAATTTCCCGGGTCAGAACCTGTTCCAGCCTGCGTTCGAACTCGGCCTTCTCCATCAACTAGTCATCCTGAACACCCTTGGGTGCCAGCTGCTTCATGTAGCCAAACATATAACCGGCTATCCTTCTGATCTGGATTTCTTCCGCACCTTCTGTAATCCGGTAGCGACGATGATGCCTGTAAATATGTTCAAAGGGCTTGTGTCTCGAATAGCCCATACCACCGTGGACCTGCATCGCCTGATCCGCTGCCTCACAGCAGAGCCGGTTAGCCTGGTAGTTGCACATGGAAACCTGGGACGATGCCTTCCAGTTCCCGTAGGTATCCATCTGCCAGGCAGTCTTGTGAATTAGCGCACGCAGCATCTCACACCGTGTCTGCAACTCCGCGAGGGGAAATTGAATAGCCTGGTTGACCGATAAAGGCCTGCCAAACGGTTTGCGTATGCCCGCATATTCTACGGATTCATCAATACAAAACTGCGCGGCACCTAGGCTGGATGCCGCCTGGCGAATTCTGTTTTCATTAAAGAAGTGCTGCACAACCTGAAGACCGCGCCCTTCACCGCCAAATATAGCACCGGAATCCACATAGACATCCTTCAGTGAGACCCGACCATGGTCCGTAGGCATATTGAAGGTCCACAGCATTTCTTCTACCTTGAACCCCTCGGAATTAGTTGGCGTAAGAAATGCGGTGATACCGTTCCCGTCACCCGCTTTTCCGCTGGTCCTCGCCATCACCATGTCATAGGGCGCCTTATGGATGCCAGTATTCCAGGTCTTGGCGCCGTTTATACGCCAGCCATCACCATCCCGCTCCGCGGTTGTCTCCATGTGGGTCGCATCCGAGCCGTGGTCTGGCTCAGTAATGCCGAACGCAAAGCCTCGCTTGCCCGAGAGCAGCAATGGAATCCATTCTTCTTTCTGCACGTCCGTGCCATACGCCAGCATTAGCAACATGCCAACATTGTTGGCGACGATCGAATGCTCGGTTTGCAAATCATTGTGCAGGCCGAGACCCTTTGCAGCAAAATGCTCACGAATAATTGCCATCCCCAGGTTGGTACCATCCTGGCCCCCATATTCTTTCGGGATTGGGTAGCGATAGTGCCCGGCGTCATCGGCGAGCTTTCTCGCTTCCGCGAGCAAGGCTTCCCATTCTTCATTCGGCAGACCACCCCGATCCCAATCGGTGCGTGCATCTTCCCTGCGATGATCAAAATAGCGAATGTTATCGTTCTTGTTTTCCAGCGGTTTAATTACATCCTCGATAAATTTATCAAGGACTCCCAGATAGTCCTGAATGTCTTTCGGTATATCAAAGTCCATAGTGATTTCCTTATGCCAAGTAATAGTAGTGAAGCGATAATAGCATCATCGGAGAAGATGGCTAGAGGCGGCATTGCCAGGGCATGGAGACACTGGCAGAGCTCAGCTATTGAATTTCAGATGAATTCGAATTCAATTTTTCCAAAGGCTCCATAGTCAGCGGAATACAGCCCAGGCTTCGTTGCCATCTGCAGCGCTCCAAGAGAACCCGTCATCAGGAAGAATCCCGGCTCGATAGTGTAGCCCTGACCAACAACCTGGTTGATCAGCCAGGTGGCGGCGGCAAACTGATCCCCCAGGGCTTCCTTTGCTCTTCCCTCATGTAGCAGCTCGCCGTCTCGAAACAGGCTGACCGTAACTTCATTTACTGCCTCTAATTCACTGCCCTGGCCGACGATATATCCGGCGGCAGCGGAATTAGCTGCGATAAAATCATAAATTGTCATGGCAGCCGGGTCATCGCAGCCTATATCCGCTATCTCTATCATGGGCAGGCAATATTCCACATACTCCATTAATCCATCAGTGGAGATTTGCTCAGACACTGGTTTTCCAATGCAGAAGCCAATCTCTGTTTCGACGACCGCATGGGAATAGTTTCCTAGCTCGACAATTGAACCTGCCGTCAGTCGCATGTCTTCAAGCAACACACCACTGACAGGAACATCGATTCCCATGGCTGCCTGTGCTGCCTTGTTGGTTAGTGCGCCTTTAAATCCTGTAATGGAGGCCTCAAGGCGTTCAACTAACCCCGCCTGCGCTGTGTAAGCGACTGCGTGATCCAACCCCGATACCCGGCTCGAACAAACGGGAGCCGGCTTGCCACCAACCCGTGCCTCATACAATAAATCTACCCACTCGTCGTTATTCATCCTGTTACTCTTAATTGCTCTCGGAAATGCCAAAGGGCATACTTCAGCAATAGTATCCTGTTCTGCAGGCCGGTCCAAAACCTCAACAGTCCCCGGGGTAGATCTTGACTTCCGGGGAACGGAAAACTCAATAACGCCTCCACCAGACCTTTAGAGAAATCTTCATGAGCAAGCGCCACCAATGGCCGTTTCTTCCGGTCAAAAAACCCATTTCCGTAAGCCACGCTGAGGGCGCCTACCTCTACCTGGACGATGGCAGCAAGATCCTGGACGCAGCAGGTGGCGCTATTGTCGCCAATATCGGTCACGGGCGACGGGAGGTTGCCGATGCTATCCACGCAGCAACCCTGAATTGCACCTATGTACTTCCTCCCTGGCAAACCCCGGAGAGGGAGGCGCTGCTGGTTGAGTTGAATGATCACTGGCTCCCGGATCACCTTGAACGAATTCATCTCACGTCCAGCGGCTCAGAGGGCAACGAGTCCGCTATAAAGATCGCAATCGAATATCAGGTCGCCAGGGGAAAGCCGGAGAAAAACACTATCCTCGCGAGAAGTATTTCCTACCATGGCACCACTATAAGCACCGCTGCTGTCTCTGGTCACCAGTCGCGAAAGAGGGGACTGGAGGGCATCCTGGATGACTACCCAAAAATTGAAACCCCCTACCCCTTACGGTGCCCGTTGGGACGTAATCACCCTGATGCAGCCGACTACTACATTAATGATCTCAAAGAAACCATCGAGAGGATTGGTGCAGACAATATCGCTGCACTCATTGCCGAACCCATCAATGGTTCAAGCGGTGGCGCAATCATGCCACCTGATAACTACTGGAATCGGGTGCAGGACATACTGCGGGAAAACGACATATTGCTGATCATGGATGAAGTGATGACTGGCTTTGGCCGGCTGGGTGAAAAATTCGGCTCAGATGCCTATGGAATTAAGCCCGATCTGCTGGTCGCCGGTAAGGGAATGGCGGGAGGCTATGCCCCTATCACCGGCGTCTACAGTACCGCAGAAATTTCAGATGTAATCGCTGAAGGGGGATTGAGTGTTATGTTCCATACCTTTGCCGGACTGCCACAATCCTGCGCGGCGGCAGCGAAGGTGCTGACCATTCTTCGGGAGGAGGAATTACTTGATCGCGTAAGGAGAATCGGCCGCCAGTTGAAGGCACAGCTGGAAGAAAGGTTCGGCCAGCACCCATTGGTAGCTGAAATTCGTGGCCAGGGCATGCTCATCGGTATTGAAGTAGTGAAAGACAGAGAAACGCTGGAGTGTTTTCCCGAGGAACATCATATTGCCGAGAGCCTGGTCAGTCACGCTGTGAAAGAGGGCGTATTTTTTTACCCAGGCGGCACCGGTGAGGTGCGGGACATCGTCTGCATCGGGGCACCATTTATCATCGGCGAGCCGGAGATTGACATGATGGCGAATGCGCTCGGATACGCACTGGACAAAATCCTCGCCGCTAATGGGTAATACCTGCAGTCACATCTGGCACTAGGCAGGCGGTGATCCGTGACTGCCATTCATGAGCCAGACCAGCAGTGGCAAGTGTTGCCTGCCTTGGAAACACTCACCCTGATAAATGAATGTTGGCGACTCAAGAATCCCGAGTTCAAGGATTTCTTCCTGCAACGCCTGCAACTTGGCCCCCTGACCCGTGACACCATCTGTCAGAAACCCCTCGGTCACGACGCCGCATTGCTCAAGCTTTTTCACAACAATATCCGGCTCCTCGACCAACTCAGGCTCTCGGTACACAGCGGAGAATACCGACTCGATATAGGTGCGAAACATATGTGGATCTGCCTGCTTTTCGTGCAGCCACATCAACCCAAGGGCAGCATTGGTAGAGTCAATACTTCTGGCGCCCTGCGCTTCTGAAATACCCATGCGTTCACAATTTCTCTCCAGTTCCCGGCCTGCAAACCGGCGCTTTGCACTTTTTCGTCTCGCCTTGTAGGCGGCAAGTGGATCAACCCCCCTCGCATCGATTGAAGAAACTGAAGGCACACTCACCACAGGCAACCAGAACGCCTCCAGGGACGTTTCATCCAGAATCTTCCCTATCCCACCCAGGGCCAGATAGGTTGGTAGACTGCCAAAATCGACGAACAAAGTAAGCCCACCTTCAGAGAGTAACCGCGACATCAGACGAGTACCGAATCATTGGCTACGTCCGGAAGTGGCCCTGGCTTATCGGCAAGATGCCAGCGGACCCGTGGCAGATGTTCACGCCCAAAGTACATTTCCCCATCAATCACGTAGGTGGGAACACCAAAATAGCCCTTATCAAGAATTTCGTTTTGCAGCCTATCGTGATACTCCCTTCCCTCTTGATACAGGTAATCAGAAAACCCACCGATATCAGCACCGGCCTCCTGTAAAAGATTAAGGATTACTGATTCATCTTCAATATCCAGCTCTCTCTTCCAGAATCGCTCGTAGGTAATGTCGGTATAGTGCTTCAGGACATCGTGATCTTGTTTTTTCGCCCATAACATACCGATACCCGCTAGAGAGGAGTCCCATATCTTCTGCGTTCCCCTTAAAGTCAGAGACCGCAGACTGGCATACCGGCGCGCATCCATATAAGCATACTTTACTGCCAGCCATTGTATCGGACTACGGTGATTTTCGACCACCTTGCCGGCATCGTTTGTTCTGGCCGTACCAAGGAAACTACCTATATTAAGCGTCAGGGGGTACCAGTCTATTTCGATCCCGAATTGTTCCTCCAAAGCATAGGTCGGATCCTTTGCGATGAAGGCGTAGGGGCTCTTGTAGTCAATGTATACTTCGAGCTTGCTCATGCTTTGAACCGTAAATGTTTGAACTACCGATGTTCGAATCTGCCACTTCAACACCAAGTATGTTTTACTTTCACCACCGACTCAATCCGGAACCCTGATGCAACCGCACAACAACCTCGCGGAGAAACTTACTCGTCTAAATGGGGGTAACGACTAGTGGACCCCATTACACAGGGCACTTTGGGTGCAACCCTGTCAGAGTCATTCAGCGACAGGGACAAGATCAAGGCAGCATCCCTGTTGGGTTGTTTCGCCGGGCTGTCCCCAGACATCGATGTGTTGTTTCAATCTCCATCGGATCCCCTGCTCTTCCTCGAGTACCATCGTCAATTTACCCACTCACTGATATTCATCCCTGTGGGTGCGCTGATCTGCGCCGCCCTGTCATGGCCCTATGCAAAAAAGCACCTGAGTTTCCGGCAGGCCTACTTCAGTTGTTTGTTGGGTTACGCCACACACGGGCTTTTGGATGCCTGTACGACCTACGGTACGCAGTTGTTCTGGCCCTTCTNGGATATGCGAGTCGCCTGGAACAACGTCTCCGTTGTTGACCCCCTGTTCACCGTACCATTGCTGATCCTGACAGTGACAGGCGTAATTCGACGAAATCCTATATTTGCCCGGTTTGCCCTTGTATGGGCACTTTTCTACTTGTCACTGGGAGTGGTACAACGAGATCGCGTAGTCACAACTGGTATTGAACTGGCACAATCCAGGAACCACACACCGGTTCGCCTCGAGGCAAAACCAGGTTTTGGCAACCTCGTGCTATGGAAACTTGTCTATGAGACTGACAAACACTTCTACGTCGATGCCGTCAGGGTTGGCTGGTTATCTAAAACGATTCCAGGAGACAGGATCGAAAAACTGAACCTCGGCAAACATTTTCCCTGGCTGGATTCCTCCAGTCAGCAGGCAAGAGATATAGAAAGGTTCCGATGGTTTTCCAACAGATATCTGGCAGTGGATAAGAGGTTTCCAAACCGCATCATCGATATTCGCTACTCTCTATTGCCCGATGAAATTAACGCACTATGGGCTATTGACCTTGACCCGGGTGCCGACCTTTCAGCCCACGTCAAATTTACGACCAACCGAAAGGCTTCCGGTGAAACACTATCAAGGCTTGTCGACATGATGTTTGACTGACACCTAGCGGGCAGCCNTGGAGAAACCTAGTCCACAACCCGCGACAGGTTAGTGATATTTAGTCTTGAAGATGCCCATCCGGTCCAGCCTGAACAACAGAGACTCTACCAGAACGCCAACGCCATACCTGACGGCACTCAACCCGCCAATCGAAGAAGCCTCTTTCGTATAGGAGGTCGGGCAGGTGATTTCACCAATACTGAAGCCGTGACTAATAACCTGCAGCAACATCTGGTTGTCAAAGATAAAGTCATCGGAGTTTTTCTCCAGCGGAAGTGAAGTCAACACCTCCCGACTGAAAGCACGATAGCCGGTGTGATATTCAGCCAGCTTGTAACTGACCAGCAGGTTCTGGACCAGCGTCAGAAAACGATTGGCAACGTACTTATACAGGGGCATGCCACCCTTCAGGGCGCCGACACCTAAAATACGGGAGCCAAGCACGCAATCGAAAACATCTTCAGCAATGAGTGATGCCATGGCACGAATAAGTTTAGGCGTGTACTGATAATCAGGATGCACCATAATAATAATGTCTGCATCCAGGGAGACAGCTTTTCCATAACAGGATTTCTGGTTTCCGCCATAGCCAAGGTTCCTGTCATGAACGAGGATATGTTTGATTCCCAACTCTTCTGCAACCGTCGCTGTAGCATCCGTGCTGGCATCATCAACGAGAATAATGTCGTCAACGATATCCATGGGGAGGGCATCACAGGTCTGCTTAAGGGTTTCAGCAGCATTGTATGCGGGCATAACCACCACAAGTTTTCTATTGATGATCAATGGGTTTCATCCCTAGTGAAAAGAAAATGCTTCTTGGCAATGAAGTTGAAAATGAAAATCATACCCACTGAAACTATTTTCGCGTACTGGTAGGGAACAGCCACCCGTTCCACCAGCAGGAAGATAACAGCTTCGCTTATCACGAGCCCGACTATGACAATAACTACAAATATCAAAAATTCCTTTTTGGTCGTATGCCCATATTTTCTATAGCGGAAAACCCAGCGAATATTGAGTCTATAGGCGACCAGCAACCCGGTCGTATAACCGCAAACATTCGATACAAGGTAATGGATTCCAAACCATTCTGTCGCAATCAATAAAACTGAATAGTCAACCAGAAAGGCGATAGTCCCAGAGACCAGGTACTTGTTGAATTCACTTTTTCCAAGTATCTGCAAAAAAATCTGATAAAACCACATACTGCTCTAATGCAAAACTGAGTAGGTTGTCTATTATAGGCATTCATAGAAACCATGCTTATCTAAATGTACTGAATCAAGGGGCCAGGCCACCGGTTCTGGTCAGGGAAGAGAGGAAACAATGTCACGGCAGCAAAAGTGGAACGAGCGATACACCAAAAAGGATCTGATATGGTCAGCGGCACCAAACCATGTGTTTGTGAGGGAAGTCGAAGACCTGAAACCAGGCAAGGCCCTCGATGTTGCCTGCGGTGAAGGTCGAAATGCGCTCTGGCTGGTGGAACAGGACTGGGATGTTACTGGTATAGACTTTTCCGATGTCGCCATCGTGAAGGCTGAACAGATAGCGGCGAAAAGAAGCGTCAATGTCAACTGGATCGCGGCAAACGTTTCCACCATGCAACTGCCACAGCATGAATATGACCTGGCTGCTGTCCTCTACCTGCACACACCGCCAGAAGAGCGTGAGCGCTGGATGGCCAACGTGACCAATNCCATCAAGCCCGGGGGATCATTCATCTACATAGCGCACGATACGAGCAATCTCGAACATGGCGTGGGTGGCCCACAGGACCTGGCGTTGCTACCGTCCCTTGAGGAAATTACCGGCGCCCTTACCGGCTTTGAGATCCAGAGAGCGGAGGTCGTCTACAGACCCGTCGAGAATGATCCGGGTCATGGCCAGGACCTGGAAGGCGTTGCATTGGATTCCATTATTCATGCCGTAAAAAATTCGCCAGGGCCAGGCAACAAATAGCCGAGCATAAATAGAAAAGTGCCTTGCGCGACGATGGTGGTGTGGATGGCTCCGATTCAGGTCCTCCTTGCTCAGTCATGTCTGGCCTCAAGTTTCGCGCGAATATCACGATGAATCTCTTCTGTCAGTGGATGATTCCAGGCAATCATTGCCGCTAGCCAGAAGCCGATGGCCGGGCCAAAGCAATACAGGAGCTTGAGACCCAACAGGCCATTTTCGGTATTCGCTGCACCTGGTGCTGCATTGTATTCAAGGATTGCCAGAATCGTCAGTGCCAGCCAGGGTCCGATGGATTGAGCGACCTTGATCACAAAGGACCATACGGCAAAATACCAGGCAGCACGATCCTCCCCACTTTCGAGCTTATCTACGTCGATTACATCCGCCTTCATTGAGTTTGGCAACACCCAGAAGGACCCGCCGAGAAAGCCCGTAACAGCGGTGAAGGGCAGCATGTAGTAAAAGTCCCCGGCACCAAGCGCCAAGTAGCCACACTGAAAGAAGCCAAAGGCAGCAAGGCCAATGCACCAGGCTCGGTGTTTACCTACCCGGCTGGAAAACCAGATCCAGAAAGGAATACCCGCCAGGTTGAACCCGTAATAAACCAGCAGCATCAGGATGCTGCTTTGCTCCTCCTTCAGCACACCCCGGATAAAAAATACCACGAGTGCGGTCGAAATAGCAGAACCCAGCTGGCTGATAAAAAAGGCAAGCACCAGCCGCTTAAATGGGGCATTGCGCCACATGAGTTTGAGCCCCGGGAGCAGCGGTATGCGTGTTGGCAGATAATTTCTGCTCTCCGGTACATTAAATACTGTCAACCCCACTGTCAGGGGCAGCAGCACCAGGGTCATGGTACCCACGAGAAACAATGTTTCCCGGGTTCCGCCATAATTAAACAGGAAGATCGCCAGCACCGGCACCACCTTGCTGAGGACATTGGCCGCCATGCCGATCCAGGCCCGCCAGCCGGTAATACGAGTACGCTCATTGTAGTCCGGTGACAACTCAGCAGCCCACGCATAGTAGGGAATAAAGAGCATGGTCCAGCCGACCCACAGAACCACCAGCCATGTCAGCAGATAGACAGCGTCAACGGGTGGCTCAGGCATGAACAACTTGTATACGGCAAGCATCAGGATTGGGACGGACGCCACCATCCACACTCGCCGCCTTCCCCAGCGGGTATTGGTACGGTCGCTTAAATAGCCGATCAGCGGATCCGACACACCATCAAACAATCGAGTCAGTAACCAGATGGTACCCACTGCACTGAGACTCACGCCCAGATCTGCACCGTAATAGTTGGGAATGAAAGCCGCCACCGGCACCCCGGCCATCTGAATGGGCATATCGGCAAGGCCATAGTAGAACAGTGTCTTTCGAGATAATGTTTTTCGAGGCAGGGGTTGAGAGGGTGCCCCGACCTCACTGCTCTCGGTGGTACCTTTCAATTGGTCTGACAAAGCTCTCCCTTAACTGGCTCAGGCTATTCCTGGACATCACTATAACGTGTTTTACTTTTTTCGAACAAGCGAACACTGCTTCGCATCTGCAAAACTTGCAGATGCGACATTAAAGCGAACACTCTGGTCGCGGGAGCGTCCCATACGCGCCCCATGAAAGTTATTCAGCAGGATTATAAGGCGCCAAAACTAAACGGGTCTACAGATCCATCCAGCGGACTGTCCGTCACACTGCGTGCCGCGTCCAGACGAATAACCTGCCCTGTGTAGTGCCTCGCCCTGGCAATGAACACCAGAGCATCAGCGAATTCCTCCGGTTGAATAATTTCATGCATCGGCGAATCCAGTGACTGCAGGAAGGCGTTCATCTGCGCGCCTTCAGATGCAAATGGTTTAGCCGCACGGGCACTCCGCTCGGCATCTGGTTCTGCCGCTACCGTCCATCCCGGCGAAATGACATTCACCCTGATTTTGCGCGATGCCAGTTCCCCTGCCAGATGATGAGAGTAGGCTTCGATAGCACCAGCCACCGCCGCACCNTAAGCGTAATAAGGGTAGAAAGCCCTGTTGCCGACACCTGAGCAAAGCAGAACGATGCCGCCATCCGGGACTTTCGGCAGCGTGCTCTTAATCAGCCGACATTGCCCAAAAAACCGCGAATTAAACATGGCAAGCGCCTCCTCCACCGGTATTTCTTCCACCGGTCCTATGACAGTCCAGCCAGCAGTACAGGCGACGATATCTACCCGGTCAAGCCCGTCAGCAAAGTCTGCAACCTCCTGGTCACTGTCCACGTCAACCAGGGCATAACTTGCCTGATCGCCCAGCTTTGCGACGGCATCCTGCAACGCACCTTCACGTCGCCCAATTAGAGAAACGCTACCGCCTTCGTTGACGACGCGCTCCGCTAGAGCGAAACCGATCTGGCCAGTTGCGCCACTGATAACCGCTTTCTGATTTGCGAATGTTTGTTCTGCCATTATAAATACTCCTTTGTTTTGGGCTTGATCGTTAGTTTGTTAATGCAACCTGAGTGCGGCAGACATTGCCTCATTCACTATGTTAATGTCCAATCCTTCGTAACAGGATATCTGTCTTTCGGGTGACCCCGGTAAACACTACTTATCTGTCACGGACTTGCCTTCAACCATAACTAACGAGGTTAACATGACCCCAACTGGTGACAAATCTGCAGTTCGCATCCAACTGGCAGAGGATCTTTTTAAAGCCTGGTCAAGCGGTGACGTTGACGCACCTGAAAAATTCTTCCACCCAAAGGGGACTCTCCACGATGTCGTAGCTGGCGAGACATTCGACGGCTGGCCAGCCATCCGAGGCTTCTTCGCCAACGGTCTTGCACCCGGAATGGAACTTGCGCTGATTCCAGAAAGGTACTGGGTCAGCGACGATGGCATTGCCCTGACCTGGATCATGTCTTCCAAGATTCTCGATGATACGTTTGGTGAGCAAAACAAGGGTAAGCGCACCAGGGTTATGGGGATGACCAGCCTTGACTTCGACGACAACAATCTAGTTGTCCAGGAAGTGGACTACTGGACCCGTGATTCGGTTCCGCGCTCCCTTGGCATAGATCCAAACAAACCAGCTTAGAAGACCACGGAGAATCAACGGCAGAAGGTCATCAGCAAGACGCGATTGCACATCCTCCGCATCTGTGTTTTATTTTTACATCTTCCGTAAACAGCGGGTGTGTATGTTATGGCGACGAATGCTGAATTAAGTGCCCGCTCAAAAGTAGCTGGCGGAACCCGTATAGTACAGACAGCCTGCCCCATGGTGGCGGCATGCCTGGGCGGAAGCTGTCCTGTCTATGCCCACGTCAAAGACGAAAAAGTCGTCCGCTTTGAACCCGTAATCCCAAGCCGGTTCTGTGCCAAGGGAGCTGTCTGGCCGGAACGAATTCACAGCAAGGATCGAATCCTCTGGCCCCTCAAGCGCGTTGGTGAACGCGGATCCGGCGAGTGGGAGCGCATTTCCTGGGATGAGGCACTCGAATCTATAGCGAAAAAACTTAATATAATAAAAGACGAGCACGGTCATCAAACCATCGCCATGTTCGACCGGGCAGGTGTTGCTGGTCAGCGATTCGGACAGCTTCTGGGCACAACCATGGTCAGTTTCATCGGCGCCCACGGCGACAGCCCGGTTGGCGCGGCCAGAGCAACTGGCTGGCGCAACTGGACCGACCCCCTGGGAATACCGGGAGCTCAACAAGCCCCGGGTGGGCACGCCATGGAGGACCTGGCGCTGAATTCCAACGTCATCATCTTCTGGGCCGCCAATACCGCCGAGACCGAACAGCTACAGATGAAACACCTGATCGCAGCCCAGGAGCGCGGCGCCAAGCTGATCACGATAGACCCCATATTTACAACAACCGCCGCCATGTCAGACCAGTGGATACCAGCAAAGGTTGGTACAGATGCGGCTCTGGCACTGGCAATGATTGCCATCATCCACGACAAGGGAATGGTGGACATTGCCTATATGAATCAGCATACCAATGGCCCCTTCCTGGTCCGGCAGGACAACGGCCAGATCCTGAGAGCATCAGACCTCCAGGGCAATGAAGACAGCAGCAGTTTCATGGTCTGGGACGAGTCCAGCCAGGCGGCGAAAGCAGCAGACGAGCCGGGAATATCGCCAGCGCTGATGGGANGCTGGGAGGTCGAGGGGATTGCCTGCTGTACCGCTTACCAGATGCTCATCGACGAGNCACTGACATTTACTACCGAGCGTGCAGGTGAGATCACAGGCCTGCCCGTAGAAGTTATCTATCAACTGGCCATGGACTATGCCACCGCCGAGCCGGGCGCCATCAAGAAAGGCTGGGGTATAGGACGCACCTACCATGCCCACCATGTGGAACGGCTGATGCTGACCCTCGCGGCCATGACAGGAAACCTGGGCAAACCGGGTGGCGGCGTAAGTGCAATATCCTCGTTCCAGGCGCCACCTCTGAATCGCAAGGCAGCAGAAAGGCTGACCGATACAGTTCCCCAAACGGTCATCGATGGTCTCTCCCTGCTGGCGGCTACCGCGGGCGAGGAGGTACCGGAATTAGGCAAGTTTCCCATAAAGGCGCTGATCATGGCCGGGATGAACTGGGTTGGTCAGTGGCCCGGACAGGCCAAAACACTGCGGGAAGTGCTGCCAAATATAGAGCTCATCGTCGTACACGAACTGGTGATGTCCGATGCTGCCAAAATGGCAGACTATGTACTGCCTGTTACCACACCCTACGAACACGAGGGAGTGTGTATGCCCGGATACTACGGCAACCTGATTCAACATATGCCTGAAGTTATACCGCCGGTCGGTGAATCCAAATCTGATTTTGAAATCTTCCGCCACCTGGGTATGAAGATGGGTTGGTCAGAGCACTTCGAGGACTTGAATGAAGCANCACTGCTGCCAAAAATGTGGGAAACGGTCCCTGGTGTCAGTTTTGATCGCATCAAGGAAGAAAAGGCGCTCGTCTGGGAAGGCTTCAACTCCGGGTGCGACAGAAGAGCACCCCCACGTGGAGTGGGCCGAGGCACAATTCCGCACACCCTCCGGGCGACTTGAATTCTATGCGGAGGAATGTGCTGACCTGGGTGACGCACTGCCAATCTACAGGGAACGTCCCCGGGACCTCTATGCGCTGGCCGGTGAACAGCTGCCCCTTAGCCTGGTGAGCTACCACTCCAAGTTTCTACCCAGCGCAACCCTCAACGAGGTTGCCACCTTCCGGGACCTGATACCAGGCCCCTATGTGACGGTGAACCCCCTCGATGCAGAATCAAGAGATATTGGCGAAGACGACATCGTGGAGATCTATAACGGCCTTGGCAGCGTCATATTGCATGCGCGGCTGAGCGAGGGAATGCGGCCCGGCACGATTGCCGTGATGCAGGGGTGGCGGCGCAGCAGCTTCATCGAAGGCGGCATGCAGGAACTCGTCAGCGGCAATGTGACAAACCCCGCACACCTGAAAATGAAACCACTGACCGGCGCCGATCCTAACGCACCATTGCACGATGTCTGGGTTGATATTCGCAAGGTGAACACATGAGCGCCCTGAATGATCAGCAGCCAGAAACGGGCCAGCAGTTGGGCCTCCTTATCGACCTCGACCGCTGTATCGGCTGCCACGCCTGTACCCTGGTCTGCCAGGAAGAACATGGAGACCCCCAGGGTGTCCAGCGCATGAAGGTGCCAACCATTGGTTCGGGCCATCATGATATTCCAGCGGGTGTTTACCCGGACGTCTGGATGTATTTTCAACCCAGGATGTGCCAGCACTGCATCAACCCGCCCTGCATCGAATCCTGCCCCTTTGAAGCCATAGAGAAGCGGGATGACGGTGTGGTCGAAATAATTGATGAGGATTGTACCGGCTGCAACCTTTGCCCGCCCGCCTGCCCCTATGGCGTCATCGCCATAAACTCCAACGACATGCTTGTCGCCATCTGCGACATGTGCTCCACAAGACTCGACGAGGGACTGCAGCCAGCCTGTGAGGACGCTTGTCCCGGCGACGCGATATTCTTCGGGGACATCAATGGCAGCGATTCAGTTATCAATGCGCAGAAGCGTAAACTGCCCAAACAGGCCTATGTACTGTCAGGTGGTGGCAACAAGGACGATCAACCGACATCACGCTACCAGTCACAAAAAGCACAACACCAGGCGGACACCAGTATCCTGGCTGTGGATGGCTAAGATACAGACCAGGCTGACAGTTGAAACCGGATAAAACAGAAACTAAATGGAAGGGAACCAGCAATGACGGATGCACAAGAGAGCGGTAAACGATTAGAGAACCAGGTGGCGATCGTCACGGGAGCCAGCAGAGGTCTTGGCCAAGCCATCGCCCTGGCATTTGCCCGGGAAGGTGCAAAGGTCGTTGTTGCCGCACGTACCGAGCAGGTCTGGAATGAAAAATTACCCGGCACCGTATTTGAGACTGCTGACGAGATAGAGAAGATCGGCGGTTTTGCACTACCCGTTCGTTGCGATGTGGGTGTCGAACAAGACCTGATCGACCTGGTAAACAAGGTACACGATGAGCTGGGCCCCGTTGATATATTGGTCAACAATGCCGCCCTTACGGTTCCCGGCCGTCCACCCAAAAAGGATGCTGAGCCTGCCCCTGCCATCCCAAAAGAGGCCAAACTCAGCCGCATGGCCACCAGGGGTGGCTTCCTGGATTTTCCACTCAAGGGCTTTCGCCTGCACTACGAGATCGGCTTGTTCGCCTGCTACCGCCTGATGCAACTGGTACTGCCCGACATGGTTGCAAAGGGGAAAGGTTCTGTACTCAATATCAGTTCCGGGGCCTCGACTAATCCTGGTGAAGGTCCATACCCGAACGCAAAAGGCACGACCGGCTTCGCCTACGGCGGTAACAAGGCTGCACTTGAGCATCTCACCAGGGCGGTTGCCTACGAAATGGCAGCCCATGGTATTTCAGTGAACGCGCTGCTGCCCGCTGGGGCCATTATGACCCCCGGGGTGAAGGCAATGTTACCCGGCATAGAGGTGAACGATACGCCGGAGAATTTTGCCGAGGCGGCGCTCCGTCTGGTGACAATGGACCCAGAGGTGATGACCGGCTGGATTGCGCGGCATGATGAGGTCCTAAACCCCAGCTAGTTCCTGTCCGAGTTGCAGCTAGGAGCTTTGCGGCGCCGATTTTGGGAAACCCAGCTCCTGGAGATTCTTCAGCAAATCCTTACCCGCTGTTTTTGGCTTAACGGACTTGTCAATCCTGCGAATAATTCCTTCCTTGTCGATATAGAAAGTCCAGCGGCTGGCGAAACCAAAGCCGGAAAGGACACCATAGCTTTTGCACATGTGTTTATCAGGGTCCGAAAGAATTGGAAAAGTCGCATCGTTCTTAACTGCAAAGCCCGTATTGTCTTCGATCGAATCAGTGCTAGCCATAAAATAGGTGATATCGTAATGTTGAATTTCCTTGTCGCTGTCACGCAGCGATTTGCATTCAATCGTTCATCCACCGGTAAAGGCCTTCGGAAAGAAGGCAATGACGACGGGTTTTTTACCCCTCGCTGAACTGAGCGATGGAGTAGGTTTTTCCATCGGACCCCTGCAGGGAAAAATCCGGTGCAACATCACCCACTTCCGGGGCAGCAACCAAGCTGGCCGAGAATCCCAACCCAAGTATAAATTTTAGTATTTTCATAAATCTCATTGTTATCCTCTACCAATTTGAAATTAACCACCATCACTTCGACGAATTCCAGTAGTTAGGGTTGAATAGTCTGGTATCTGACCTGACGTGGCTAGCGCCAGGGAAGGACGGGGTCGCCGAGACGCGGGAACGGCGGGGGCGCCGAGCCCAGGGATGGCCGACGCCACAGAAGGTTAGGTACCAGACTATTCAATCCGATGTGTTACTAAAGGCTATTGTAAACATCACGGACGGTTTGGCGAAT
>PBRP01000075.1 GCA_002726655.1 Gammaproteobacteria bacterium
CCATCAATGAAGAGGGTGTGGAAATGTAAATTAAGATTTAGAGCCGACCCGAAACGCTGAATATAGGTAACTGATCCAGTTTTGGCAGTTGATTTCTTATAGCCAGCCTTTTTGATTAAGTGAGTTGAGATTGCTCTGTTAACAATTCCCAACACCTTACCCATTGCCTGAGGATTATTTGCCAACAGAAGTTACAGACGGTTCCAGTGAGAACCGAGCAGCGCAAAGGCGACGACCTGGTAAGCCAGCAAGCAGGGTTTTCGCTGCATGCTGGAATCGCCGGTAAATCTCATCAGCGCAAGAAGCTTGAGCGCCTGTGTCGATATATCACTCGGCCTGCCATTGCGGAGCAACGACTGTCACTGACGAACAACGGCAATGTCGTCATTACCTTGAAGACGCCCTACAACGATGGCACTACTCATGTAGTCCGAAGGCGGCCCCACTCCGCCCAATGGAATTCATGGGGCGGCTGGCGGCGTTAGTGCCCAAGCCGCGAGTCAACCTGACCCGGTTTCATGGCGTGTTCTCGCCGAACAGTAAACTGCGTGAGTATGTCGTTCCGCAAAAACCTGTAGAAGAACAAGAGAGTCCGAAACCCAAGGCCTACTCGATGACGTGGGCGCAGCGACTCAAGCGCGTTTTTGCCATTGATCCGAACGCGGCCCGATAGAGAAGTGTGAAAAGTGTGGTGGGCCGGTTCGGACCATTGCGTCCATTGAGGACCCTGACGTCATTGAGAAGATACTGAAGCACCTGGGACTGGATCAGGTCGACTGGGCGTCCCCGGATGATCCTCAGAACCGCTCACCGCCGTCAGATCTGACCGACCAACAAACGACACTATTCTGAATTCCAGCGCGCTGATAACACATCGGTGACGGTCGCATTCGGCCGGAGTCTGGATTCGAGGGCCAAATCACCAAGTTTTCAATCGTTGAGCCAAAATTTTCGATCACACAACACATGTTCAGATGGGCTAACGGGGACGGCAGCTAACTGGCTGGAACCAGGATACTTTTCTCAGGGTGGGAAAAGAGAGGTTATTCTTCCTAACCACCCGGGGCTTTTCGAAAAAATAGTCTCGGCCACGATCTACGACCTATTCAGAGCGTGGGTGGCATTAATCCCAGAGTTATTTTAAAGTCACCGCAAAGGGAGGAACGCACGTGATTGCAGCTGAGGATATTACCGGAACCTGGTTGTTGATCGAGCGCGGCGCCAGCGAGAGCGCACAGGGCGAACTATTGCAGCGTTATGGTGCCCAATCGGAAGGGATGGCGATCTTTTCACCGGACGGCTGGCTTAGCGGCACAGTCTGCCGCAGTGACCGCGCACCGCTACCAGGCAACGCCGATTGGCATGCTGATGCACCGGCGGATGCCCGGCTGGCCGCCTTTGATAGTTATGTTTCCTACGCCGGCCGTTGGCGCGTCGAAAATGACCAGCTCATCACCAAGGTTCGCTTCGCTCTCAATCCAAATTGGGTTGGTGGCGAACAGGTCCGAGATATCGAGTTGCTGGCGGACGGAAAGATGCGTTTGGTTGTCACTCGTGTCTGGCCAAATGGCGAACGCGTAAGCGTTTGGCTTGACTGGCGACGCGCCGACTAAGAATTTCATCCCGCAGGTTCCTCATGGCCAATATGTCAAACCAGTGGCTCAACCGAGACGAAAGAGTCCGGCGCGAGCCGGGCCTTGTGTCGAGAAAAATTGAGCCATCACAAAAAGATAGTTAGCGGTTCGGGCCTATATTCCGGGTTCGGAATGTCGGAGTCGAACCACTAGTCTAGCTGGTCGTAATGCCAGCTACCCTCGTTATCGTCTACGTTTCCCTGCCGGTGCACCAGACACCTGGAACGAATTTCACCAGATGGGGTAACAGAGCGCCCACCGGCAATTCGCACCGAGGAACTCGCATTACGCCATGTCTTCCAAAATGGCGTTGATCGTGCCGACGATTTCCTTAGAGCCGCTTCTCGGACCAAAAACGGCCACCACGCCGAGTTCCTGCAATTTCGGGATATCGTCTGCTGGAATTATTCCACCGACAATCACAGGTTTGTCGTTAACACCTTTCGCCCTCATCAAATCCAGGATCCGGCTGCATAAATTGAAATGCGCGCCCGATAGCAGGCTTAAACCGATGACATCGACGTCTTCTTCCAAAGCTGACCGGACAATCATTTCAGGCGTTTGCCTGGGACCGGTATAGATCACCTCAAAACCGGCATCCATGAGCATTCTCGCAACGATCTTCGCGCCGGTTTCATGACCATCAAGGCCGGGTTTTCCAATTAGGACACGCAGAGTTTTGGGCATCTGGTTTATTCCTCAGACAACGTTTGGTGCGTGATAGACACCAAATACGTCCCGCAATTCGTCATAAATTTCCCCGATTGTCGCTCGGGCACGGACGGCTTCGAGGAAGCTTGGGACAATATTTTCCCGTTCACCTTTTTTCTTTACCTCTGCCACCCGGCGTACCTCGGCCAAGGCCGCCGTCACTCTTGTCTGATCGCGGTTTGCACGTGCTTCTTTTAGACGATTGATTTGACGTTGCTCGGCTTCCGGATCACCTTTGAAGATATCGATTTTTGTTTCGGTGTCCCGAATGTGCTTGTTAACGCCAATGACAGTGCGCTCGCCGGTTTCGACTTCGGTGAACTGGCGATACATACCGTCGGACATTTCCTTCAAATAGAAGCCGTTTTCAAGGGCCGCGACAGGCCCACCCATGTCTTCGACCTGCCGGTACCAATCGTAGGCTTTGTCTTCGATCTGTGTTGTGAGGCTCTCGACAAAATAGCTGCCACCCAGTGGATCGGCGGTTTGCCCAACGTAGCATTCGTCATGCAGAATATTCTTAATCAGCGTCGCAACTCGCGCGGATTCAAAAGTTGGCAAAGCCAGGGCTTCGTCATAGGCGGGAACGACAATATTGTCAGCGCCACCCAGCAACGCTGCCAACACATGCATTGTTGTTCGCGTGATATTGTTCAGCGGTTCTTGCGCCGTCAACTTGTCTCCCGCCGTGTACACCGTGGTTCGCAAAGCCAGTATTCGAGGATCATCTGTTTTCAGGCGCTCACCGGCGATCTTTGCCCACAAGCGACGCACCGCGCGGAATTTCGCCACTTCCTCAAACAGATCATTGTCGGAAGACATATGCAAGTGCAAGCGGGGTACGAAGTCCGCCGGATCGACGCCCTTGGCCTGGGCGGCTTCAATGTAGCAAAGCAAATTCGCGATACCGAAGCCGACTTCTTGCGACGCACTGGACCCACCCCAGCGCATTGTCGTCGTGCAATTGTATTGCGGCGCCCAATTCGGCAGGTTCTTGCAGATGAATTCGGTCACATCAGATGAAATGTCGATCGCCACGGAAGGTGGGAAGATATAGGTGCCACGCCCGGTGTATTCCTTGATCGGATCGTTCTGAATTTGGAACCGCATGTCCTTGGGATCATGCCCGTTGGCTTCTGCCAGGGTATGAAACATCGCCAATATCCAGGGAGAGTTACAATTGCCGACCGTAGCGAGACGCATTTCAGCCAAGGGGATGGTCTCAAGGGCCCGTAGCAAGTCATCGCAGGTGTCCAGGGCCAGACCAACCTTGCCGACCTCACCTGCGGCCATCGGCGCATCTGAATCGAGGCCGATTTGGGTCGGCAGGTCCAACGCCAGGGCAAGCTCGCGAGCGCCGGAAGCATAAAGTTCCTTATAACGTTCGCTGGCGCTTTCGCCGGAACCGTAGCCGGCATAATAAGAAAGCGGCCATTCATGCGCCCGGAAACCGAGCGGATCGCGGCCACGGGTGAAGGGCATTTGTCCAGGGAGGCCGATATCCGTGATCGGATCGATGTCGGCGGTGTCGAGTGGGGTGTAGAAGCGCTTCACGGCAAAATCACCGCTGCCGGTACGAAATTCTTGCTTCGTTTCCTTGACTTCGCCGCCGCTGTAAGTTTTGAACTGCGCGTTGATCCCGCCGCTTAGGCGGTCCTTGAGCGTGGTCTTCTCCATATGTTTGAGTTCGTCGTGAAACGCCGAGAGAAACTCGGATTTGTAGGCGGGTTTCGGTTCTTTGCGGTCTCCCGGCATGTTAAACTCCTTTCATCGTCGAAAATATTCGCCTAATCATGCAAGCTGCGAATTCCACCTCGAACGGCACCCAAACCACGACCCGTTGACCGGCGCCAAAGCGGGTGGAAATCGCCAATAGCAAATTCCCTGCATCGCCCGGCAACTCAGCAAAACTAACCAAAAACGCCATCAGCGCGAATGGCATCGATTTCCGTTGCGCTATAACCGAGCTCGCCAAGCACCTCGGCATTATGTTCACCCAGCATCGGCGCGGGCCGGCCGGTCGTGGGGCCATCCTGATCGGCGATAAAGGCGGCACCGACCAGGCGGTGTTGCCCAGGCCCGCCACCCGGTGCGGCCACGGTATGGATGATATCGCGATGTTCGAGCTGTGGGTCTGCCAAAACGGAAGGGATGTCGCGGATTGCCGCCACGGGGATGCGTTCCGCATTGAGCTTTTCGCACCAATTGGCCGTGCTGTCGGTTTTCAGCGCGTCAGCCATTTTCCGCCAAACGGCGTCATGATGTTGGCGCCGGCTTTCATTGTCGGCTGTCGCGGGGTCATCGAGTACCGCCTGGCAACCAATGACTCGCAACGCTATTTCGGCATTCCTTTCCGTCAGGGCGGTGATCTGAATATGGCCATCGGCGGTCGGATATACGTTCTGGGTGGGCAATTCCAAGGGCGAGTTGTTACCGTCAAGGCCGCCGACATGACCACTCACCAAATTCTGGGCATATTGGCATTGCATCAGCGTCATGGCGGTGTCCAGCATCGAAACGTCGACATACTGCCCCTCCCCCGTGGCAAGCTTGCGGTAGAGCGCGGAGGAAATTGCAAAGGCCGTGGTAATCGCGGTCGGCACGTCCACGGACTGAAAACCGGTTCGGGTCGGCCCGGTGGCTTCGTGGCCGTTCAATGTCATCATGCCGGAGGCTGCCTGAATAGCCCCATCATAGGCGCCGGCGCCACGCATCGGCCCCTGTTGGCCGTAGCCGGTTATTGAACAGTAGACAATATTCGGATTGATTTTCTGCACATCCTCATAGCCAAGGCCTAGCCGCTCGATGGCGCCTGCCATAAAATTCTCCATCATCGCATCGGCGTCTTGCAGCAAACGCTTGATGATTTCCCTGGACTTCGGATGCTTCAGATCAAGTGCGATGGAACGCTTGCCGACGTTGGCGGTCATGAAGGCCGGTGACATGCCATATTGTTCGGTTTCCTCGGTCGGCAACATTTGGCGCAGCGGATCGCCCTGGCCCGGCTCCTCGATCTTGATGATATCGGCGCCCAACATGGCCAATAGCTGTGACGCGTAAGGCCCCGCCAGAACCTGGGTAAAATCGATAATCCTAAGGTCGGAAAACGCTAACGCCATGGTTTCACTATTCTTTCGTCGATGGATTCGGCATCCGACATGAGTTCTCCTGGCAGTAGTTTTAGTGCTTGATGGGTTAGAGTCAAAAACTAGAGTACTGGTTTGGGAGCAGTGGTCAACTTCATTTGGCGACCCAGGAAACCGGTGTATCCAGCAGATGCGGCGCGTGCGCGCGTGCGTTCGCCTTGCGATTTACTTCGAATTGAATGATAACTATGATACTAGATCAAGTCAAGGGGGGACTTCCATTGTGAGATTTTGCGGAGTTTCGCGCGGACGTGTGTTCCTGGCTGGTAGAAAACTATCCGGGGTCAATGCGCACGAACATGCTACTACAAGGTAATGGCTCCACTCCCGCAGCAACTCCGTTGAAGGTGGCGCCGACAAGGTGCAACTCGCTCGTGCCGCGCAACAGATTGAACTGATGAGCTTCCTCCAACAATGCTTCTCTGGGGTCATCCTGCGCTGCATCACCAGCAAGCTTCACCGATTGGATTGCTGTTATTGGAAATGACGCAATGCGAGTTGCCAGCCGTTCAACGAAATCGTCCAATTCAAAGGCAAGCAACCGTAACGGTCGAGCTCCCGGCGGCCTCCCTTTCAGACTCTCACACCACGCTTCTTGCGACGTTGGTTGCGGAAGTGCCTGACGATAGATTGGAGAGTGCGCCAATATGGATTATCCAGGTGGGCCACTTGACCTACGAGCCGAGCGAAGGGTCCTCATCCACCCAACGCACAATCGAAGACTCCGGTGAAGGACTACTAGAATTCCTCGACGAGATCAGCCGGCGTGAGGGGGCTTCAGCCGTCATCGAGTATCTAAAGTCTTCATCGAGCGGGCGGTTAAAGCCTTCGAACAGAGTACACATCGCATCGATATCATGAATCATTGGCTGTTCGTACAAAATACCGGCAGTCGGGAAAAACCAGGCCGCCTCAAGCCCCTGTTGATCGATACGCGCAATGCGGGCATCACGGTCCATGTACTCTGGCGGCATTGGCTCAAGCGCAGAGTGGTGTGGTTGCTGTCTGATTCCTGCTTGATCTATAGCTTTAATATGAATTATTATTCATTAATGAATAATGAGTCAAATATAATTTGTGACTCACACAGAACAATTTGATTACCGTCACCGAGCAGCCTGCTATCTGTCAGGTCACAACTGCCCTGATCCGGGTGGTCGTACAGAATGAGAATTCGAAGTGAATGTGTGCCCCAAGATAGTGAATCAACTTCAGGACAAATTATGATCAGCAAACTACTCATTGCCAATCGTGGCGAAATTGCGATTCGCATCATGCGAAGTGCTGCCAATCTGGATATTCGAACCGTTGCAATTAATTCGAAAGACGATGGTGATTCACTTCATGTCTTTCGCGCTGACGAAGCTGTGTTGCTTCCGGGCGAAGGGGTAGCGGCCTATTTAGATGCGAAGCAGATTATTGAATTGGCCAGAGAGAACGATTGCGATGCCATTCATCCTGGTTATGGTTTTTTGAGTGAAAATGCAGACTTTGCCTTAGCTTGTAACAATGCGGGATTGAGATTTGTAGGACCATCTCCTGAGACGCTGGCACTGTTTGGCGACAAGGCTAAAGCGAGAAGATTTGCTGCCAGTCATGATATTCCGGTTCTCTCAGGCACGTTGGAGCCAACCAGTCTTGAACAAGCAGGCAAGTTTTTAAAGGACCTGGATGGCGGCACAATGATATTGAAGGCGGTCGCCGGTGGTGGCGGTCGAGGTGTGCGTATCGTTGAGGATACCAAGCAATTGGCGTCTGCATTTGCGCAAAGTTCTCGCGAGGCTAATGCCGCCTTCGCTAACGATGATCTTTACGTCGAAGAATTTCTTTCGAATGCACGGCATATTGAAGTACAAGTTTTGGGCGATGAGCACGGCAAGCTTATTCATTTAGGTGAGCGTGATTGTTCGTTGCAGAGAAGACATCAAAAGGTTATTGAGATTGCGCCTGCGCCTGATTTGGATTCAGATCTTCGTGAGAAAATAATTGCGGCGGCTGTAAAGCTGGCGGCTGCTGCAGACTATAGCAGCGCGGGTACTATAGAATTTCTGGTCGATACAAGTGCCAATCGATTTGTGTTTATTGAGGCGAACGCTCGTTTACAGGTGGAACATACGATCAGCGAAGAGATCTACGAAGTTGACCTGGTTGAGGCGCAGCTTCGTATTGCCGATGGAGAATCCATTGCTGAACTCGGGCTGGATCAGCTGACTGCGAAGGGATTCGCGATCCAATTGCGGATTAACATGGAGACCATGCAGGCAGACGGTACTACACGGCCAAGTGGTGGCATGATTTCGGCATTTAATCCACCTAGCGGACCAGGTATACGCCTTGATACCTATGCCTATTCGTCCTACTCGACCAACCCCAGGTTTGACTCGCTACTCGCAAAACTGATCGTGGTTAACAAGAAGCATGACTTTCGCAGTGCACTGGCCATTGCTTACCGCTCGCTTTGCGAGTTTCAGATTGAAGGCGTTGCAAGCAATCTGTCATTTCTGCAGGCAATACTCACTCATGAAGAGGTTAAACAGGTAAATTTTTATACCCGCTTCATAGATGACAATGTCGCGATGCTGGTTGAGCAGAATGTTCACCAACAACATTACATGGCTGCAAGTTTGGGCCAAGTAACGAGGAACAAAGTAACTGTCAAACAAGCAGGAGCAACGGTAGAAAGCGATGACCCACTCGCCATCCTGGCATTTGGTCAACAGCAGACTAAGTTGGTTGATGCTGAGAAAGAGACGCTGGATGAATCTTGGATGTTATCCCCCATGCAGGGCACCATTGTGGATGTGTTGGTCAGCGTTGGCGATGAAGTGATGGAGGGCGCAACCCTTGCCATCATGGACTCTATGAAAATGGAACATGAAATCAAGGCCGGTTATAGCGGTGTTGTTGATGAGGTCAGTGTGCGCACCGGAGACACCCTGTATGAACAACAGCCAATTATGTCCTTGATTGAAAAAGAGATAGAGGTGGTCACGGATCATGCTAAAGATGATTTTGATCTTGACTATATTCGGTCGGATTTGCTGGAGGTGGCGACCCGTAGGACGACAACATTAGATGAAAGACGGCCCACAGCGGTCGCGCGCCGAAGGAAGACTGGACAAAGAACCGCGCGTGAAAATATTGCAGACCTGGTCGATGACGGGACGATGGTTGAGTATGGTCAACTGGTGCTGGCGGCGCAGCGTCGTCGTCGTACACGGGCAGAATTAATTGAGAAAAGCCCCGCCGATGGCATGGTAACCGCTGTCGCGTCTATCAACGGTCAACTGTTTCCTGATCCGGTTAATCGCTGTGTTGTGCTCTCCTATGACTACACGGTATTTGCCGGAACTCAGGGTGCGCACAACCACAGGAAGACTGATCGAATGATCAGTCTTGCCAAGGAAGGCCGCATGCCGATGGTGATATTCGCCGAAGGGGGAGGCGGGCGACCTGGCGATACCGAAGGGGGTGGCGAAACAGGTACGTTTTGCAACTTTCCGCAACTGAGTGGCCTCGTGCCAATGGTGGGTATCACGAGCGGGCGTTGTTTCGCGGGGAATGCGTCTTTGCTCGGTTGTTGCGATGTGATCATTGCGACTGAGAACTCGAATATTGGCATGGGTGGTCCAGCAATGGTCGAAGGCGGTGGGCTGGGTAATTTTGCTCCTGAGGATATTGGCCCGATGTCAGTTCAGGTACCAAACGGTACGGTTGATATTTTGGTGGAGGATGAGCAAGCCGCGGTTGAAGTAGCGCAGCAATACCTATCCTACTTCCAGGGTGCGGTGAAAAACTGGCAGGCCCCCGATCAGAGAATAATGCGTCGCATCGTGCCGGAGAATCGATTGCGCGTCTATGATATTCGCAGCGTCATTGACACCATTGCCGATGAGGGTTCTGTGCTGGAGCTAAGACGTGGGTTTGGGGTTGGTAGTATCACCTCATTGATTCGTATTGAAGGCAGGCCGCTTGGGGTGTTCGCCAACAACCCGGCGCATCTGGGTGGTGCAATAGACTCCGATGCTGCCGATAAAGCATCGAGATTTCTGCAACTATGTGATGCCTTTGATCTTCCGATACTCTACCTGTGCGATACGCCCGGTATGATGGTCGGCCCCGAGGTCGAAAAAACAGCGCTGGTGCGACATTCAAGTCGGCTTTTTCTCACTGCTACAAACTTGTCAGTACCAACATTCACCATTGTGATTCGCAAGGCTTATGGCCTGGGTGCGATTGCCATGGCCGGTGGTTCTTTCAAGAATCCACTGTTCACAATATCCTGGCCCACCGGCGAATATGGCGGTATGGGTCTTGAAGGCAGTGTCAAGCTTGGGTATCGCGCGGAGCTTGCCGCAATAGAAGATCCGCAAGAACGCAAACGGGTATATGAAGAGAAAGTGGCACAAGCCTATGAAAAAGGTAAGGCACTTAACTCCGCTTCACTGTTCGGGATTGATGACACCATTGATCCGGCCGACTCCCGGTTCTGGGTTTCAAATCTGTTGAAGTCAGTACGCAGGGATACTCGTGGATCAGGTAAAAAAATCGCATTCATTGATGCCTGGTAGTTTTGGTGACATCAGCGATTACGCGCGCAGCGAAGTCTATGAAGGTAATTTGGGTGTTCCGGTTCGGGCACCCTTAGATCGGATGAAGCCGTGCCGGTACGTTCTTTATCCCCCGGACAAAGATGTTAGGAAGCCGCTTTACATCGTCTACAACTTCAATTGTGTGGAAACGTTTCATGATTTCCTCCCAGAGAATACGAAGCTGCATCTCGGCCAGGCGATTGCCCATGCATCGATGCACACCAAATCCAAATGCCACATGTGCACGGGCATTGGGGCGATCAATGATGAGTTTTTCTGGCGTTTGCCAGCGGATTATTTCGGATACCATATTCGGGATCAGCGATGGGTTTTCGCGTAACTTCTGGTACTGGTCTGGATATTTGTTTAGCGCCATCACGCCGCCGCTAATACTGTTGCGCTGGGTGTCGTTACCACCCACTATCAGCAGGATGATGTGTCCGTCGACTATTTCAGGCTAACAAAGGAGTAACTTCAAAGATGTCAGACGTACCCGCAGTTGATGATCTAATGGGGAAACTGGATTTTTCCCCAACAGCACTTAAGTCCAAATACCTTGAGGAGCGAGATAAACGAATCAGGGTTGATGGCAATGACCAATACATTGAGGTATCGGCGGAATTCTCACATTACGTTGACGACCCTTACGCGGAAGTAACCGAGCGAGAGCCGCGGTTCGATGAAGTCGAAGTAGCCATCATTGGTGGTGGTTTTGGCGGGCTGCTAGTGGGTGCGCGGTTGCGCGAATCCGGGTTCGAAGATATTCGCGTCATCGAAAAAGCATCGGATTTTGGTGGCACCTGGTATTGGAATCGCTATCCTGGTGCGCAATGTGATGTAGAGGCGTACTGCTACTTTCCATTGCTTTAAGAACTGGACTATATGCCCAAGCACAAGTACTCCTTCGCACCAGAAATTATTGAGCACAGCAAAAGAATCGCTAAGCACTATGACTTGCACAAGAACGCCTGCATGCAGACTTGCGTGGAAGAACTCAAGTGGGATGAGTCGATGGAGCGTTGGATCATCAAGACTGATCGTGGTGATGCGATGAAGGCCAAATACGTTGCGATGGCCAATGGCCCATTGAACAGGCCCAAACTACCCGGCATACCGGGAATCAATGAATTTAAAGGATTTACCTTTCACACCAGTCGTTGGAACTATGATTACACCGGCGGCGATGCCTTTGGCAACCTGACGGGGCTGAAGAAATTGTTAACGACCCCGAAACAGCCGAAGCATTAAAACCCTGGTATCGCCAATTCTGTAAACGACCCTGTTTCAACGATTCATACCTGCAGACCTACAATCGTGACAATGTCACATTGGTGGACACTCATGGGAAGGGCGTTGAGCGACTGACTGAGAAAGGCGTGGTTGTCGACGGCAAAGAATATGAAGTTGATTGCCTTATTTTTGCCACCGGTTTTGAGTCAGCTACTTCCTACACCAGACGTTCGGGCTACGACATCATAGGCAAGCAGGACAGAACTCTAAGCAGCTATTGGGAAAATGGGATGCGTACGTTGCATGGGCTGTATAGCCACGGATTTCCCAACTGTTTCTTCATTGGGATCACACAAGGTGCCAACACGGTCAACCTGCCCTATGCACTCGACGAACAGGCGAATCACCTTGCCTATATTCTTGATGAGGCGCGATCTCGCGGTGCATCAACCATTGAAGTGAGTGCAGAAGCAGAACAGCAATATCTCGATGAAATTGGCCGCATGGCCAAAGTTGGCCAGCGATTTTATAGTGAATGTACGCCTGGCTATTACAACGGTGAAGGTACGTCCGGGAACAGTGGTGGTTTTTTCTCCAATATGTACGGTGGTGGCTCAATCCGCTTCTTCAGATTGCTTGAGAACTGGCGATCAGATGGTGGTCTAGATGGACTTGAGCTTAGATAGTCGTCGGATGTCTCCGGCCATACCCCTAGTCAACTTTCTTGCCGGATCCCTCGAACGAGGGGCCCGCGAATCGGGACCTGCGTTTTCTACCGGCTTTCGGCGCCGCTGTCCTGGGTCCGGCGGTTGCACCGCCATCGACAACCAGCGTGTGGCCGGTGATAAACGCTGCGGCATCACTCGCCAGAAACAGCGCTGCATTGGCGATATCTTTTGGCTGCCCGATGTGCGGATAAGGTTGTAATCTCTCAAGCCCTGATTCGACTTCCGCTGTATTGCTACCGGCGATACCAAAGAGAATAGGTGTCGAAATGCCGCCGGGAGCGATGCAATTCACCCGGATACTATCGCGGGCGAACTCAAGCGCTGCACAACGCGTGAGGTGTGCGACTGCGGCTTTTGCTGCGCTGTAGGAAAACAAACCGGTAGCGCCTTCGAGGCCGCCAATCGATGAAGTAGAGATCATCGACCCACCTCCAGCCGCGCGCATCGGCGCGGCCGCGTGTTTCATGCCCAGGAAAACGCCACGCAGACAGACTGCCTGAGTCCGATCCCAGGCTTCGACCGAGACGTCTTCGAGCGGACCGATAGCGCCGCCTATTCCGGCGTTGTTGAACATAATATCCAGGCGACCGAATGTGTCGGTCGCTCGTGCGATGAGCGCTTCAATTTCGGCCTCAATGGACACGTCGGTGTGCTGAAACACGGCTTTGTTGCCGCTCTCAGAGGCAAGCTTCGCAACCTCCTCACCATCCGTGTCGTTGAGATCTGCTACCACGACGTTCGCTCCTGACTGGGCGAAGAGCAGGGACGCTGCACGCCCCATGCCGCTTGCACCACCAGTGATGATCGCCACCTTGCCATTCAGGTCATACATTGTCTTTTCCCGCTAATTTAGATTGTGGTCTTCTCGGTATTTCGACCAACGCACAAACGACTCGTTCATCGCCTTGGTGCGCACATCGACGACGGACTTCAGGGCAGGGTGGCTGAAAATGTAGGTGTCGTCCGCAAGAATTGCTGCGACCACCATGCCGCCGATGACAGACGCATCGAGCATGTCCGACATGACAGCCTCTTGTAAGCCTCCCATAGTCCGCAACTTCGAGTTGTCCTTCTCGCGTTGCATTTCTTCCGGGCGATTGCGACCGGAGTGAATGACGTTGGTGTTTACACCGCCTGGACACAGCACTGACACACCGATGTTGTATTTGGCCAGATCTCTGCGCATGACTTCCGACATACCGACAACCGCATATTTGCCGGTGGTGTAGATACTGCCGCTCGAAATCGGCATCACCCCTGCCATTGAAGCCGTGTTCACGAAGTGGCCGCCTTCGCCGTGTTCCATCATGCGGTTGACGAACGTTTGTACGCCATTGATAACGCCGTCCAGGTTCACGCCCATCACCCAGTCCCAGTCCTTGTAATCCATCCTGTGGACCTTGCCTGTGACGGCGACACCTGCGTTATTGCAGACCACGTGTACTTTGCCGAAGGCGGCCTCGGTCTCCCTGGCGGCCTGTTCCATTGCGTCTCGATCGGTTACATCGACTTTCAGGTAGATCACTTCTGCATTGGATTCGGCGAGTTCGTCCTTTACCTGATCGAGTGCGGCTTGCTCAATGTCGCTGATCGCTACCTTCATTCCCGCGGCTAGAAACGACTGCACCATACCGAGACCTATGCCGCTGGCGCCACCAGTGACGAACGCGACCTTACCGTTTAAATCTTTCATGTGTTTATCCTCCAGGGTGAGTCGCTCGTTGGCTGGCAGGCTTCTGGGCGATTCATCGTCAGGGGGCAGGCGTCATTGAGGTTAATCAGATCGTCTGACATGTCATATTTCTCCATTGAATATTCAGTTGTTTGGTGGTGCGTCAGTCTCTCCCGATTCTCGGAAAATGTGGTTTGCGTCCTTCCATAAAGGATTTCACGCCTTCAATGAAATCTTCGGTCTTCAGCGCCGCTTTTGTTATCCTGTGTGCTTCCTTGAACGATTCTGTGGGGTCTCTGAACAAGTCCCGATAGACCTGACCCTTCATGGTTGCTATTGAAACAGGTGAGCAGTTCTCCGCCAGATGGTTAATGTAGACAACGGATTCTTCCAAAAGATCTTCATCGGGATACACACGGGTCGCCAGTTTTAATTCTTTGGCTTCATTTCCGAAAATCTTCCGGCTAGACCAGAGAATATCGAGAGCATTGTCTGGCCCGACTATCTTTGGGAGTACCCAGGATATACCAAGTTCAGCGACCATCCCGCGTTGGGGAAAGGAAGAAGTAACGAAGCCCGAAGTGCCAAAAAAACGCATGTCGGCGGACAAGATAATTGACATTGCGGCACCCGCAACAGGGCCGTTAACCGCTGCGATTATGGGCTTGCTAATGCTTGCGAAAAAAGAGTATGTGCCTTTAGAGAAGCCTTCCGGTACATCCAGATTACCTGGGTTGGCGTGAAGTTCACTTTCGTTGTGTTGCTTGTTCTTGTTAAATTCATCGAGCCCTCCAGCCTGGCCAATTTGTTGTAAGGCTTTCATGTCGGCACCGGCACTGAATGCTTTGCCAGCACCAGTAATAATGATGCCCACAACATTTTTGTCGTCTTCCGCTCTTGCCAGGGCATGCCGGACCTCAATGCCCATGTGGGCCGTTATTGCGTTCATTTGCTTCGGTCGGCTGAGTGTAATGACAGCCGCGCTGTCGATTGTTTCATACGCAATGTCGGTGTAGTTTGCTTCTGTCATACTTTGATTCCTTGCTTATCTTGTACATAAAAACACGCTTTGGCTGGGGACCGTTTTTGGTGGTTGCAGCCATCTGGTATCTGTTATCGGTTACACTGGTAGTGTCCTTTTTGCGACGCCGTCCTTATCTGTGATTGTTCCTCTGGATCACATCATAAATGAGTCATGATTCAATAGTGAAATATAGCTCACCTAAATATGAGCATCAAGTCCGACTCCGGTTCAGCGGATGACGCCTTTAGCGAACAACGCGTCGATTTCTTCATCTGAGTAGCTGAACTGGCTCAATATACTCCGGCTGTGCTCGCCAAGCCTGGGTGCGAAACCCTGGATCCTGGCGGGAGTTCCGGAAAACCTGGCTGCTGGCCGAGATTGACGGATCTTGCCTAGGCTGGGGTGGTCGAGCACCACTATCAATTCGTTGGCAATAATTTGTTCATTGTGAATGAGATCGGCGCAGGTCAGGACAGGGCCGCAAGGTACGCCGTTCTCGTCAAATAGATCGAGCCAGTGTTGTGATGTTTTGGTTATCAGGATAGGGGATATCAGGTTCGATAGTGCATCAGTGTTGTTCGTTCTACCCGCCGTGGTAATCAATCGTTCGTGTTCCTGCCATTCCTCACGGCCCAGCGCGCGGCATAAACCGTGCCACTCTGACTCTGAAACCGCTGCCGCTGTAATGTAGCCGTCTGCAGTTTCGAAAAGCAGATCATCCCCCCTGTCTGCTGCCCTAGCCTCGAGCTGGTCGACCAGCATATTTCCTACCATGGCACTGGTCCACGTCAGGGAGATTACAGCGTCTACCATTGCAACAGTGACATGCTGGCCTTTGCCTGTTCGTTCTCGCGAAAGTAAAGCCGCGGTGATTGATTGTGCTGCTGTGAGTGCTGTTACTACATCGGGTATCAGTGTTCGGATCATTTTTGGCGGACCGTTGGGTCCACCCTGGATGGAATTGAGGCCGGACAGACCCTGAATAATCGGGTCGTAAATCCGCTTGTGAGTATAGGGACCTTTGTTGCCAAATCCAGAAATGGAGCAGTAAACGAGGCCCGGGTTGATATCTTTCAGTGTCTCGTAGCCCAGGCCCATGCGCTCGATCGCACCAGGGCGAAAATTCTGAATGACGACATCGACGTCAAGGGCCATCCTCTTGACGATGTCGATGCCAGCGCGCGACTTTAGGTCAAGGGCGATGCCCTTTTTCCCCCGGTTGCTGGACACAAAAGCAGGGGTCAAGCCATCAGTGCCATTGTGAGCGTGACGTATGACGTCGCCGACAAAGGATTCGACTTTAATCACTTCGGCGCCCTGGTCACATAGCCATGTAGTGGCGAGAGGACCGGACAACACCGCAGAGAGGTCCAGAATCTTAAAACCGGATAGTGGTCCTGTCATGAGATCACCTTTGGAATTGCCAAGCTTGTCAGCCTCAAAATAAACGAGGTTAAATGAATAATAACTCAGTAATGAGCGTATTTTCAATAGCAGTAAGTCAAGTGCTAAAGGAGATTCGGTGGAAGCGATCAGGGTTGCCACCTGAGCAGGAACTGAGGGCACCTCGCATCAGTTTGTTGGCTTTACTTGAATTATAAACAGGCGCTTCTGAGGTGGCCCTTACAAATCATTTCAAAAAATGCTTGTCGAATTTATTTATGTGAATTATTCTTCAATACTGAGTCATATGCTATAAAGTGAATAATGACACAAAATTGGAATTGAAGCAGGAGTCACATCCCATAGGGGTACCTTTCTTACAAACAAGACCATCTGCTGTTTAAAGATGATCGATGATGCGGCCGTGGTGCACCGCATTGAGGGAACAAAGCTGACATAAGGCAAGAGAGCAGACTCGGGCAGTAATGCAGTACCCACATTCACAATAAATCAGGTAGGTATCTATCTATGTTTGCATTGTTTAAAAATTACATATTCTCACGTCGTTCGCTCCCCAAGGGAACGGCTCTCTTGGTTGTATTGGCAGGTAGTTGCACGCTGCCAGTATCAGCTGTTGCGGAGGAAGGCGTACACCGCGGTGGCGCTGCACTGATGGAAGAAGTAGTTGTTACTGCCCGCAAGCGGGAAGAGAACTCACAGGAGGTGCCTATTTCATTAACCGCGTTTAGTGAAAATCAGATCACGGCGTTGAAGATCCGCGACCTGACCGACTTTACCGTTAGCATGCCCAATGTTGCGATGGATGAAATTGGCACCACAAGGGGTACCGCCAACTTCTCCATTCGAGGCCTTGGCGTTACGAGCTCAATTGCTTCTATCGACCCCACCGTCGGAGTTCTTATCGACGGCGTCTACCTGGGCATCAACCAGGGCATTATTTACGATGCATTTGATCTGGAGAGCGTCGAGGTGTTGCGTGGGCCGCAGGGCGTCCTGTTTGGTCGCAACGTGGTTGGCGGAGCGGTTTTAATGAAGACCAAGAAGCCGTCTGAGGAGTTTGAAGCCTCGATCAGAACAACGTTCGAGACGAGTGAGAATGGCGGTGACAATCAATACGTAATGGCAAGCATGGGCGGGCCCCTCAGCGATACGCTTTCGGCCAAGTTAACGGTCCTCTACAACGATGATGATGGAGGCCTGGAAAACCTGTTCGACGGGAAAAATCACGGTGGCATTGAGCAGACGATGGTACGCCCGACGGTAGTGTGGACACCTTCCGATGACCTCGAAGTGATCATGCGTTATGAGTATATGGATACCGATGCTGATGGCACATCGGGACAGTCGCATACTAGTTTAGCCGGTGTCGACGGTAATCCGGGAAATCATGATCCCGACAGTTTCGATTTTTCCATCAACGAGCCCGGCTTCCAAAAAGCAGAAGCCGACAGGTTTAGCCTTGAGGTGAATTGGAGTGTGGGCGAAAACGGTACCATTACGAACATCTTTGGCTGGCGTGATTTTGAAGCTCACGATGTCTTTGACGTTGATGCCCAACCTGTCTCCAGGTTCCACGCCGAGACCTGGACGGAGGCAGAGCAATATAGTAATGAGTTGCGCTACAACAATATTTTTGCCGACCGCGCCAATGTCACAATCGGCATGTATTATTTCACAAACGATATAGCGATCCATGAAAACCGCGACTTATTTGGTGGCATTGTCATTCAGGATGGTGGCGGTGTATACGATGTTGAAACCAGGGCTGTTTTTGGTTCAGTGGACTACGATGTGAACGAAAAGCTGATCTTGACTGCGGGATTAAGGTATACCCAGGAAGAGAAGGACGTCAAAGTTGCGACCCTGAACCGTAACGATCCCTGCAGTGTTGTCTATGGCGCTACCTGTACCTTTGACTTCATCGACGATGAAGACTGGGATAACTGGTCGCCCAAGATCGGCGCGACGTACAATATCAGTGATGACCTACGTGTTTACGGTTACTGGACCCGCGGTTTTCGGTCCGGCGGCTATAACTTGCGGAACTCAGCTGCTGATGTCATTAATAATGGTCCTGGTCCCTTCGATGAGGAGACAGTGGAGAATGTTGAAATCGGCTTCAAGACCGAGTTCAGTCGCGGTCGTCTCAACGGCGCCGTGTTTTACATTGAGGGCGAAGACATGCAGCGGTCGGTCATACTGCTTGACCCCGGCGCTGCAAGTGGCCAGGCAAACGTCATCAAAAATGCGGGGGACGCGGAGCACATAGGTATTGAGTTGGACGGCGTCTTTAGTCTCACCGAAACTCTGATATTAACCGCCAATGTCGGTTATTTGGATGCTGAATACACCGACGTGATCTTTGACTTCACAGGTGACCGGGTTATTGACGATTCTGACCAAAACCTGGAGATTCCCCGGGCAGCGGAATGGACGTACAGCGTTGGGCTCAACCATGATCTGGAAATCGGCGACTGGTTAATGTCCTCCCGAATCAGCTATTCCCACCGGGACGAGACGTTCTCAAGCGACAACAACCGGGGTCATATCCCTGAGCAGGATATTGTCAATGCCGGTATCGATTTTTACTCCAATGACGGTCACTGGACAGTTGCCCTCTACGGAAAGAACCTGACGGATGAAGTGAAGTGGGGTGGTGAAACTCCTCTACCGGCAAGCCTGGGTGGTGGCACCCTGGCACCCCTGGCGAAAGGCAGGCGCTATGGTGTGGAATTGACCTACAAGTTCTTCTAGGGAGTTGCTCAGGCCATGGTGATCTGGCCTCCCCCCTAAATCCTGTGGTGCTGAGTGTACTTCTGGGGTCTGGCCAGTTCGGCCCGACCCCTTTTTTTTCAGATGCTGAGAGTGAGCTAAGAGGTTAGATAGAAAAATCGTAGCCGGTGACTGTGTTTGTGTGAGTAAACCAATTTGTACTGGCAAAAAACCTCAAATTTCAGGAATATTAGGATGATTGGCGCAATTGCAGAACTAGAAATCAAAGACGGGAAACAAGAAGAATTCGAAGCTGTTTTCGCAGCATTGGCAACCGAAGTTAGTGACAAGGAAGGTGGTAACAAATTGTACCAACTGACCAGATCTCGCGCAGACGCCACCGTGTATAAAGTAATGGAGCTATATGTTGACCAGGCAGCATTAGATGCCCACGGTCAAAGCGATCATTTCAAAGAAGCGAGCCAAAAAATGGGCGTTTGCATGGGTGGCGCACCAAAAATCGAAATTGTTGACGCTGTATAAATATCAATGAAATGACAACAAAAGGGAGCCGATTGCCTCTCCTTTTCTAGTACGCATTCCGTTGTCAACATTTTTTCGTATTGCCGACAATGTCATGATTTCTATGCGTTTTAGTCTGACTGTATTGCGTGATCAGAAGTATGATCGAATCTGTTTCTGTCATTCAGCGGACAATTTTTTTTGCAAACAAATCGTCGACTTCCCCATCTGAGTAACCAAACTGTGCCAATATACTGCGGCTGTTCTCACCGAGCTTGGGTGCAGGTCCTTGAATCTTGGCAGGTGTCCCGGAGAATCTGGCAGCAGGTCGTGATTGGCGTATTTGGCCAAGCCCGGGATGATCGAGCACCTCTATGAGTTCGTTGGCGATGATCTGTTCATTGTCGGGGATTTCGGCGCATGTCAGGACAGGACCGCAAGGTACGCCGTTCTCGTCAAACAGATCGAGCCAGTGCTGTGATGGTTTTGTTGCCAGGATTGGGCCCAGTATTTCTGCCATTTCATCCGTCCTACCGGCCCGTCGTGCTGGCGTGTTCAAACGTTCATTGTCCAGCCATTCCTCATGGCCCAAAGCCCGACACATGCCCTGCCATTCGTTCTGCGAAACTGCGCCAGCGGTAATATAGCCGTCAGCGGTCTTGTACAGCAGATCATCACCTCTGTCTGGTACGCCCGGCTCGCTGCCATCAACCAGCATATTACCGATCATGGCATCTGGCCAGGTTAGTGCAATCATCGCGTCGATCATTGCGACCGTGATGTGCTGTCCTTCGCCTGTTCGCTCGCGAGACCACAGGGCCGCGGTGATCGATTGCGCTGCGGTAAGTGCAGTCACCACGTCGGGCATCAGAGTTCGAATCATTTTTGGAGGGCCGTCAGGACCGCCCTGAATGGCATTCAATCCTGACATGGCTTGAATGATTGGATCATAAATCCTTTTATTGGTGTAAGGGCCTTTATTGCCAAACCCGGAAATAGAGCAGTAGACAATGGCTGGGTTTATGTCCTTGAGGGTTTCATAACCCAGGCCCATTCGCTCGATGACGCCGGGTCGAAAATTCTGGATGACAACATCGATTTCAGGGACCATTCTCTTGACAACGTCGATACCGGCCTGCGTCTTTAGATCGAGGGCGATGCCATTCTTGCCTCTGTTGCCAGACACAAAGATGGCGTTCAGACCGTTCGAGCCTTTTATAGAGTGACGCATGATGTCGCCGACGAACGATTCGACTTTAATCACCTCTGCGCCCTGGTCGCATAGCCAGGTGGCGGCGAGGGGGCCTGATAATACGGCGGCTAGATCCAGGATTTTAATACCGGTGAGGGGGCCTGTCATCGTAATATGTACCTCTGGTTTTTGTTGTGTTTCATTGATTAACTGGTTGAGATGTTGACTGCTCACATATTCCTGACTGAGTCGTCCACGGCGGTGTTCTGCCAGATGTTCGAGACGCTGTTACGGGGTCCTCAATCCTGAATGATCTTCGAGCCAGCGGTCCAATAGCGATCCTTGAGCAGCCGCTTGTACAGCTTGCCGGTTGGCAGCCTGGGCAATTCGTTCGTAAAATCGATTGAGCGCGGGCATTTGTAGGCAGCCAGATGTTCTCGTGCAAATTCGTTGAGTTCTTCGACCAATGCTGTATCCGCTACCACACCAGCCGCAGGCTGGATGACGGCTTTAACTTCTTCACCAAATTCTTCGTTAGGTACCCCGAAGACTGCAACATCCTCGACACTCGGGTGCATGATGAGTTCATCCTCAATCTCTTGTGGATAGATGTTTACACCACCGGAGATGATCATGAACGAAGCACGGTCGGTTAAATAAAGAAAACCGTCTTCATCCAAATGACCGATGTCTCCAGGTGCCATCCAGGTGGGGTGATCAGGGTGGCGTGTTTTCTGTGATTTCTCAGGGTCGTTACGGTAGCTGATGGCTAACTTTTTCGCTGATTCAAAATAGACGATACCGGGTTCACCCGGAGGCAGTTCATTCCCGTCTTCGTCACAGATATGTATTCCTACGCCACTTGGTCGGCCTACACTGCCGGGATGATCCAGCCAGTCCTGTGGTCCGATATAGGTCATGCCATCGGTATCCGTGCCGCCATAATATTCGTGCAGCATGGGGCCCCACCAGTTCATCATCTGTTGTTTGACTTTGATAGGACAGGGCGCAGCGGAGTGAAGAGCGATCTTATGTGTTGCGAGATCAAATTGGTCACGGTCTGCTTCAGGCAGCTTGAGCATTCTGGAAAACATAGTGGGTACCCACTGGCTGTGCGTGACGCCATAGTGTTCAATTGCTCGAAGTGCCTCTACCGGGTCAAATTTCTCCATCATTACCACGGTGCCACCTAACGATTGTGTGGCGGTGGTAAAAGCGATGGGTGCGGCGTGATACATCGGTGCGGTAGAGAGATAGGTCGAGTGTTCATCAATCCCAAACACAGCGTTGACAGTCTCCGCAAGCCTGACGCCTTCTGATGCTGGTCGATCCTGCAACGGTTTTACAATACCCTTTGGCTTTCCCGTGGTTCCGGAGCTGTAGAGCATGAACTCCCCCAATGGTTCCTCTGCCAATGCAGTGGTGGGATACGGAGCAACAGCACTGTCATAGTCCTCGAACACAGAAGCACTATCACTGGGCCCACCGACCATCAGAGAATTTTTGCAATTTGGTGCCAGAGTGGGGATTTGCTGCGCCACATCCTCCAGTGCTCGGGATGACACCAGTACATTGGCACCGCTATCATCGACGATGTAAGCGGCTTCTGCAGCGGTCAGGTAACGGTTTACGGTGGTCATAAACAGCCCAGATCGCAGGGCTGCCCAGGCCACATCGAAATAGCTCAGATGATTTTCCAGGAAAATCGCGACATGATCGCCGGGACGTATTCCTCTACTCCAGAACAGTTGCGCCAATTGATTGGAACGGTCATTGAGCTGTGCGTAGGTGACGGTTTCACCAGAGCTTGCGCTGATTGCAGCGGGCTTGTCGGGAGTGATATCTGCATAATGTCCCGGAAACATAGATTTCTCCTAAATACTTCTGTGATCTGTAGTGCTTGGGGGTGAGGCTCGTATTCTCTTTCTGACTTACTCGCTCGCTTCCGGCCTATCAACGGATACCATGCTGTAGCCAAAGGGTTCATCGCGCTGCTGAAAAGCAGCTTTAAGACCATGTACCTTTACGTTATTGGTAAAGACTGTGCCTGCTTTTGCCTTATGCCCTCTGGCATCCATCTCGCCAGCGAACCTCTGCAAGGTTTTGGCGCCCATCAATTCCAGGCCCATATTAAGAACTCGTTTGTTACAGGAAAGGACGTGATGGTCAATGAGAGCCATTCTTCTGACCACATGCCGACATTCTGCAGCCAATAATTCTTTTGGTACGGACTTCAGCACTAAACCAATTTTCGCGGCATCTTCACCAGCGATGGTATCGCCCGTCAGAAACAGTCGTTTTGCCCATTGGGGGGACGTATGATAAAGCCACATGTTGAGTGGCAGGGTGCCCATTCCTCTTGCTGCAGGGAATCCAAAAACTGCATCATCAGAACAGATGACCATATCGCACATCAGCGCTAAATCGGTGCCACCGGCCAGGCAGTTTCCATGAACCTGAGCGACGACAGGTTTATGCATATCAAAAATCGTGATCAAACGCTTATTGCTTTGCTCGATATGCCAGCTGTCGTCATCAATCTCCCTGCCTCTTCTGTACTGAGCTGACTCGTTCAGGCCAATATTCTTACCGCCTCCGCCTATGTCATAACCTGCGCAGAATGACGGTCCTGCTCCTTTGATGAGAACACAATGAACCGCATTATCATTGTCGGCTTCTAACATCGCCGCCTGAATTTCTTCAAGCATCTGAGGCGACATGGCATTGTGCTTTTTAGGAGCGTTCAGCGTAATACTGGCCCAGCCTTCTGCTACTTCGTAAATGATGGTTTCAAATTCGTACATATCAGTTTCTCCAATTGAGATTGCGGTGAAACAGTGAGCAATCAACCAACTTCCTGTGCAGCAGCTCGGTTCCCTCGCATATTCAGCGTGGGCATAACAAAAAATGGTTTTGTAGGGCTTTGATTCGATAATAATGAATCAATAATCAATATTGAATGATAATTCACATGGTTCGTCAAGCCTTTCTTGGCTTAACTTAAGCAGGGCACTGGTAGTACCGGATAGACCGCGAGCAGTGAGTAAGCGCCGCTTGCTGGGTAGGTAGGTGGCCCGGTCCGTCTCTGATTAACAGGGCACCCTAAATGATGATAAGAATATCGGCGAGGAGCTAACGGCCCCAGCAAATGTGAGCCTTTGAAAGGTCGTGCTTGAAGCTGAGGCGATGACCAGGGTTATGCGTGTTGGAAAAGCGAATGGAGTTTCAGCTACCGGTACGTTGTGTAAACAACTGCACCTTGAGCTAGCCAGTGTTCATCATGTGCTTGATTATGCCCACTAAGGAATCCTCAAGTTCTTTAAGTCGTTCGGGATCAAGCGGGTCATAGGGCAGCTTTTTACCCATGATGTTTGGAAAACCGGTGAAGTAAAAACTGATGACTCCCATCAGCATGCTGAATATCAGCACAGGATCGATTTTGCGGGAGGTTTTTCTGGACGGAGTTTGTGCTTCAACGGCATCAAAGAGATTTTGTAGTGTTTTGCCTACCATTGGGCCAATGACTGTGTTTGTACCAGGCGTGACGGTCGCGGCTTCTCTCATGAACAGCATCACTCCGTAAGGCCGCTCAGCACAATGCCGGATCAGATCGATGGCGATTTTTGTAATCATCTCTTCAAGTGAGGCAGATTGATCGATGTCTTCACTTACCGCCATTGATAAGGCTTTGTTTGTAAAACGCAAAGTTGCCTGATACAGAAATTCTTTGCTTTTGAAGTGGTATAGGACGGCTGTTCCCAGAACATTCACAGGTTCACCGATAGCGTCGAGCGTGGTTCGCTCGTACCCCTGTTCGGCGAACACCACCTCGGCTGATTGCAATATCGCGAGCTTGGTACGTTCTGCCTTTGTCAGCCTCCCATCCTTACGGCGTTTGGGCTCGATTTCTTTCTCTTTGAATCTAGCCTTTGTTTTCTTCGCTTTTGTGCTCTTTGCTTTAGTACGCTTCGCTTTAACCTTGGTTTTCAATTTCGCAGCCTAATTGACAAAGGGATGTCTGGATATTACGACCCACGGATTGTAGCAGTGTTTTCGCAGTAACTTCAAAGGGTTGCATGTTCGACTTGATCTGTTTTATATTAATGAACAATAACTCATTAATGAGCTGCAGGTCAATCTAGATAGAAGGTCGCACTAGATAGAAGGTCGCAGGCTGAAGTTGTCACGGCGATGTTGTATGAGTTGAAGCAACTTTAAGTATTTTCCTGTGCCATCAAGATGGAGAGCAACAATGCTCATAGTTCGGACCCCCTGGTACTACGGCTGGACGATTGTCGCAGTAGCAATAACTTATCAGGCGATTGTTTATGGCATAGCACTTTATAGTTTCACTTTCTGGGTTCCTCTTTGGGAAGACGAATTCGGCACAGGCCGTGGGGATGTCATGCTCGTCTTTATTGCCATGCAGGCAGGGTTGGCAGTGTTGGCACCCTTTGCCGGTAAGGCAGCGGATAGTTTACCTCTCCGTTGGCTGGTTTTAGCGGGTGGGGTCTGCTTCGCGATGAGCCTGATTTTGTCCAGCTACGCGCAAGAGCTCTGGCAAATTGGAGTGATATTCGCCGTACTGACAGTTGCTGGCCTGGTGCTTGCGGGTCCTGTTACTGCCCTGACGCTTGTAGCTCGATGGTTTAATCGTAATAGCGGTATGGCCCTGGGAGTCGTCTCCACGGGAACGTCAATCGGAGGATTGTTGTTACCTCTGCTTGTAGTTTATCTGCAAGCAGAGTTCGGCTGGCGCGAGGCTAATCTGTGGCTTGCGGGCCTTGTAGTGTCGGTGATCGTTCCAGCTTCCTTATTGATCTACGGTTCTCCGGCCGATGCAGGGATTGCAGGCAATGATGCGACTGATAGTGGTGAGGATCCTGCCAGAACCGTAAAGGAGGTCCCCTCAGATTTTCAAGAGTGGACTTTCCGAAGCATTTTGTTGAGACCTACCTTCTGGGCGATGATGTTCTGCTTCATAGTAGTCACAGCCATTTTTGTGGCGATTCAACAAAACCTGGCTCCTTTGGCAAAAGATAATGGGGTGAGTGCCGCTGTTGTTTCCTCGGTGGTGGCTGTAATGGCTTTCGTCATGATTGGAGCAAAACTGCTGTTCGGCTTTTTTGCTGACAGGGTTAAGCTGCGAACCCTTTACTTGATCTCGGTTAGCGCACTGGTGGCCGTTTTACTACTTCTAACCCTCAGGGAAGTGACATACCCAGTATTAATGATCACCGGTATTTTAGTCGGGGTCGCTGGTGGTAGTTTGTTGCCGCTCATGGCTGCGATGATTCGTCGTGATTTTGGTCCTTTGTCATTTGGGCGGGTGAAAGGGTTGTCGAGTGGGTTGGTAAGTTTCTCCGCGATTGGACCCTGGGTGGCGGGTAGTATCTACGATGCGACCGGTAGTTATGACTTGGCGTGGATAATGCTTGGCTTGTTGCTGATACCGGCGTTCTTCGTCTCCTCAGGGCTTTCCGGAAAACGTTCAGCCCAACTGGATTCATGTCGATAAGTGCTTTCAACTCGGAACGATTAGCTGACAGCGGGGTCCAGGGCATTGATGACATTCAGTTTCTAGCCGCTGGGCTAAAGATTGGAGAACACATTGGTCAAACCATCGTCACTATTCGCGGTATTGGCATGCAGCAACTTGCCGAAGGTGCTGAAACCGGAGCGGCCATACATACTGATGGGATATACCAGTCAAGTCGATATGATCAGGCGCGCGGTTACTTTGATTTGGAGCGTATTGAAGTATTACGCGGGCCGCAGGGTACGCTTTACGGACGAAATGCAACCGGCGGTGCTATTAACATTATTACCAAGGCTCCAACAGAAACCTTTGAAGTAGGTTTCAAGGCAGATGTCGGTAACTATAGTCTTGGTGGGTTCGAAGGCTTCGCGAGTGGGCTTGAGCATTCCACATCGAAGGTAGCTGCGAAATTCATTGTGGACGAAAGCAGGTAATGAAATGTCAGCATTGGAAAGATGGGACTGGAATATAGGAA
>PBRP01000076.1 GCA_002726655.1 Gammaproteobacteria bacterium
TAACGAATCCGGGAGGTCACAGTTCTCGCCCGAGATCGGACAACGCAATATATCAGTTAGCGAAGGCGCTGATTCGATTAGAGAAATACAGTTTTCCCGTTGCCTTAAATGAGACCACAAGAGCCATGTTCAGAGCTGCCGCCCGCACCATGCCGAGAGGCGCGGCGGCCATGATTCCAGGGTTGCTGCAGTCACCGCCAATTGAGAAAAGTGTCAATTTCCTGGAGGCGGATCACGGGGCTCTGTTCAGAACCACCTGTGTTGCTACTGAGCTTGAGGCTGGCCATGCTGAAAACGCGCTGCCACAGAGAGCAAAGGCTACAGTCAATTGTCGTATCCTGCCTGGTGTTCCACCTGGCAATATTTTTAAAACGCTGGTAAGCGTCGTCGCAGATGAGGGGGTCAAGATTGTGCCGGTTGAGGAGGCGACACTCAGTGATCCTTCACCACTCAAAGAGGAAATCATGGCGCCAATACGGCAAATAAGCGAAAACATGTGGCCCGGCGTGGTTGTTGTTCCGTCCATGAGTACAGGGGCGACCGATGGCCTCTATTTTCGTAACGCGGGGATTCCAGTCTATGGCGTTTCCGGCGTATTTCATGTTGTTGGAGAGAACCGAGCGCATGGTCGCGATGAAAGGATTCTTCAAGATTCATTCTTTGACGGGCTTGAGTTCCTGTACAGGCTGACGCGAGCCTATTCTAGCGCCTCAGATGATGCTGTCGAAGGTTTGAAGTTATAGATCTGGAATATTAGATTGTTAAGTCTTGAAGGTTCCGGTTGTTAGCCTGCTTCACCGGCCATGATGTCAATGGTGCCACTACTTTCAGCGATAAACAGTTCGGTAATTTTATCCACTGTTCGTGGTTTACTAAAATAGAAGCCCTGTACCAGGTCACATTCATGTTCCCTTAGGAACTCAAATTGTTCCCTTGTTTCCACTCCCTCACAGATCACCTTGAGCCCCATGGCGTGAGCCATGCGAATCATTACCCGGACAATTTCCTCGTCATTTTCTGACTCGCCAATTCCAAATGTAAAGCTCTGATCAATCTTCAAAATATCCAGTGGTAGTCTGCGTAGGTAATCCAGAGATGAATAGCCTGTGCCAAAATCATCAATGGAGATCTTGACGCCGGTTTCATGTAATTTGAGCAGTTCCTCGAGGCATTTCTCCGGGTCTTCCATAACACCGGTTTCAGTGAGCTCCAGCTCGACCACTTCCACAGGAATATCGTAGTCCTTGAGCATCGCCTGAAATTGTTCCCGGAAGATGCTGTTTCTGAGTTGCTTGGAAGAAATATTGATGGCAACTGACGGGTAGACACCAAGATCCTCTTTCCAACGCTTGACCTGGCGCGATACCGTCGACAGCACCCACAAGCCTATGTTGCTGATCTGGCCGGATTCTTCGGCAATAGGGATAAAAATGTCAGGGCGGATCGAGTCTGAGTCAGCAGGGAACCACCGAATCAGTGCCTCCGATGAATAGATCCTCTCTTCCATTACTGAAATAATGGGTTGGTACATCAGCTCGAATTCATCATTGTCAGTTGCTGTACGAAGCAATATNTGTACACGCTTCTTTTCTTCTGCTTTTTGCTGTAGCTTCGGATGGTAGAACCGATAGGTGCTACGCCCTTCACCCTTGGCGTGCTCTACTGCCGATACAGCTGCACTGATTATATCATCTGAATTGCTGTGTTCCTCGTCCATAACTGCAATACCGACACTGACACTGGTGGAAAGCGCGGTACCCTTGATCGTCATGGGTGCGGCTGCATCCTTGATGATTTTATCAGCAGCAATTGCGGCATTTTCAGCGCGGTCAAGGTCAGCCAGCATGATGGCGAACTGGTCTCCGTGTAACCTGGCAACCATATCACCTTCCCTGAAGGCCGATTTCAGGCGCCTTGCGATTTCCTTGAGCGTTTGATCACCGGCTTCATGACCCATCTTTTCGTTGATGACGGTGATGTGATCAGTATCAACAATAAGTATTGCGATGGAGCTGCTTGTCCTGCGTGTTCTGGCTATGGCACTTTTCACCGCTTCCTGGAAGTTTGTCCTGTTTGGAAGACCGGTCAGGTCATCAAAATTTACGAGGTATTGAATTCTCTCTTCATTCTCCCTTTGCTGTGTCACATTTTGCAGAATTAGGACAGCGCCTGTCATTTCGCCCGCTTTATCTACAGTAGCTTCGCTGGTGTACTGTACGATGAAGGAGTCTCCCCTTGCTGTCTGCCACTTGACCGGGTCAAAGCAGAGATCAGTTTTGACCTCCAGTAGTTCCAGTATTTGCTGTCGCGGATTATCCGCGTGCGGTTCGATCTCGATCATAAATCGCTGGATGCTACTCCCGATCAGATCACCATAGTCTATGTCCAGTATTTGGCAGGAACTCGGGTTGGCAAAGGTCACCTCGCCTTGCATGTCAAGACCGATGACTCCCTCATCAGTCGAAGATAATAGTACGGTGAAGCGGGAGTTGGATATTTCCAGTTCCCGCCTGGATTCTTCAGCGACCTTATGAGCCTGAGAGAGTGCTGAAAGACTAACAACTTCCTGCCCTCTTACATCGATTTTCTTGGATACATACTGGAAGAAATAGTTGACCATGAAAAAGGATGTACCAAGTAATGCCGTCTGAAACAGGTGTTGGGAACCTTCAATTGACCCTGTGTTATGCAGGTACAGCTCGCTGGAAATACTGTTAACAGCCGCTATGGCAGGGAAGAGGAAAGAAGTTGAACCGGCGAGCATCACACTGCCGAAGGATACAGAGAACACCAGTAAATACCCTAGACCGCTATTGATACCGCCACTGGTAAATAAAAGTATGCTCAGGAAAAATATATCAAGAACCACAATTGAGGTAACGGCAGGTATTCCGCAGACTCGTTCATCCTTACTGACAAGTACTACAAACCCGGTGCCAACATTGAGCATCAGGTATAGCAACATGACCGTCTGGAACCAGTCAGGGGACAGGGAGCCAACAAAGGTCTGGCCCGGGACCTCGTAGAAAAGAATAAGCAGAAAGAAAGACAGGACGATGCGATAATAATTATAGACCCGCAGTACGACGGCCCGTTCTGAGTGCCACTTGGCCTCTCGTTTTTCCATCTGCTGCTGCAGAAAGGCGTCCGCGTCGGACCTGTCCGCAGAATTTACATCCTGCTCCAAAGTAGTACTCCCTCGGGCACCAGACAGGTGGCAACAATGAGGAAATCGGCTGCCTGTCCATACCTACTATATATAGGTTACTGGCGTTTTAACAGGTATCAAAATGGGCAACACAGCTTAGTATCAGATTGGATAGCAACTGGTCACCGGCTCATGTGGAAGGTGGGAGCATATGGCTCTATACGGCCATCTTGGCTTTTATCGCCTGGTGACATTGATAGTCAACAAGCATGAAATCGGACAGTACAAAATCGTCTATCGATGTTTGGCCTCTATCTTCGATATGCAGTTCCGGCAGGGGCAGTGGTTGCCTGGAGATCTGTTCCTTTACCTGTGCAACAGCGTCAAGATAGATGTGGGCATCGCCGATCGTATGCACAAATTCCCAGGGCTCAAGTTTGGTAATCTTCGCGATCATATGCAGCAGCAGCGAGTAGGAAGCAATATTAAATGGTACTCCTAGAAACATATCGGCTGATCGCTGGTACATGTGCAGGGAGAGTTTCTGGTTGGCAACATAGAACTGGAAAAAGCAATGGCAGGGCGGGAGCGCTACCTGGTCCATCTCTGTTTCGCCAGGGTTCCAGGCGTTGACTATAATTCGACGGGAGTGAGGGTTGGTTTTGATGCTGTTGATTGCTTCCTGCAACTGGTCTATCTGCCGGCCATCATGGCTCTGCCAGCTTCGCCACTGACTGCCGTATACCCTGCCCATATCCCCACTGTTATTATCAAGACCCAGCCGATCCAGATAGTCCTGATAGTTTGCATCCCATATCTTGTTGTTTCCGTAGATACTCTTCAGGTCATTGATATTGTTGGACCCGGAAACAAACCAGAGCAGTTCCGAGGACATGACTTTCCACGCGAGTTTTTTTGTTGTAACGGCGGGGAAGCCATCCGTTAGGTTATAACGTGCCTGCATGCCGAAACAGGAGATTGTGCCAACGCCGGTGCGGTCAGCGCGTGTGGCGCCGTTATCCAGTATGAACTGCAGTTGTTCGAGGTAAGTCTTCATGCTTGTAAATAAAAGGCTGTGATCAAAAAGCTACGACTGGAAGGCTGCTACTGAGAGACTATCCGCATTTACTTTCCCCACAGTTCAGGCAGGTCATGCAACCATCCATTAATACCATGGCGGTGGTGTTACATTTTTTGCATAACTGCGCGCCCGGCGGGAAAGATGGGCTCTGTTCGTCAGCATTACCCGTTTCTTTGGCAGACCCTTGAAGAGAAGCTCTTTTTTCTGCAATTAGTGCCTTATGGGCATCACTGAGTTCTTCATCTTCCAACAGGCCCATCTTTCGCATATGCGTTTCCAGTACCTCACCGATCTCAGCTACCAGGGAAGGCATGAATCGACCACCCCTTTTAAAATACCCACCCTGTGGGTCGAACACCTGCTTGAGCTCTTCCACCAGGAAAGTGGCATCACCACCTTTTCTGAATACAGCAGAAATGACCCTGGTCAAGGCAAGGATCCACTGGAACTGCTCCATATTTTTGGAGTTTATAAACACCTCAAACGGGTGTTCCTCTTCATGCTCGGTGCCAGAATTCAAGACGATGTTATTGATAGTGATGTACATTGCATGATCGGAAAGCGGAGTCTTGATCTTGTAGGTGTAACCCTTGAGCTCGTCCGGTCGCGCGATTTCCTCATGCATGAAGTCTTTTACAGGTGCAACCGGGGCTTCTTCCGTTTCTTTTTTGATGCTGTAGTCGACGATATTTTTTTCGATCTTGATTGCCATATTATTCCCCATCATCTCCCACCTGCCAGCGCTTAAGGGGCAGGAACTACTGTCTATATATACAGTTATTGTAAACTATTACGCCAGGGTTACAACCACCCCTAGAACTTGCCGTAATATCCTTCTTTTATCGCATCGTACAGATTCGCTGCTGAATGCAGTTCACCATCGTATTCAATTTCTTCGTTGCCCTTGACCTCAATGACATCACCACCCTCAAGCGTAAACTGATAGATAGTGTTTTCCAGATCTTCTTCTTTCACCAGGACACCCTGGAAAGCTTCAGGATTGAATCGAAAGGTAGTACAACCCTTCAGTCCCTGCTCGTATGCGTATAGATAGATGTCCTTGAATTCTTCAAATGGGTAGTCCGATGGCACATTGGCAGTCTTTGAGATAGATGAGTCTATCCACTTCTGGGCTGCCGCCTGGACATCCACATGCTGCACCGGTGTGATGTCATCGGCAGTAATGAAGTAATCCGGTAACTTCTGATCTTCATTTTTCGGGTAGGGTTGTGAGTTGGGATTAATCATCGATCGGTAGGCCAGCAACTCAAAGGAATACACATCCACCTTTTCCTTCGTTTTTTTGCCCTCTCTGATCACATTCCTAGCGTAGTGGTGAGCGAAGCTTGGTTCAATACCGTTGCTCGCGTTGTTGGCCAGGGACAGACTGATAGTGCCGGTTGGGGCGATAGAACTATGGTGAGTGAATCTGCACCCGTGTTCGGCAAGCTCCTCTACAAGTTCGGGCTCCTCCGCGGCTACCTGCTGCATATAGCGGGAATATCTGGCGAGCAACACCTTGCCCTTGGCGGTATCACCTTCCTGGTAGCCGTCGTCTGCCATTTCGGGGCGTATTCTCAGCATTTCAGAGGTGATTTCGAATTCCTCTTCCATAATATCCGCAGCACCTTTCTCCCGGGCGAGTTCCAGCCCGGTCTGCCAGCCTACAAGGGCTAATTTACGCGTGACTGACTCTGTGAAATCAACTGATTTCTCGTCGCCATATTTCATACCCATCATTGTGATGGTCGACCCAAGTCCAAGGTAACCCATTCCATGGCGGCGTTTCCGCACTATCTCATTGCGTTGTTCAGGCAATGGCAATCCGTTGATCTCGACGACGTTGTCCAGCATGCGAGTGAATATGGCAACAGTCTTGCTGAAGTCTTCCCAGTTGAAAGAGGCCTCGCTGCTAAAAGGTTTCTCGACGAAACGGCAAAGATTGATAGAACCAAGCAGGCAACTGCCGTAAGGGGGCAGGGGCTGCTCGCCACAGGGGTTGGTGGCACGAATATTTTCACAGAACCAGTTGTTATTCATCTCGTTGACCTTATCGATCAGGATGAAACCCGGTTCAGCAAAATCATAGGTGGAAGACATGATCATGTCCCACAGCCGCCTGGCTTTTATCTTCTTGGTGATTCTGCAAGCAACCAGACCCTCGTCATTGGTCACATACTTATTCTTGACCGGGAATTCTCGCCACAGTATCTGGGTCGGGTCAGAAAGGTCCACATCATCCGTTTCCAGTTCTGCACTGGTGAGGGGGAAAGACAAGGGCCATTGGCCGTCGTTCTTGACCGATTCCATGAATTCCCTGGTGATCAACAGAGAAAGGTTGAACTGCCGCAGCCTGCCGTCTTCACGCTTGGCACGAATAAACTCAGTTACGTCGGGGTGACCCACTTCGAAGGTAGCCATCTGGGCGCCGCGGCGGCCACCTGCCGATGAAACCGTAAAGCAGGTCTTGTCATAGATATCCATGAAGGAGAGTGGTCCTGATGTATAAGCTCCCGCACCGGACACATAGGCACCCTTTGGACGCAAAGTCGAAAATTCATAACCGATACCGCAACCGGCTTTCAAGGTCAGACCTGCTTCAACATTCTTGTGCAGGATATCTTCCATTGAGTCGAAAATAGTGCCAGAAACCGTACAGTTAATCGTTGAAGTCGCTGGCTTGTGCTCCTGGGCGCCGGCATTGGAAATGATCCTGCCTGCCGGTATGGCGCCATGGCGTAATGCCCACAGAAACTGCTCATACCATGTCTCTTGAATATCTTTTTCCTCGACTTCAGCCAGTGCCGTCGCGACTCGCTTGAAGGTGTCGTCCATGGTCTGGTCGACGAGTTCGCCTTTTTTTGTTTTGAGACAATATTTGTTTTCCCATATGTCGAGCGAGGCCTCCTGAAACTTGATCTCGCTTACACTGGCTGGAATGGCTTTTAGTTCTGGTTTATGAGCCGTTGAGTCCATCTTCACCCTTCTTCTATTTCTAATTCTTATAGTTGTATCGGTGCCCACTTTTTACCGGAAAGAACCCGGTAAAACAGTAGCCGCTCTCTACTTACTAGTTGCTTGTTAGTTAAATCCCCCTGTAGCAAATTGACGGCATGTGCTGGTCGCCTGTATGGGGGGCAGCGACTAGATATTGTGCTACAGTGCCTGCATTAACACAAGATGTTGTTGTCTTTCATTTTTTTGCCTGGTATCCAAAATATGGAAAAACAGTGGAATTGGAGGGTCAGGTCTTGCAATTAGTACCTTAGCGAGCTAGCAGAATCGGCTTCAAAACCTCAGCAGTTGTGCCCTGTCAATGTCCTGTGGGAAACTCGAAGCTGCACCAGATAGGGAGGCAATATGAACCGTGTAGATGAGAAGGTTGCAATAGTAACAGGTGGAGGCAGCGGCATTGGTGAAGCCTCAAGTGAATTGTTGGCTGAAGGTGGAGCAAGTGTTGTCGTTACTGACATAAATGAAGAGGCGGCGGAACATACTGCAGACATCATAAAACAAAGGGGTGGGCGGGCCTTCTCGATGCATCAGGACGTGACAGATGAGGGGCGTTGGCAGGATGTTGTTGAAGCTGCCGCTAGTAAATTCGGGAAACTGAATGTACTCGTTAACAATGCTGGTGTTGGCGGTGTTGGGACAGATAATATTGAAGAAAGCTCTTTTGAAGACTGGCGAAATATCATGAGTATCAATCTTGATGCTGTCTATCTTGGTTGCAAAAAAGCAGTTGAAGTGATGAAAGAAGAAGGTGGATCAATAATAAATATCTCGTCTGTCATGGGTATTGTGGCAGGTGTTGGTGTTGGGCCTGCCTATAATGCCTCAAAAGGAGGCGTTCGCCTCCTGACCAAACAAGTTGCCGTGTACTGCGGCACACTGGGCTATAAAATCCGGGTTAATTCAGTGCATCCGGGATTTATCTGGACCCCGATGATCAGCACTGCTATTGGCGTGGTCGGTGACGTGACTACAGAGGAGGAACTAAAACAAATGCTGATTATGCGTCATCCGATTGGTCGCCTCGGAGTGGCTGAAGACATCGCTAAGGGCGTGCGCTATCTCGCTTCTGATGATGCCAGCTTTATGACCGGCAGCGAGCTCGTCATCGATGGGGGCTATACCGCGGTTTAAGCTGTCACAGAGGGGTAAAGATTGAGGGAGCGGAGCTTGTCTTCAATTTGCAGGAGACTTCTCTTGATGTTTGGACGTTTCATGCGTCTGTCTTCGTAACAGAATTTCACTCCGCAGCACCAGAGACCGCCATCCTCCTGAATGCAGGTAACCACTTCACCATAGATTTCTGTCAACTCGATGTCATAAACGCAGAGGTCGAGTACCAGTGCTTCTCCCGGTTTCATAGCCTGCTTGGTTGTGAACTGCAGACCCGCCAGTGAAAAGTCGACACAATCAGCCTTGGGGTTGAGGCGCAGGAAGCCTTTGATTCCAGGTCGGGCAACATTCAGTAAGAGTTGCTCATTATCATAGCGTTCGTGATTACGTCTTTCTTCGTCCATATTACCGTCAAATTCCCCCTGCAAGATTGGATTGCAGTCACCAGCAATAGTTCAACCTCATTTTAAATCGACGTAATTCGAGCACGAAAAGTAGCTGCATTCAAGGAACATATGATTGCAGGAACGTCTTATAGGAGCAGCCAGGGTCATCTGCTTGAGTTTTGCAGAGGTCGCAGGCATTGTGGCGCATTTGTCCAGCAACAAGTGAGATCAGAGATGCACCTTGGTACCATTGCAAACAAGAATCCTGACAAACCAGCTTATATTATGGCTGAAACAGGTCAGGTTATGACTTTCCAACAACTTGAGGACGGCTCCAATCAGGGGGCGCAGCTACTCAGGAAAATTGGCCTGAAGCGGGGCGATCACATTGCTATCCTGCTTGAAAACCACCCCTTGTTCCTGCAGATATGTGTTGCGGCCCATCGCTGCGGTATCTACTACACTGCCATAAGCTACAGGTTGCAGGAAGAAGAGGTTGAATACATCATAAATGACTGTGGTGCTCGTGTTTTTATTACCTCGAAAGACCGGCAGTTGGTGGTAGAAAAGCTTGTCAGAAAAATGCCCAAAATTGAAAAAGCCTATATGCTTGATGGCGCTATAGCAGGCTTCGAAGCCTGGGAAGATGCCACTGCTGAAATGCCGGCAACCATCATTGCGGATGAAAGTGTTGGTGGCAGTATGCTCTATTCATCTGGCACCACGGGCCGTCCGAAGGGCGTGTTAAAACCGTTACCGGACAGTGAATACGGAGCAGATGAACCAGCTGAAATGTTCAGGATATTGTATGGAGTGACTGACGGCAGTATTTATCTAAGTCCTGCGCCGCTCTACCACTCAGCTCCACTAACATTTTCAATGGGCTTTATCTTGAGCGGAATGACCTGCGTGGTTTTGCAGCACTTTGAAGCTGAAGTGGCGCTCAAAGCAATCGAGCGCTACAGGGCCACCCACAGTCAATGGGTGCCCACCATGTTTATCCGCATGCTGAAACTTGAACAGAATGTACGCCTCAAGTACGACGTTTCCAGCCTGGAGTGCGCTATTCACGCAGCTGCGCCATGCCCCGTCCCCATAAAGGAGAAGATGATTGAATGGTGGGGGCCGGTACTGTACGAATACTACGCAGGGACAGAGAGCAATGGGTTCGTTACCATCAACTCAGAAGAATGGCTTACTCACAAGGGGTCCGTAGGCCGCCCCATAACTTGTTCATTGCGTATCTGCGATGATGACGGCATTGAAGTTGATACCGGTGAGCCGGGGACCATCTTTTTTGAGGGTGGTCCTGAATTTGAATACCACAATGATGCGGACAAAACCAACGAGTCGAGACATGAGAAGGGGTGGAGCACGCTGGGAGATGTTGGCCATGTTGATGAAGAGGGCTACCTTTACCTTACTGACCGGAAGAGCTTTATGATTATTTCCGGAGGTGTGAACATCTACCCGCAGGAAACGGAGAACCTGCTGGTCACACATGACAAGGTCATGGATGTCGCCGTATTTGGTGTACCAAATGAGGATTTTGGTGAAGAGGTCAAGGCGGTTGTCCAGCCGAAAGATTGGTCAGATGCAGGGCCTGAACTGGCAGGGGAGTTGATCGACTTCTGCCGTGATCATATTTCGCATCTCAAATGTCCGCGTTCAATCGATTTCAGTCAGGAACTGCCCCGGCACCCGACCGGTAAATTGTATAAGCGACTGTTGAAAGATCAGTATTGGCAGGATTATAAAAAGAGGGTCTAGCCCTTAGAGACGGGGCTGGACCTTGTTCCAGCTTCAGGGTATACAATCTGTCATCCTGTGAAAGGCATGCTGGTAAACCATGGGTAACTATCAACTCAACGATGAAGAGCTGACCATCCCGGTCATAGGGATGAGCTGCAATAAGTGTGTTGCGAAGGTTGTTGCGGGATTGTCTGATGTCACCGGTGTTGTCTCCGTTGATGTGGATCTTGAAGGGGCGCAGGCAAAGATTAAGGGTCAATTCGAGCTCCAGGTTATACGATCTGTTATCGAGGATCTCGGCTTCCAGGTTGAGGCCCCTGAAGTTGATCAGATCAAATACCCGGAAGATAAAGTAGAACCTGCAAGTGAAGATGAACCATCTCAAGGCGGCAGCGCAAACAGCACCCCTGTTTTGCTTGGTATCACTGGTATGTCGTGCGCGAGTTGTGTCAGTGCGGTAGAAAACAGTCTCCTGGAAACTCCTGGCGTTATCAGAGCTGCTGTGAACTTTGCAGACCAGACCGCACTGGTTAAAACCACCGGCTCCATCGAAGAAATACTCAGCCATGTCGATGCGGCCGGCTATAGAGCGGCCTTAATCCAAGATGAAAACCCTGAACAGAAAGATGCGTTGCTGAGAAGCGAAATCAGGGTGTCACTCGTTAAGTCCCTGGTCGCGCTCGTATTCGGGTTTACTCTGATGGCAGCAGGCATGATGGGTTCCTTGCCCGCGCTAAATCACAGCTTTTTCTGGCTTGGTACTGGTGTTTCTATCCTGCTGGTCATGTGGGTGACGGGTGGGCATTTCTATCGTGGCGCTTACAGGGCGGCAACTCACCGCACAACGACAATGGATACACTGATTACCCTTGGTACAGGGGCAGCCTGGTTCTACTCAATGGTCATTATTGTCCTCCCGATACTCGTTCCAGAGTCGTCCCGCCACCTCTTTTTTGAAGCTGCGCTATTCATCATCGGTTTCGTTAACCTGGGCAAGACCCTGGAAGCAAACGCAAAAGGCAAAACATCGATTGCCATCAGGACGCTCATTGGCCTGAGGCCAACGACCGCCATCAAGATAGTCGATGGAGTAGAAGTACAGGTCGATGCTGACGCCATCGACATTGGTGATGAGCTTCGAATAAAACCTGGTGAGGCTTTTCCTGTTGATGGTGTTGTCCGGCAGGGGCAAAGCAGTGTTGATGAATCAATGTTAACCGGTGAGCCACTTTTGGTAGAGAAAAGTGTCAATGATCGTGTTGTTTCAGGGACCCTAAATCAGTTTGGCAGCCTCGTGATTGAAGCGGAACAGGTTGGCAGGGATACAGCGCTGTCCAGAATAATCCAGCGGGTGCGGGAAGCGCAGAATTCAAAGCCGGAGATTGGAAAACTGACTGACCGTATCAGCTCAGTCTTTGTCCCCCTCGTCATATTGCTGGCAATCATCACGGTGATTACCTGGTGGCTGGTGGGTCCCGAGCCGAAAATTTCATTCATGATTGTTACGGGCATGTCAGTTCTCATTATTGCCTGCCCCTGCGCACTTGGTCTTGCGACACCAATGTCCATTATGGTGGGTGTTGGGCGTGCGGCTGGCAGCGGGATTCTGATAAGAAACGGGGAGGCGCTGCAGGCCGCCAGCAGGTTGACCACTGTGGTTTTAGACAAGACGGGCACAGTTACGACCGGTAAACCGAAGGTTTCACAGTTTCATTCTGATGATGAGCGCAGAATGCTGGCAATTGCCCACAGCCTTGAAGCATTATCTGAGCACCCCCTCGCTGGTGCGATCGTTAAGTACTGTGAGCAAAATAACGCGGCAAACCGGCAGGTTAAGGAGTTTGTCATTGCACCTGGTGGTGGCGTTAGTGGAGAAATTGAAGGTGTGCAGACGGCCTGTGGCAATATTCGTCATATGAGGGAATTAGGTTATCAGGGAGTGGAATCCGCAGCGGAAGGAACGGTAATCCATGTGGGCGAAGGCGGAAAAATCATTGGTCATTTTGTTTTAAGTGACAGCCTCAAGGCAGATTCAATTGATGCTGTGGCAGCCTTAAAACACCAGGGGCTTAAGGTTGTTATGTTAACGGGCGACAGTGAATCCAGTGCCAGGGCTATAGCCGGGCAGTTATCACTGGATGAAGTCGTTACCGGAGTCAGACCCGAAGAAAAGTTGGAAAAGATCAGAGCTTTGCAGGCGCAGGGCGAGAAGGTCGGCATGGTAGGTGATGGCATAAACGACTCGCTGGCATTAACTGCTGCTGACGTTGGTTTTGCGATGGGCGAGGGTGCCGACATAGCGGTTGAAACAGCCGATATTGCACTGCTTGGGAATAGTATTACGGGCGTAGGCAGCGCCATTAACATATCCAGGATGACAATGCGTAATATCCTGCAGAATCTTACCGCCGCTTTTACTTACAACATACTGCTCATACCAATAGCTGCAGGAATACTGTATCCCTTCACGGGTTTGTTAGTTAATCCAGGTATGGCAGGTCTGGCAATGGCGCTATCTTCCATCACCGTTGTTAGTAATGCGTCCAGGCTAAGGTGGCAAAAGCTGAATTAGTAAACGCCGCCAAGTTTTGAATGATCCCAGGAAACGATTTTCCCGGGGGGAAATTTCATGACAACACGTTTTCCCGCTGTCTGGTAAAGGTTTTTCTTAACTGCTTCTTCCTGATCTGGTGTCGCTTCACCCCGGTGCAGCGATATCCTGAACATCACATCAACAGTGGTATCGATATCATCGATGATTTCAGCTTGCGTGTAGATAAGAAAACTCTTCAATTCCTGGTATGTTTCGCCTGATTCAACCAGTAGTGAAACTCGTGGGTCATTCATGAGATTGTTAATCTTCTGGCTTTTCCTGAATGTGGTCATGTACACCGTATTGTCATCGTCAACGGCGAACCACATTGGCATGGGGTGAGGGTGACCACTCTTGCCATTGGAGACGCAGATCATGGTTTTCGATGATCTCATAAAGCCACTGATCTCTTCATTAGTCATACGGATCTTGTCGCGGCGGGACATAGTGTGCTCCAGTTATTTGGGTTGTTGTCTGGCTAGCTGCTCGAACAAATTCTGCTTTCCAGTCATTGCCGTTTCGAGATAGGAAATAGTTTCAGCCATGGTTTGATCAAGGGTCTGGCGTTCAAGCAGTTCAAGCGTGAAGTTTGGAAACATCCGTAATTCATCTACCAGCCGTGCACGAGTAAATAGATACTCGATGGATAATTTGAGCTGTTCGTCCTGCCAGCTGTCAATATCGGTCACCAGTCGCCTGATTCTCCCTTTCACCGGTTCAAGCTTGACTCTTTCATTGTGCAGGTAGCTGTTGCTCTCATCCAGTTTGTGCTGCACCAGGAGTGACAGTGCTTCCCTTATGATTGCAAGATATTCCTCTTGTACCAGCCTAACAATCTTGGCCAGCGATTCGCTGTCATTGAGTGCGGGCGAGGCTCTGTCCATAGATTCCAGTAAATCGACCGCTTTCCCGATGGTGATGTGCATAAACTATTTCCCTTGGCTCAAGCTAAATGTGACATAGTTTCATCCCTAAAATCAAATTGGTTTATATATGCAGGGTCCGCTCACGGGTTTTAAAATTCTGGATCTTTCTGCGGTCCTGTCCGGCCCCCTCGCTACTGCGTGGCTGGCTGACCAGGGGGCTGAAGTCATCAAGGTTGAGCCCCTTCAGGGCGATATAGTGCGGCACATGGGAGGTGGCGCCAAGGGTATAACGCCTTCATTCCTCAATGCTAATCGCGGCAAAAAATCTATCGCCATTGACCTGAAAACAGAAACCGGTGTCCAGTTAGTGAAGAAGCTGGCGACCCTTGCTGATGTCCTGGTGCAGAATTTTCGCCCCGGTGCGATTGAGCGTATGGGGCTGGGTTATGATGTCATAAAATCCATCAATCCTGGAATTGTCTACTGTTCTATTTCAGGATTTGGTGAGACCGGACCTTTTGCACACAAGCGGGTCTATGACCCGGTTATTCAATCCCTATCTGGTCTTGCAGATATACAGCGTGACCGGGATACAGGTAGACCTAAGATGATTCGTACTGTCATTCCGGACATGACTACAGCCCTGACTGCATCACAAGCAATCACCGCAGCACTATTATCGCGTGAACGAACGGGCAGGGGGCAACATGTGCAGCTTGCCATGATCGACGCAATGATTGCACTTACGTGGGCAGAGGGGATGGCGGGTTATACGGTTATAGGTGGAGAGGATAAGGCTCCACCTCAGCTGGCACCGGACCTCATATACAAAACCACTGACGGATATATTACTGCTGGTGCTGTATCGGACCTGGAATGGCAGGGTATGTGTCATGCGCTGCAGAAGGAGGAGTGGCTGGATGATAATCGATTTAATACACCAGCCGGGCGAGTTAAGAACGTTGCTGAACGGCTCACCATGACGGCGGAGGTCATCGCTACCAGGTCAAGTGCTCATTGGCTCAAGGTCTTGGACGAACACCATGTACCTTCGGCGCCGGTATTGACTCGAAGAGAACTGCTGGATAATGAGCAGATCAAGGCAAACGAACTGATTATTGAGATGGATCAACCGGGGCTGGGAAGGGTACGTCAACCCAGACCGGCGGCACGATTCTCGGAAACCCCTGCTCAAATTCAGGGCGTCGCGCCAGGACTTGGAGAGCATAGCCTTGAAATTTTGCGACAGGCAGGCTTGTCAGATGACGAGGTTGAAGAGTTGCTCAGTGATGGCGTGGTGAAATAGTACTAATCATCGCGCAATAAGTTGGCCGGGGAGAACTGATCCGTTAAGGGGCGTGCCTTTTTGTTCCAATCTTTAGTCCGTTTCATGTGGCGGGGAAAATTGTCGATTTTGATCGCGTATTTTCTAAGCTTACCGGCGAGCTTGTTGGCACGGTCCTGCATCAGTTTGGTCTCTGGAAGCTGTCCACCGTTGGTGATGATTACCCGATTACCGGTGACAGGCATCTTGAAGTTGAAAAAAGTCCCGAATGCTGACTCGTAGGTAACGGATTCGTGATCATAAAGCCGGCTCGTGGAAAAGGTGTTGGCAACTAGGACGCCCTGGTCGCTCATGATGGCTTTTGTTTCCTGTAGAAATTCCACTGTCATCAGGTGCTCAGGAATATAGTCACCAGTAAAGGCATCCAGGATGATTAAATCGTAGGTGATTTTTTTCAACCCTGCTCGTTTGATGTAGACCCGCGCATCCTGTACAAAGACCCTGACATTTTCAGATTCACTGAAGTTGAAATACTTTGTAGCCACTCGAACCACGGCTTCATCTATTTCTGCGACATGAATAGTAGCTTTTGGATAGAGCCTGGATAGAACCGTTGGCATAGTGCCTCCGCCGAGGCCAATAACCAGGATGCTGTCGGGCTTTGGTTGCAGCAGCAAACCAGAGAAGGTCATGCGTGCATAAGGGAAGACGACTCTGTCCGGGTCATTCAAGCTGATACAGGTTTGGTTTCTATCACCTCTCTTTACGGCAAAAACTAGGCAACGACGATTGCTCGATTCCCTGACCACAATATTGCGGTAGAGGGATTTTTCCTTGTGTATTATCCGTTCAGCCTGTACTTGTGAAGTACTGACCATGACTAGTATCAGCAGAAAGATTCGCATGCTAGCTTAAAAACTTTCCACAGATGACGGATGAAAACCCGGAGATGACTAACACCAGCACCATGGTCATGAGAATCTGGTTAACTTCAAAGAATAGTACGAAATAAAAAGAAGTAAGCAGCGTGCCGAGGGCGCTGCCGATGGTGGACACAAAATACAACACGCCTGCAACCTGGCCACTGTGGTGAGTGTTTTCTACCAATAGTCGAACTGAGTAGGGGGCAATCATACCCAGAATCGCAACCGGGAGGAAAAACAGGAGACCCGAAGCAACCAATGACCCATAACGTGGATCTTCAATACGCAGGAATACCGCATCCATTGCCGTATCACCGTAAATAATGGCTGGTACTAGTGTAATTGCCGCAAGCAGGAAAAAGCTGCCATAGGGCAGGAGACCCGGGTCCCTGGTGGACAGTTTTCCTCCTAGGAGGTATCCCACGGAAAGGGAGATCATGAATACGGAGATAATACTGCCCCAGACATAGATGCTGCTGCCAAAATAGGGGGCGAGGATCCTTCCCCCCAACAACTCAATGGACATGATGATGAAGCCGCTAATGAATGCGAGGCAAAAAACCAGTGTGTTAATCGAGTTTTTCATGTCAATAAAAAGGGTATTTCATTCGAAAAGCCGCTGAGTATACATTAACTTTTTGTGTCAGAATGTTCGATTGCACAACGTCAGGGGAGAGTTTGAAGTCTTTATTACGGTTAGTACCGTTTCTCAGGCAGTATCGTAACCAGATACTCGCCGGTTTTGCAGCATTTTTTATGGCGCGGCTATTCGAAGTCAGCAGTTACTACCTGGTGGCGATGGGCGTTGATGTCATCAACCTGCTCTACAATCACAAAACAGAGCTCATGACCTATACCGTCGGGGAGATTACCCTGGCAATAGTTGGCTGTGTGTTGCTGCGTTTCGTTTTTGTCGTTTATGCACGACGCTCAATCCGGCGGGTGGGTGTTGCGCTGTCCTTTGATCTAAGGCAAAAGCTCTATGCGTCGGTACAGGTGCAGGGTAGTGATTTCTTCTCTCGCATTGGTGTCGGAGACATCATGACCCGGGCGATACAGGACATCATGCTGATACAGAAGTTGGTTGCCTTCGGTATGATTTTTCTTGTGATCATGATTTATGCGCCCTTGTTTTCTGTAAGCGCCATGCTGTTCAAATCGCCAGTGCTGACACTTTTGATCGTACCAGTACTGCCAGTGATCTTTATTTATGCCTACCGGATGACAGAAGCAATGGCGAATTCGTCGAGGGACGTTCAGAAACGACTGTCAGGTCTGTCTACCCATACCCAGGAAAACCTATCGGGTATCAGGACGATACAGGCCCAGGCCCAGGAAACAAATGAGATCAAGCGGTTCTGGAAAACAAACGATGAATATGCCCAGGCATTCTACGAGCAGGCCCGTATCAATTCGTTGATGACCGCATGGATGCCACTGTTCGCATCGATCTCACAAATAACCATCATCATGTATGGCGGATACCTGGTGCTCAATGGTGAAATAACTGTTGGTGACCTGGTGTTCTTCTTTGCCTGCCTCAATATGCTGCTGCAGCCTATTCGTATGGCGGGTATGTTTGTGACACTTATACAGCGGGCTGCTGTTGCGACGGACCGGCTTTTTGAAATCTATGATGCTGAGCCAGAAATCATTGATAATCCATCGCTGCAGACGCCTGCCACCATCAGCGGTGAATTTGAGTTTCGTGACCTGAGTTATACCTACCCAAGAACCAAAAAACCCGTTCTGCAAAACATCAACCTGCATGTCAAAGCAGGTGAATCTATTGCTATTGTTGGTCGGGTTGGATCAGGTAAGTCAACCCTGTTGAAACAGTTCACCAGGTTGCTGGAAGTGAGAGAAGGACAGTTGTTTCTGGATGGGTATGATGTGCGTGAGTATCCCCTGGCCCAGCTTCGTGATCAGATTGCACAGATTCTTCAGGATCCATTCCTGTTCGGAGAACCCCTGCGCAATAACATCAGTTATGACGAGCCGGAGCGCCATCTGGAAGTCATCTGGGATTCTGCTGAGGCAGCGGCACTCCGCGATACTATTGAGGGATTTCCCGCACAGATGGAAACCATTGTTGGCGAAAGAGGAGTCACTCTTTCAGGTGGTCAGAAACAGAGAACCGCACTGGCGCGTGGGCTGATCAGGAATGCGCCGGTCCTTATCCTGGATGACTGTTTCAGCAGTGTGGATACGGAAACTGAAGAACATATTCTCAACCGTTTAAAGAGCCTGCGCAAAGACAAAACGACCATTCTGGTCTCACATCGGGTATCAACCCTGCGCCACTCTGACAGAATCGTTGTCCTGGAGGAGGGGCGGATCGCTGAGATGGGTACTCACCAGGAATTGTTGCGTAAGCAGGGTATCTATGCGGAGTTAGAAAGGGTGCAGACAGAGGGGGGTAGTGTGTCGCCCGGTTTTGAAAATGCTGATTTAGCCCCGGCTGGTCTCTGATATGAGTGAACAGGTGCACGACCATTCCTTATTTGATGCTGAACTATCCGGTTCGGTTCTTAATATGCATTTGCTCGGCCGCATTATTCGCTGGTTGCACCCATACGGATTTAGCCTTCTGGTCAGTGCTATTTTTATCCTGATTGCGAGTTGCAGTGCTGTCATGATGGAGGTTGTGATCAGTCGTGTCCTGGTGGACTATATTATCGTCGGGGAAACCAGCAGCCTGATGCCTGATCTGGGCATGATAGAACTTACGCGCTGGGTTGAGTCCCAACTGGAAATACCACCGATTTTTGCAGCCGGGCTTATTTTTCTGGTACTGGCAATCCTGTTTGCCGCGACTGGCCATGCACATCGATTGATGCTGGTTGGTGCCATCGTTAAGGCCTTGCGCGACTTACGGCAGGATCTTTTTGCACATATGGAGACTCGCCCCAGTTCCTTTTACGACAGGGTTCCGGTTGGGCGCATCATGACACGTGTCACCAATGATATAGAGGCCCTGTATGAGATGTTGCGCGGTATGGGCAGCCTCATTGGTGAATTTGTTCCCTTCTTTGTTGCCTTGACGATCATGTTGTCCACCAGTGTTGAACTGACGCTGATTCTTTTGCTATTGGTGCCTGTAGTGGCGATTGCAAGCCATTTGTTCCGCGATGCGACACGAGAGGTATTTCGTCTGGTGAGAAACAGTGTTGCCGCTTTAAACCAGAATCTTCAGGAAAACCTGTCTGGCATGCAGGTGGTTCAGCTTAGCCAGAGGGAACAGCACAACCTCGATGTGTACACAGATATTAACAAGGAGAATCGGAGACAGGAATATCGATCGATTAATCTTTCAACGGTTTATGGTGCCTTCAATGACAGCCTTGCTGCGATAGGACTTGGCATTATTATCTGGTATGGCGCCGGAGAAGTCGTACAGGAAGAAATGTCCCTTGGCGGAGTCATTCTGTTTACCCGTTTTATGAATATGCTATTCACACCGGTTGTCATGCTGGGCGAGCAGTTGAACGTGCTATTCAGGGCTATGGCAAGTGGAGAGCGAATTTTCCAGGCTTTAGATTGGGAAGAACAAATCCATGAGCCGGAGAATCCAGTTGAGTTGCCTGAACGTCTTGCAGGTAAGGTTGAGTTCCGCAATGTGAACTTTGGCTACTCGAAGCAAATACAGATACTTAAGAATGTCTCAGTCATCATTGAGCCTGGGCAAAAGCTGGCAATAGTCGGCGCTACCGGGTCAGGCAAGAGCACCATGATCAGGTTGTTGGGACGATTCTATGACTTTGAAAGAGGGATGATATTTCTTGATGATGTTGACCTGAACGATTTAAGAAGTGCGGATGTTCGCAGTCGCATAGGTGTTGTTCTCCAGGACTTTCACATTTTCTCTGGTACTGTTCTCGATAATATTGCACTGGGCGATCCAAGTATCAGTAGGGAACGGGCGATTACCGCAGCCAAAACAGTCAATGCTCATGGGTTTATCAGTGATCTGTCGTTAGGTTATGACGCGCCGCTCGTAGAGCGCGGCTCAAACCTGTCGCAGGGCCAGCGCCAGCTGCTGGCCTTTGCCAGGGTGCTGGCGGCTGACCCCGAGATTCTTATCCTGGATGAAGCGACTGCCAGTATTGATACGGAAACCGAGATGTTGATCCAGGATGGATTGCACAAGCTGATGGAGGGGAGGACTTCAATCCTGATTGCGCATCGATTACAGACGATCCAGGAGGCTGACAAGATTCTGGTATTGCACCATGGTGAGGTTAAGGAATTTGGTAGTCATGAAGAGTTACTGTCCATGAAAGGACTGTACTACAGGTTGCATGAATTGCAGTTTCAGGACCTGGATATCGAGTAGGGTCATAGGGCATGAGTATTAGAGCGAAATTCATCAGTGTTCTGTTGCGCAGCACCCTCAAAAGGCAACTGCTCAATATTGATGGTGTCGATAGTTTTCGAAAAAAGATGGGTGGCTCCGCCGGTTTCGGCCCAGGGATTCCCGCAGACGTCATGGTTGAGCCGTTGGACATTTCCGGGATCAGTTGTGAGTGGATTTCCTTTGAAGATTCTTCTGCAGACAGGGTTATGCTGTATTTCCACGGCGGTGGCTATATCGTTGGTGGCTTCGACAGTCACCAAGACATAGCCTGGCGGCTTGCCAAAGCATCTGGTCTGAAAGTGCTGCTGGTGGACTACAGGCTAGCGCCTGAGAGCCCTTTCCCTGCAGCTGTTGAAGATGCAACAGCTTGTTATCGGTGGCTATTAGGTGAAGGCTATCTCCCCGAGAATATGATAGTAGGCGGCGATTCAGCTGGTGGAGGCCTGGCTGTTGCCGCTCTGGTCAATATAAAGAACCTTGGATTAAGCCAGCCTTCGGGAGCCGTCCTGATGTCACCCTGGGTGGATCTGACAGTTAGTGGTGACAGCATTGACGGCAATGCAAAGGCTGACCCAATGATGTCCAGGGCGGCGCTTGAGTTCTTTGCTAATAATTACGTCGGTGATCTGGATAGAAGAGCGCCGCTGGCATCACCACTCTTCGCCGACCTTTCCGGGTTGCCCCCGATGCTGGTTCATGTTGGCAGCACCGAAGTATTGCGCAGTGATGCCGAACGGCTGGTAGAAAAGGTCAAACAGGCAAACGGTAATGCCGTACTTGAGATCTGGCCAGGCATGCCCCACGTATTCCAGCTTTTAGCTGGCAGGATACCTGAGGGCAAAGATGCTGTAGAGAAACTTGGTGCCTTCATGCGCAACAGAACAGCTGCCGGTCAGTGAAATAACCACTACTCACACCCCTTACTTACAAACAGGGCGGTCAGCCATGCACACCTGGGGGCTATAGGCATCAACCGATGCCTGCATTTCCTTCATGGTGAAAACTCTTGCCCCGTGGGCGATCGCTATTTTCTTAATGTCGAGATCCAGTGCCAGGAGTGCTTCATACATGGTAGTCGTGTTCAGGCTTGCGGTAGGTATTCCCGTCTCGTAAGGAGAATTCAGGTGGTCCGCGATGAAAACCAGTTTTTGTGACGGGACATAGGTCACCAGAAAGTGCTTCGCGTGAATGGTTGCTACATCATAGATTTCCACCCGGTTTCGCCCCTCACCAAAGGTCACTCGTTCTTCGATGGTAAGAAAGTCAGCATCGCCTGAATTTGCGACAGCGTCCCTAATTGCCTCGACGTTGTATTCAACCGTTATAAGCGTAGCGCCCAGGTCAATCGCTTCGTTGATACCACCAAGATGGTCAGTGTGGTGGTGAGTAACGACCTGGTATTTTAGTGGCTTGTAGTTACCGCTTTCGGAGCGAAAGAGTATCAACCGATCTTGCAGGCCCGGGTAACCGCCGGCCGCAATCAGACCATCGGGTGAATTCACAAAAAGTGTAAAGCCGTTTCCCTGACCAACATGGTATACGTTGTCCGACAGGCGGTTGGCTTTCATCTCGGTGGTATCGATTCGCGCGGATTCCTCTTCTATTCCTTCGGGAAGGCTGAATTCTGATTCCGGAATATCGATATTGAAGCGGTTGGTATTCTCCAGGCCAAAAAGGTTTGCGTCACCAGCGACATAAAAACCGACCTGCTTCGCATACATGACTCCATCTGTCTCGGTTACACTGGAGAAAATATAGTCAAGTTGCCCGACCTGTGGGTTCATTCTCGTCATCTTCGAGATGAAGTGAGTTTTTTTGTCAATGTAGAGCGTGAGGGTTGGGCTGAGGGGGAAAGGCATCTCCACCATCACATGGGGCCGATTCAGGTGGTCAGTGTCGCCAGTGATTTTTGCTTTATCCCTGGCTTTGTGAAGTTCATATGCCAGAATTGCGTCGCTAGTTCGCATCGTCCCTCCAGCGAAGGCATAGACGTCAGCGTTCTGGGCCGACCCATAGGTGTTTGCTGCATAGTTAATGGCCCATCCCTGTTTCCCGTCTGTAATCGTTGCGCCCTGAAAGATGCCGCCACGCCCGCCAAACAAATTGTCAGACCTGGCTTTACCGTTTTTAATATCAACTGCGAGGTAGAGGTCTGCGATCGCCGGGTCATCGAGTTGCGGGGTTCTGCTTTGCCCATTGCCAAGCACCAGGCTTTTTCTGGAAATCGAGTAGGAAGTGAGATTTCGAAGTGCATCACCACCATAGGCGTCGGTTACCTGCTGGATCAGCGTTTCTTCTGATTCGCCAGCGTGTGCGGCTAGTGACAGGAGCAAAGAAGTGATTGCGATAGATGATATAGCGGGCTTTTTCATTTTGATTTCCCAGGGAGATTTGTATGCAGAATTTATAGATATGGCCGCAGAGTGAGGTGTGTCCGCAGGACGTTCAAGAGAGATACGCCGAGTTGATGGGTAGGCGCGATGAACTGCATATAGATGCCTGTTCACAAGGGGAGCAAGTGCGAAACAAATGAAAGCTCAATAAATGAATTTGATCAATCCTCTTATTCATAGTTAGATAACGACGAACACCAAGAAATCGATACTTATATGAGACTAGTGACTTTTACAGCCGATAGCGAAACACGGATAGGACTGTTGAAAGAAGAGGGCATTATAGACCTTAGCCAGGTCGCTCCATCTTTACCGAAGGATATGTTGTCTTTCCTGGAAGGTGGCGAAGACACGATGAATAGTGCTGCAAAGGCGGCTGCTTCCGATACACATTTCTCAATTAATGCTGTCAGGCTTGAATGCCCTGTCCCAAGACCGCCAAAAATTGTTGCCATCGGCCTTAACTATAGAGCTCATGCAGAGGAAACTGGTGCGGAAATACCAGTCACACCCGTCGTTTTCACCAAGCAAAGCACCTGTGCCTGTGGACCCCTTGATGATGTGTTCAGACCACCAGAATCTGACCTGCTTGATTATGAAGGGGAACTGGCCATCATTATTGGAAGACGTTGCCGGCGAGTAACCCGGGATAAGGCACCTGATGTGATTGCAGGCTACTGCATCATGAACGATGTCAGCGTTCGAGACTGGCAAATGCGTGGGCAACCCATGTCTTTTACCATGGGAAAATCCTGGGACACGCATGGCCCGTTCGGTCCTTCTCTTGTCACGGCAGATGAGGTGGGTGATCCCAACAACCTACAGTTGAAAACATGGGTAAATGGGGATCTGCGTCAGGACACCAATACCAATGATCTGATTTTTGATTGCTTCGAACTGGTCGAGTTCCTGTCCACCGCATTTACACTTGAGCCAGGTGATGTCATAACGACAGGGACGCCGAGTGGCGTTGCAGCAGCCATGCAGCCACCGGCCTGGCTGGTACCCGGTGATGTCATCAGAGTCGAGATTGAGAAGCTGGGTTACATCGAAAACAGAATCATTCAGGAGTCTGCCGAGGAGATGATTTCCTAAAGGAGTTAATTTGTTAGTATTACGCTTGGGAGAGCGTCGTCCCCGGTGGGGCGTGCGGCCTTCAAAGCCGTTGAGCTGCTGATGAAGTGGCTGGTGGGTTCGACTCCTACCTCTTCCGCCATATAAGTCATTGATTTAATTGAATAAAAAATTAAAAATATAATTTTATGGACAC
>PBRP01000077.1 GCA_002726655.1 Gammaproteobacteria bacterium
ATGATGGCAAGGAAAAACACGGTAGTAAGTAACCTTACCAAAGGTGTGGCAGGTCTTTTCAAGACGAGTGGAGTGACAGTATTCGAGGGTAGCGCAGTACTGCATGCAGGTCGTTCAGTAGAATTCACTTCACATAAGGGCGACAAGGAGTTGCTTCAGGCTGACAGCATCGTTATCGCGACCGGCTCTGTCCCAGTAGAAATTCCACCCTGTCCCTTAACAGGGGATCTCATCGTAGATTCTACAGGAGCACTCGAACTAGATGCTGTTCCTAAGAAACTTGGCGTAATAGGAGCCGGTGTGATCGGCCTGGAGCTAGGCAGTGTTTGGAACCGGTTGGGGTCAGAAGTTATTGTCCTGGAGGCGCTGGAGGAATTTTTGCCAATTGCGGATAAGCAGGTGGCAAGAGAAGCACTAAAACAGCTCAAAAAACAGGGCATGGATATTCGTCTGGGCACACGGGTAACCGGTTCCGAAGTGAAAGGTAAGAAGGTCAAGGTCCTGTACTCTGACGCAGAAGGTGATAAGTCGGAAACCTTTGACAAGCTGGTGGTTGCCGTTGGCCGAAAACCCTATACCCAGGATCTGCTGGCGGCAGACAGTGGTGTGACGCTAGATGAACGTGGCTTTATCTATGTCAATGACCTGTGTTCGACCGATGCGCCGGGTGTCTATGCGGTAGGCGATGTGGTTCGCGGCCCTATGCTTGCCCACAAGGGAATGGAAGAAGGTGTCATGGTCGCTGAGCGAATTGCCGGTCAGAAGCCAATGGTGAACTATGAATGCGTACCGGCGGTGGTTTACACCCACCCTGAAATTGCATGGGTGGGGAAATCCGAACAGGAACTTAAAGCTGATGGTGAAAACTATGTTGTGGGCAGCTTCCCGTTTGCTGCCAGCGGGCGTGCTTTGGCCGCCAATGATGCCGTTGGTTTGATCAAGGTCATTGCAGATAAAGAAACAGACCGTATTCTTGGCGTCCATATGATTGGTGCGCATGTCTCTGAGCTAATTGCCGAGGCGGTCATCGCAATGGAGTTTGGTGCCAGCGCGGAGGACATTGGTTTAACCATGTTCGCTCACCCGACCTTGTCCGAAGGGTTCCATGAGGCCGCCCTGGGCGTGTCTGGCCATGCGATTCATGTGGCCAACAGGAAGCGTAAAAGGTAATGCTGACGTGGATGTCGATATGTGCATCTACTTTTCTATCAACTAAGTGTTAAGGATTTGAAGTTATGAATCTTCATGAGTATCAGGCGAAGCAGTTGTTTGCTGAATATGGGCTGCCCGTTTCAAAGGGTAAGGCGGTGGATACCGCTGATGAAGCAGTAGGTGCCGCGCAGGAATTAGGCGGGGAAAAGTGGGTCATCAAGGTTCAGGTACATGCCGGAGGGCGCGGTAAAGCAGGTGGTGTAAAGGTTGTGACCAGCCACGAAGAGATACGTGCTTTTGCGGATCAGCATATCGGCACCAATCTTGTGACATTCCAGACCGACGAGAAGGGTCAGCCTGTCAGTAAAATATTCGTCGAAGAGTGTGCTGATATAGCAACAGAACTCTACCTGGGAGCGGTCATTGACCGTTCCAGTCGCAGGATCACCTTCATGGCTTCAACTGAAGGTGGTGTTGAAATTGAAAAAGTCGCAGCGGAGACCCCTGAGAAAATACTTCAGGCAGAAATCGACCCGGCCGTGGGCGCATCTTCTTATCAGGGTCGTGACCTGGCTTTCCAGCTTGGTCTTGAAGGCAAGCAGATAAACCAGTTTGCCAGGCTATTTGTCTCATTGGCGAATATGTTTGAGGAGTGTGATTTATCGCTTGTCGAGATCAATCCGCTTGTCGTCACAACTGAGGGTGATGTCCATTGCCTGGATGCAAAAGTCTCTATCGACGGCAATGCCTTGTTCCGGCAAAAGAAACTTGCCGCAATGCGTGACCCTTCTCAGGAAGATGAGCGGGAAAACGAAGCCTCCGAATATGGCCTCAACTATGTTGCCCTTGAAGGAAATATCGGTTGCATGGTGAATGGTGCCGGACTGGCAATGGGTACGATGGACCTCGTCAAGTTAAGCGGCGGTCAACCGGCTAATTTCCTCGATGTCGGTGGCGGCGCAACGAAAGAAGCTGTTTGTGAAGCATTTAAGATAATACTGTCAGACAAGGCAGTGAAAGCGGTGCTCATCAATATCTTTGGTGGGATTGTCCAGTGCGACATTATTGCGGAAGGCATAATCGGGGCGGTTAAAGAGGTGCACGTGACCGTGCCGGTAATCGTCAGATTCGAGGGGAATAATGCGGACCTGGGTGTTAAGGCGCTTGATGAAAGTGATGTAGATATTATTGCGGCATCGAGCCTGAGCGATGCAGCGCAAAAAGCAGTAGATGCAGCGGGAGAAGTGGTATGAGTGTATTGGTTGATAAGTCAACAAAGGTCGTTTGTCAGGGATTCACTGGCTCCCAGGGAACACTTCACTCCGAACAGGCTATTGCATACGGAACTCAAGTCGTTGGCGGTGTGACACCGGGCAAGGGTGGCCAGGAGCACCTGGGATTGCCCGTATTTAATACCGTGCGTGAAGCAGTCGAGGTAACGGGTGCAGATGCTTCAGTGATCTATGTGCCTGCACCATTCGCCAAGGACGGTATTCTTGAGGCCGCGGATGCGGGCATCAAGCTGATCGTTTGTATTACGGAAGGTGTGCCAACGTTGGATATGCTGACGGTCAAAGCCAGCCTGGATAGCCGTGGGATAAGGCTGATCGGTCCAAATTGCCCGGGCATCATAACCCCAGGGGGATGCAAGATTGGCATTATGCCTGCAGACATACATTTGCCCGGGAGAGTTGGAGTCGTTTCAAGGTCCGGAACCCTGACTTACGAGGCGGTCAAGCAGACCACTGACCTGGGTTTTGGCCAGAGTACCTGTGTTGGCATTGGCGGAGATCCTATCCCCGGCAGTAACTTCATCGATATTCTCGAACTGTTTGAACAGGATCCGAAAACGGAGGCAATTGCCATGGTAGGCGAGATAGGCGGTACAGCCGAGGAAGAGGCTGCGGCCTTCATCAAGGAAAATGTTACCAAACCGGTCGTCGCTTATATCGCTGGTGTAACGGCTCCGCCGGGCAAACGCATGGGGCATGCTGGTGCGATCATAGCCGGGGGTAAAGGTACCGCTGATGAAAAGTTTGCTGCCTTGCAGGCGGCGGGCGTGCATACGGTAGAGAGCCTGGCGGACATCGGCACCAAGCTGCAGCAAGTCACCGGCTGGTCTTAGGTCTCTTAAGTCCGGGTTATCGGCAGTAGCGGCTAGACGCGGACAAGAATCAGTCTGCGGCACGGGTGAGGGCGCTTGCCCTTGAAAACGCCAGTCATTGCCCCCAATTACCTAGTTCCCATATCAAAATAGGTGAGGTTGGCTAAGGTCTTACAACGCCAACGTAACGTCAGATATATGATGCAGGTACCTTCAGGGGAATTTGCCTGTTGCAAATAAGTACCACGGCGGGTATCCGCCATGAACCAGAACATTGAGGATCTCCATGTCAGTTGAAGCAAAAAAAGAAACCCTGGGTTTTCAGTCGGAAGCGAAGCAGCTTTTGCATTTGATGATTCATTCCCTTTACTCCAACAAGGAAATATTCCTGAGGGAGCTGGTTTCGAACGCCGCAGATGCCATCGATAAGCTGCGATTCGAGAGCCTGGCTAAACCGGAACTGATTGCTGAAAACAGTGATTTCAACATCAGGATTGATTTCGATAAGGATCAAAAGACCATATCAATCAGCGATAACGGTATTGGCATGAGTCGAGAGGATGTCATTAGTCAACTGGGAACCATTGCCAAATCAGGTACGGCTCAATTCCTCGATTCTCTGACAGGTGATCAAAAGAAGGATGCACAGCTGATTGGTCAATTTGGCGTTGGCTTTTACTCGTCATTTATCATTGCAGACAAGGTGACCGTGGACAGTCGGGTAGCCGGCTCAGATGAGTCTGAGGCCGTCAGGTGGGTGTCCGCTGGTGAGGCGGAATTTGAAGTTGAGAATATCGAGAAAGCCGAGCGGGGAACAACCGTAACCCTGCACCTCAAGGGTGATGAAGAGGAGTTTCTCGACAGTTGGCGGTTAAAAGGCATCGTCAAAAAGTACGCTGACCACGTATCGGTTCCTGTCCTGATGAAAAAGGAGCCAGTGGGAGAAGAAGACGAGAAGAAGGATGAAGATGAAGACGAGGTAGTCAATACCGCAAAAGCTTTGTGGACCCGGTCACGAAGTGAAATTGAAGATGATGAATACAATGAATTCTACAAACATGTATCTCATGATTTTCAGGATCCACTAACCTGGAGCCATAACAAGGTTGAGGGCAAGCTGGAATATACGAGCCTGATATACATTCCTGCCAAGGCGCCTTTTGATATGTGGCAGCGGGAGGCTCCCCGTGGCCTCAAGCTATATGTACAGCGAGTCTTCATCATGGATGAGGCAGAGCAATTTCTCCCCCTCTATTTGAGATTCGTTAAGGGGGTCGTTGATTCAAATGATTTGTCTCTGAATGTATCGCGTGAATTGCTGCAAAAAGATCCAGCCATTGAATCCATGCGAAATGCGCTGACAAAACGCGCCCTGGATATAATGGAGAAGCTAGCCAAGAAAGATGCGGAGAAATACCAGTCTTTCTGGGGTGAGTTCGGGCAGGTACTTAAGGAAGGTATAGCAGAGGATTTTGGTAACAAGGAAAAGATCTCAAAACTTCTGAGGTTTGCAACAACACATAATGATTCCGACATCCAAGACCAGCCGCTTGCTGACTATGTTAGTAGAATGAAAGATGGTCAGGACAAGATCTATTATGTGGCTGCCGAAAATTTCAACACTGCGACCAATAGCCCGCACCTGGAAGTATTTAAACAGAAGGGTATAGAGGTGCTGGTACTGTATGACCGGATTGATGAATGGCTGATGAGCCATCTGATGGAATTTGATGGCAAACAATTTCAGGATGTTGCCAAAGGTTCACTCGATCTTGGCGATCTGGAAGACAAGAAGGAGAAAGAGGAAAAAACCAAAGTTGAGGAAGAGTTCAAAGGACTGGTAGAGCGAATCACCGAGGTCCTCGGTGAGAAGGTCGAAGAAGTCCGTATTACTCACAGGCTTACGGATTCACCTGCATGCCTTGTAGTTAATGAAGATGAGATGGGCATGCAGATGCGCCGAGTGCTGGAATCTGCTGGCCAGGAGGTACCCAGTACCAAGCGGATCTTTGAAATCAACCCGGAACACCCTTTGCTGGAGAAGCTCAATGATGAGCCGGATATGGACCGTTTCGATGATCTGACCCAGGTGATCTATGATCAGGCGACACTGGCTGAAGGTGGTCAGCTGGATGAGCCAGCGAGCTATGTTAAGCGGCTTAATAAATTACTGCTCGAGTTGTCTGCCTGATATTTAGCGCGAAGAACCCACTCTATGGATTAGAACCCGGTTTTTGCTGTTGAAAGGAACTCGATCGGATCAGGCTCAAACGTTCCGCTGTTCCGGGATGAGAACTGAGAAAGTCAGTAACAAGGCTGGGGTCGTCTCCCTTTCTATCTTCCCCTTGCGCTGCCTGCAAGCGCTGGAGTATTTCTTCGAAGGATTTGACCGGGATCCCCTCCCGGAGCAATAGATCAATAGCATAGTCATCAGCCTCCCGTTCAAAATCTCTGGAATAGGAGGCATCTATCAGCAGGGTGGGAATGCCGGCAATGAGCTCATTCACCCCACTGACATCACCAGTGACAAGAATGCTAGCGATGGTGATCAGGGATCCTTGAAGTGAGCGTCTGAGAATGTGCCGGTGTTTCAAATGACCCAGTTCATGGAGCAGGACGGCGATTAGCTGTTCATCATTGCCGGCCAGTTCGACCAGAGCATCGGTGAACAGGATCGTCTGTGAAGGTAGCGCGAAAGCATTGGCGCCCGCGCCTGACTTTCTGAAAATCAATCGTGGGGATAGTTCCGGGTCGCGTCCCAGGAGCGGTTCCATTTTCGATTTAATACGAAGCTGCTCAGCTACCGGTAGTTCCGAGGGGAGGAGGACGTGTTTGTCCAGTAACTCAAGTGTGCCCTTGCCCAGATTTTGTTCTACGCTCGGGGGCAAGTTAAAAGCCACGAATTTAGCGAGACCAGGGATCCCCTGAGTTAAAGTGAACCAGATGAGCACGGCGGCAACGGCTGCGCCTCCAAGTGCCAGGGCAAGATTGGCTTCCAGAACAGGAAGGATTCTGTGCCAAAGAGGGTTTCCCGTCTCACGGGCAAGAATATCTACCTGGCCATGATCTGCAGAAGTAAATGTAGCGCCAGAGAGGAAAGTGATGACTCGTGGCGCGCCGCCCAGTCGAGTTGAAACCTCACACGATTCGTTGGCAATAAATATGTCTTGATTGTCGGAGCTAGATGAAACCGTCAACCTGCCAGGTTGGTGGTAAGTCAGTATTGCGTCATGGGTCTTGGAAGTTTTGCCATCACTGAAGAAACCCTCGATCCGAAGCATCACTAGAAGCCAAGATCAAAGTCAAAAACTTCTCCCAGCTCCTGGCCAACCGCTTCCGCCTGCTTCTGCTCATTGGCAATAAAGGTGTCCAGGTCTTCACAGGCAACGAAAACAATGCGAGAAGCCTTATACGCCGCAACCCTGACTTTTATAGCTGGAAATGCCAGGCCGAGAGTCACCATCATCAACAATGCGTTAGTAAAAAATAGGGTTGCGAGTTCTACAGTCTTGAGGTCACTGGTAAAGTAATTAGTTCGGAGCCAGGATGCGTTCCATTTCAGGTTCTCAATTGTCGCAACATAATAGGCGTAAATAAGGAGATAGACAGCCATCATCGCGATCCCGCCAATGAACGCAATGGCAGGAACGGCAGCGCCGAATGTGGTAAGAACACCAGCGCCCACCGCCAGTACGAAACCCATTCCTAGAATTTTCAGGAAGGCCATAAAGTAGTCATTAATCGCGGCGGTAAATTCAAAAGATGATGTGCCATAGCAGGTATTGTCCACTACATATTTGCGGATCTGCCGCAGGACCAGCGGCATCAGCAATCCGAAACTGATCGCACCTGCCAGTGGCAGGATTCCGAAGGTTATAAATGCGCCCTTGTAATCACCGGTGAAATCAAAACGCAGATTCTTGTAGCTGCTGTTTCTGTTGCGAAACGAGAAAGAGGAGACGACTATCCAGGGCGCAAGGACCAAGATGACAACGAAGAAGATAGCGCCGCCCCAGATTGGATAGACCTGACCGATGCCAACCAATATCATGAATACACCCAGCGCAATGACGCGGCCTAAAAGTATATTCAGTGGCTGGGCGTGATAATCAAAATTATAATCATCCAGGTAGAGGTGGTTGTATAGATATTTGTTATTTCGAACTTTTGCCCAGGGGCTGTAGATTCCAAGTGTAACAATCGTCAGGAGTAAATTGATGATCCAGATTTTAAAGTACTCAATACCGGTGCCGCGAAACTCAAATGTCAACTCTCTGGTGGGTTGTTGTTCGCTCATTAGAAATTTACCCTTCTATGGGTCAGCAAATCGTAGTCTGATAACTTTCCGGTCACGCCGTTGGCTGATAGGCGCCTCCAGTCTGTTGTTCATGTTGGCTGTCCCGTAAATTGCCAATGACGGACTCGAGCGCACGGCTGAAGAGTAACCCATCGCTGATGATGCGCACTGAACCTTCCTTCAGTTCCTTTGCGAGTCCAACAGTTGTTTTCTCAACAACCTTGACACCTTCACGATTAACGAAGATGAATTTGTCGATGGCGTTGATTTTGGCGGCCAACTTGCAGCGCGTATTTTGGTCATCCTCGCCAATAAATTCCACCCAGATTCCCACTGTCATGGCCTCAATTTGTTCCATGAAAGGTCCATAGTCCTCTTCTTCTTCCCCGTCCTCAGCTTTCTCTTCTTCTATCTCTATAGTCTCCTTCGCTTCGATGGGGCTTATTGATGCGGAGAGGTCCTGGGCATCATCTGCTTTCACTTCCAGATCGAATGAAGGGTCAGTGGTTTGCTGTTCTTCTGATTCTGCTGCTGGCACCATTGATGCGGCTTCAGAAAGCGGGAGGATTAAATCAACTTCCACATCTTCCTGCTCTGGCTCTTCCGGCTCGCCAAAAGACTCCTCCTGAACTTCTTTGAGCTGGATGATCAGAGAATCCACTTCATCAGACTCAACTGAAGCTATACGGAATGCTTTCCTTAGGTTATTCAGCAGTCGCGGGTTAACCGTTTCCAACCTGTCCCTGTCACCTGGCTGTTCGTGTGGCTGTACGCTCCACAGGAGAACATCGATTGTATTGACGGACTGTTTCCATGCATTAGTGCCGGGTCCTTCCTTGAGTTCCAGCATCACCATGAATTTGTGAAATGGGTTTTCAAGTAGCTCAGTTACAAACGGGTGTAGTTCCCGTCCGAGGATGCGTTCATCTATCTTTTGTTTAACCAACTCGTGAATATCGTCGACGCGTTCCTGGCGTTCGTTAGCTTTGAGGATTGACTGCTCAAGGTGGTGTGCTTTCGCGGCTTCCTTTGTCTTGAAATTCCTGAAGTCCTTAATAAGATCTTCGAAGAAGGAAATATCATCTCCATACTCCGTTAGGATCTTCTCGACAAGTTCCTGGATCTTCTTGTAGAGCGGGTCTTCTTCAAGCTTCTCGACTTCAGTCCAACCTATCCCTGCCGCGGCAAATTCGTTGAGTATGGCCCGGGCGGGGTGATTCTCTCGATTAAAAAAAGTGTTATCCGACAGGGCAACCTTGATGATCGTGATCTGTGTTCGACCAATCAGTTCCTTGATTGGTATGGGTACAGACTCATCGTCCCAGATCGCTTCATAGAGCAATGTCACCAGATTGATGACGTCTGAAGATTGCCGGTCGACTGCGTTGACAACGCCTTCCTCTTCCGGCGTGCTCAGAATCTCTCCAAGGGATTCCGATATGTTTATCCGTTCAACATCCTCAATTGATTTAGGAATGGCACTTCCTGCGTTGGCGTCGAGGGAATGCTGAATGTTGTTCAGAATTTCCATCAGTTTCGCCTGGTCGACCATCTGTACTTGTTGGTCAGCAGTCGGCTGGAATGGCTGCATAACGCCAGTGGTCGCGTCTCCTCCGTCGGCAGACGCGAGTGCGGCAGGTACCATGTATTGTTGAACCTGATCTGCCGGGACTACGACATGGCCCTCCGGTATTACTGTACCACCGGCTGCAGCAGTGGGTTGTGTTCCTGCACCTGCACTAGCCGCCGATGTGGGTGGCGCGGGTTCATCTGCATGCATCAGGTTTTGCATCATGGAGAAAAGTTCCGGGCGTTCTATATCCTCGTCAACTTCCTCCTCTTCTACCGTACCAAAAGCGCTAGTCGGATCTCGGCGCCGGTTTGCTCTGACGGCAGCGGAATCTTTTTTCTTACTGCTTTCTATACCGAGATCAGGAATTACACCACTATCAATTAGAATTTTGTTTGCTTCCTTAAGAACCGTATCCAGATGCCTCAATACTTTTTTGTTAAAAGCCCGGTAGACCGCCAGTGAATTCTGGGCATCCATGCCGATGGGTCTTAGTGCTTCCTGGAAGGAGGTGGCAATCTGTTCTGGGTCCAGCGGGTTGGTTGTTTCATCGATACGCTTTCTTGGAAACAGGGAATTGAGGCGAGTGTTGAAACTGATAAAATTGGGTAAATGCTCGTTTCGTGATGCGTTGACCATCACTTCCAGGTCTTCTTCCTGCACAAGTGACAGGGTTTCAAAATCGAAGACAGCGTCTTCCTTGATCACTTCCTTATCCAGCAGCTTGTCAAAACAAATATTCATATTGGTGACAAATGTTATGAGAACATTGTCTGTTTTCTCTCTGAGGGCCAGAAAGCCACCAATTTGGTCTACAACCCCACGTTCGGCCCCGCCTAGCGCTTCCACCACCATGGCGTTGAGGGTTCTGACACTCGCTTTTTGGATTTTTTCGACTATTTGCGACACGCTGCTGATCCGTGGGGTATTACGCAGGTTAAAGATAACCTGATTGCTGTATAAAGTATAGAAAATGTCAGTCTATAAGACGCTAAGTTTGTATATAAAATGTATATTTCATAGTAGGTTACAAGCACTACTTGCTTCGACTTCTAGTTTTCCCGATATTTTGATTGACACGGGAAGCTGAAATGACCGGAGATGAAATATGGTCAGCCAGGAGATATTGTTATCGGCGGCAGTTGTTGTTGATAATAGAAACGGGTAGCCGATTGAAAAGCAGTATGAATGTGGATAGGTGGAAAGGGTACAGGTGGTTAATAAGATGATTACAGAGGGCAAAGCTCCGAATGGCAGGCTTTTATGGTTGATATGTCTGGTGGCTACGTTGACACCCGGTATGCTCCAGGCGGTTGAGCTCGATTCTTATCCGGGAGCCGAAGTTGTTGAGTCCGGTGATGAAACTGAAGTAATTACCAGGCGCGTTATTCTGGGGTCCCTAGAAAAGGTAAATAATGTCCTAAAGCCAGAACTGGTTGAATTTGTATCGGGGACGCGTCAGGCGACTACATATTTTTTCCCTCATGAAAGAAGGGTTAAGAAGGTCGTCGCGTTTTTCCGGGATCAGTTGAGCAAATCCACTAATATCCTGTTCGAGTGCAAGGGGCGGGACTGTGGGAGCAGCAATTACTGGGCGAATACAATATACGGCAAACCTATTCTGTATGGTCCTGAACAGTATCAGCATTACCTTGTTGGTAGGTCTGAAGAAGGGGACATGTATGTTGCGATCTATGTTGGTCAGCGTGGAACCAGAAAGATCTATGCGCACGTTGAAACCATCAGGGTACCGGTTGAGCTTGCAAAGGGAACCGTAGAGGAGATATCCGCTGCACTCAAGCTACGGGGTCGCTATGTGTTTTTCCTGCCGGAATCCGGCAAAAATTTCGATACGGTCGTACAATCTATCGCCGGATCAATGGACAATAACGAGGACATCAGGCTAACGCTGGTGATGCATGACCACCGTCGTGACCGAGAAACGATTGAACAGAGCCTGGAACGAACGTCAAGTGTTTCAGCATCAATTCGTGCATCGCTGATCTCTGCCGGAATCGCGCCGGGACGATTGTCAGCTTACGGTGTTGGTCCCCTGTCGCCACTTGAAAACAGCGGCTCACCCCGCTTGGAGCTGCTCGTCATCGAGTGAGTTGATACGGGAAGGACAAGTATCTACTGATCAAGTTGCAGCAGGGATAGGAACTCCATCCTGGTACTCTGGTTATCACGAAATTGGCCGAGCATCACCGATGTTTTCATGGTGGAGTTTTGTTTTTCCACGCCACGCATCATCATGCACATGTGCTTCGCTTCAATAATAACGCTTACACCGGAAGCACTGGTTACATCCTGAATTGCCTCAGCGATTTGTTTGGTCAGGTTTTCCTGGATCTGCAGTCTGCGAGCAAACATCTCCACAATACGCGCTACCTTTGACAACCCCAGGACTTTTCCTGTTGGCATGTAGGCGACATGGCATTTACCTATAAAGGGCAGGAGGTGATGCTCACACAGAGAGTAAAGCTCGATATCCTGCACTATGATCATCTCGCTCGTATCAGAATCGAACAGAGCACCATTGACAACCTGCTGCAGCGTTTGCTGGTAGCCCTGTGTTAAAAATGCCATCGCTTCTGCAGCCCGACGTGGTGTATCCGTTAAACCTTCCCGGTCAGGGTCATTTTCAATTTGCTTGATAATAGCCTTGTATGCTTCGTGCACGATTCTGATCGCTATTCCTCTTTGGGGTGCTAACCCTAAGCTATTAACCTAATAGGGTAAAGGCTCAACATATCCACTCGTGACTTAAGGTTCCGTGGGTGTAATTCGGTATAATTGCCCGATCTGAGAGGAGTACCCCATGCCTGGAAGTAGTATCGGTAACATGTTCAAGGTGACAACCTTTGGTGAGAGCCATGGGCCTGCCATTGGATGTGTCGTGGATGGATGTCCTCCGGGGTTGGAGCTTTCAGCGCCGGACCTGCAGGTCGACCTGGACAGAAGGCGCCCCGGGTCTTCAAAATTCAGCACCCAGCGCAAGGAGGCTGATCAGGTCAAGATCCTGTCGGGTGTGTTTGAAGGCCAGACGACAGGCACTGCTATTGGTCTTGTCATAGAGAACTCGGATCAGAAGTCTGGTGATTACGATGAGATCAAAGCGCTGTTCAGACCGGGTCACGCTGACTACACCTACCATAAGAAATATGGAATTCGGGACTATCGTGGCGGTGGGCGAGCTTCAGCAAGAGAAACTGCAATGCGAGTTGCTGCCGGTGGAATTGCGAAGAAATACCTGAGCACCCGCTATGGCATTGAGGTGAAGGGATATCTTGCCCAAATGGGAGATATAGAGGTAGAGCAGGTTGACTGGAATGTCATCAATGACAATCCATTTTTTTGCCCTGACACCAATAAGATTTCAGAGATGGAAGTCCTGATTGATCAGTTACGCCGGGATGGTGATTCAGTTGGCGCCAAAATTACTGTGATTGCCAGCGGATTGATGCCTGGCCTGGGCGAGCCAGTCTTTAACAAGCTCGATGCCGACATTGCCAGCGCGATCATGGGTATCAATGCGGTGAAAGGCGTGGAGATAGGATCCGGATTTGAGAGCATTGTACAAAGAGGGTCAGTTCACCGTGACGAAATCACACCGGATGGATTCTTGTCAAACAATGCCGGTGGTGTTCTGGGCGGTATATCGACTGGCCAGGATATTGTTGTGCATCTTGCCCTGAAGCCAACATCAAGTATCACACGGCCGGCGAGAACCATTGATATCGAGGGGAAAGCAACTGAAATTACGACAAAAGGCAGGCATGACCCCTGCGTTGGAGTGCGCGCGACGCCAATTGCCGAGGCAATGCTGGCTATCGTCCTGATGGATCACCTTTTACGGCATCGATCTCAAAATATGGACGTCGTTACGAGCCTGCCAGATCTTTAGTCAAGGTTTATAAAAATAGCGGAGCTGGCCTTTCAACCTTCGAAATCTGTATTTTCCAACAGTAGATCAATGAAGGCACGCCCGGCGTTAGATACGCTTCGTTGCACGTGGTGGATCACACCGAGTGTCCTTTCTATGGTTACATCCGGCACATCCAGCACGCAGGTCTTATCATCAAGCATGGAACGAGGAAGCACACTCCAGCCTAAACCAACTGAAATCAACATCTTTATTGTCTCGAGGTAGTTCGTGGACATGCCGACGTTCAGCGTGAGTCCCTTCTGATCAAACATCTGTTTCACAATTCTCCCTGTGAACGTACTCATGTCGGGTAGGACAGCTGGGTGGTCAGCGAGGCTTTCGACCTCAATACGGCCTGTGCCAGCGAGTGGATGATCAGTTGCGCAGACAAAGGTTAGTTGATCATGCCAGATTGGCATTGCTTTGAGACGTTCATGTCGAGTTGGCGACAGCGTTATTACCCCAAGCTCAAGATTCCCCTGAATAATCTCATCGTGAGCCACTTCAGAATCCATGAAATGCAGATCAAGGGATACCCCGGGATAACGTGATGAATATTCTCTTAACACATCCCCCAGTCGCCACAGGCCGATGTGATGACTCGTGGCCAGGGAAAGCCTTCCGGAAACAGTCTTATTCAGGTTTGAGATAGCACGCCGAGTATCTTCAACTCTGGATAATATTTCAGTTGCTCTTGTATAGAGTTCGCTGCCTGCCTCGGTAAGGTTAACAGTTCGGCCAATGCGATCGAAAAGTTTTACGCCCAGCTGGTTTTCAAGCAGGGCAATTCTTTTACTGACGGCGGGTTGGGTCAGGTGCAGTCTGTCTGCTGCGAGGGAAAAAGAGCCCTGATCAGCGACGATGACAAAAGCTCTGAGACCATCAAATTCCATACTTATGTATTCCATTCTTTTATTGAATTCATGAAAAATATGAATTTGCGTTATGCCAAGGCTGATCATAACATTCGTCCGCATATTGTGAGGAGAGAAGTAGAAATGGATCAATTTGATGTAGCTATTGTCGGCGCGACCGGCGCAGTGGGTGAGGTCATGCGTGAATTACTTGAGCAACGCGGCTTCCCGGTAAAAAATCTGTATCTGCTGGCAAGTGAGAGATCCGCTGGTACCAGGCTCCAGTTTGAAGGAAAGTCAGTTGTCGTGGAGGATCTGGCCACATTTGATTTTAGCCAGGCTCAAATCGGCCTGTTTTCCGCCGGTGGCAGCATTTCCGCAGAGTATGCGCCTATTGCGGCATCCGCTGGCTGCGTCGTCATAGACAATACTTCATATTTCCGGCGCAACGCAGAAATTCCGCTGATCGTTCCAGAGGTCAATGCTCACAGGATTGGAGATCATACTAAAACGAACATCATTGCCAACCCAAACTGCTCAACTATCCAGATGCTGGTAGCCCTGAAGCCCATCTATGACGCTGTCGGCATTGATCGCATCAATGTCAGCACCTACCAGGCCGTTTCAGGTGCAGGCAAACGCGCTATTGAAGAGCTGGCGACACAAACGGCAAGGCTGCTGAACGGTCAGCCAATTGAATGCGACATTTTTCCAAAGCAAATTGCCTTCAATACGCTGCCCCATATTGGTGATTTCAGTGAGAATGGCTACACCCTTGAGGAGATGAAGATGGTGTGGGAAACACACAAGATATTTGAGGATGAATCAATTCAGGTTAACCCCACCTGTGTCCGTGTGCCCGTATTCCATGGGCATTCAGAGGCCGTTCACATAGAAACCAGCGCGAGCTTGAGCGCTGCAGACGCGAGAAGTCTGTTGGAAAATGCTCCTGGTGTGGTTGTGGTTGATGACACAAGTGACGGAAGTTATCCAACGCCTGTTTCGAATTCCGCTGGGGAAGATCCTGTGTACGTTGGCCGAATACGGCAAGACTTGTCATCTGAGCGCGGGCTTAACCTTTGGATAGTCTCAGACAACCTACGCAAAGGTGCTGCGCTAAACAGTATACAAATTGCTGAAGTTTTGATAAAACAGCTGTAATAAGCGATACTTAACGCAACTTCTGGAGATCATTTCTAGGTTTCCCAGCTAGTTTGGAGGGGATCGTGGGGTATGTTGTGGCTCAAATTGAGTATCTCATGGTGTCGGTTGGAGTAAAGAGAGGTAAAAAAATGATTCAAAGGCTCTTGTTGCTCACTGCAGCTTTGGCTGCCCTTTACTGTGAGTCCGCTTTTGGGCTCGGGCTGGGCGGATTGAAACTTGATTCGGCTCTGAATCAAGAGTTCAAGGCTGAAATTGAGTTGACCAATACAGAGGGTCTGGCGATTGAGGAAATACTGCCGAATCTAGCTTCCCTGGGTGATTTTGATCGGGTCGGGGTAGAAAGAAACTACGTCCTGACGAATTTGCGATTCCGCGTTATCCAGAATGACAGTGGCAATCTGGTCGTTCGGGTGACCAGTCAGCGACCCATCATTGAACCTTTTCTCAATTTCATTGTTGAGGTGCTCTGGCCAAATGGCCGCATATTGCGCGAGTACACCGTGCTTCTTGATCCGCCAGTCTTTGCGCCGTCACAAGAGAGTGTAGAGCCTATAACGCCCAGCCAGACAATNAAGGGCTCGACCCAGAGACGACCGGTTCCACCCGCTCCTGTAAAAAAACAGACACCCGATAAGCGACCTCAGGAAGGCGATGTAGTTGATGATGAATATGGCATCACTGGCGCAGGAGATACCCTGTGGAAAATCGCAATGAAAACAAGGCCTGATGAGTCCGTCTCTATTCAGCAGACAATGCTGGCACTGCAGAAGGCGAACCCCGAGGCGTTTATCAAAAACAATATCAACCTGCTGAAGGCCGGCTATGTGCTGAGAATCCCTGACCGAAATGAAATAAGGCAGGAGACGAGAGCATCAGCGATTTCTGAAGTAAGAATTCAGAATCATGAATTTGAAGATTATCGGGCCGGCAGGGTGGCGCAGTTGGATGCGACACGCAGGCAGTCCGGAGCAGGCAGCAGTCGTTCTGATACGGAAGACGGAGAATTAAGGTTGCTTGCCGCAGACCGGAGTCAAAGGACGCGATCCGGTGACAGTGCCGCGGCGGAAGCGCTTGAAAACGAGCTTGCAGTTGCCCAAGAAGACCTTGACCGGGCTAGGCGTGCGAACACGGAGCTGAATGTTCGCCTGGATGATCTTGCCGGTCAACTCGAAACGCTGAATGAAATTGTCACCTTGAAGGATGATCAACTTGCGGCACTCCGCGCACAAGTTCAGAAGATGCAGGAAGCTGGGGTTGATCCGGGATCGGTTGCATCTACGCCCTCAGAACCCGCAGCGCCGCAGCAGCAGGGATCGCTCCTCACGAATCCATTTGTACTTGGAGGGCTGGTGCTATTACTCCTGGCCGGAGCAGTCAGTGGGTTGTTCTTCATGCGCAAAAAACAACAGGGCGCGGTTCTTGAAGAAGATGAATTTGGCGGGTTGACAATTGACGATGATTCGACGGAGGTCGCCGAAGAAGAAGAGCCGGAAGAGGAAATTGAAATAGAAGAGTCGCCAGAAGAAGAAGATGAAGAGCTGGCGCCACAAACTTCAGATGCGATTAGCGAAGCTGAAATCTATATAGCCTACGGCAGATTTCCCCAGGCGATAACGTTTCTGCAAAATGCTATCGAAGCAGAGCCAAATCGTGCTGATATACAGTTAAAACTGCTCGAGGTCTATGTACAGACAGAAGATGCCACGGCATTCAACCTGCAACTTGAGCAGTTGAAGGCTCTGGGTGATGACGATGCGGTCACCAAGGCAGAGGAAATGCAGAAACAGATTCCTGGTGCCTCTGAAAATGCTGAGGCCGCCATGGAAGCGACGATCATCAGCTCTGAACCCATTGCAGCTATTGAAGAGCCAGAAGATGACGATGATGATGACTTCAGTTTTGATCTGGACGACCTTGGTTCTGAAACTGAGGATGATGACCTCGACCTTGGTGACGATGACGGGATCAGTCTTGATCTGGACGATGATGGTGAAGAATTAGATCTGGGGGGGGACGACCTCGATCTTGGCGATGATGACGATGCCATCAGCCTTGACCTGGATGATGATGGAGAGATCGACCTGGGAGAGATCGACCTCGATCTTGGTGATGATGACGATGATGCCCTCAGCCTTGATCTTGGTGATGACGACGACGATGCCCTCAGCCTTGATCTTGATGATGATGACCTCGATGATCTAAATATCGATGATGATGCCAGCACCAAACTCGACCTGGCACGCGCATATATCGACATGGGCGACATGTATGGCGCCAAATCTCTGCTTCAGGAAGTTATTTCGGAAGGGTCAGAGACTGATATTGACGAAGCCAATGAGCTGATGGGAAAACTCGATTAATGACCTGACCCGAATTGCCCTCGGTGTCTCCTATAACGGTGCTTCTTTTCATGGGTGGCAGTCACAAGCAGCAGGCGTGGCAACGATTCAAGACGCTGTCCAGAACTCGCTTGGCGCGGTCGCGGATCATCAGGTCACACTAACCTGCGCAGGAAGGACAGATGCAGGTGTTCACGCCACCTGTCAGGTCACCAACTTTGACACGCATGCCTCAAGGAGCCTTAAAGCCTGGGTTCTGGGAACTAACGCGCACCTGCCTGACACCATTTCGGTGAATTGGGTGCGAGAAGTGCCCCCCGGATTTGATGCACGTTTTTCGGCCGCGAGTCGTCGTTATGTTTACGTCATTGTTAATAACAGGAACCGGTCAGGTTTGATGTCTGAGATGGTGACGCGAGAGCACCGTCATCTTGATGCCGCCCTGATGAATAAATCCGCACAGGCACTTGTCGGCGAAAACGATTTCTCGTCATTCAGAGCGGCGAGTTGCCAGTCCAGGACTGCTGCGAGAAACATTCACCACATTAGCGTTGAGCGATCTGGTGAGCTCGTTGTGATTGATATAGCAGCAAATGCGTTCTTACACCATATGGTCAGGAATATCGCCGGTGTGATGCTCGATATCGGTGCTGGTGAAAAACCGGCCTCCTGGGCAGGGGAGTTGTTGGCATTACGTGATAGAAACAGGGCAAGTGTAACGGCTCCACCCAATGGCCTGTACCTGATACAGGTCGATTATCCGGATTACGATGAGATGCCCAAAGGTCCGCAGTTGCCCCATTTCCTCGGTAGCCTCCCGATCAGCACCTGATTAGCGTCGAGCTGATTAGAGGCTGCGTACATTCTCATGTTAAACTCTGCGGCCTCCGAGATATAGCCGATATGACACGCACCAGGATCAAAATTTGTGGTATTACGAATAGTCGTGATGCTGAGTTTGCAGTGGCTTGTGAGGCTGATGCCTTAGGCTTTAATCTGTATGAAGATAGCCCGAGATACATTGATGTGATGGCAGCTGACAAGATCATCAGGCAGTTACCGCCATTTGTGATATCCGTCGCGCTGTTTGTTAATCACTCAGATGATGAGGTTCACTTTGCCCTCAAGAAGTCTTCCTTCGATCTCCTGCAATTTAATGGTGATGAGACGAACGACTACTGCCGTTCATTTGGCAAACCCTTCATAAAAGTTTTCAGGGTGGAAGCGCCTTGGGAACTGGAAGAACGAGTGAATGAATTTCCCCATTCCAGAGGTGTGTTACTTGACGCTTTTGTCGAAGGTGAATATGGAGGCACTGGTAAGACAATTGACTGGAAGGGAATACCTGCCATCAATAGGCCGGTTGTATTGGCAGGGGGCTTGAACGCCGACAATGTTGGTCTGGCCATTGAGCAGGTTAGGCCATTTGCGGTAGATGTAAGCAGTGGCGTTGAGTCTGAAAAAGGAATCAAGGATCACGGAAAAATCGCCAGCTTTATAAGGGCGGTTCGCGCAGCTGATAGTGAGGCAAATAATGAGCAATGAAACTGTTCTCGGAAAAAATGGTGTGAATGAACCTATCTCATCTTTTCCAGATGAAGATGGCCATTTTGGGGTCTATGGAGGCCGGTTCGTTTCCGAGATCCTGATGCAGGCACTGGACGAGTTGAATAGTGAGTATGAAAGGTTAAGCCGGGATGATGCTTTTCAGGCCGAACTGAAAAGTGACTTGTCTCATTATGTCGGTCGGGCATCGCCACTTTATTTTGCAGAAAGGCTAACTGATATGGCCGGCGGCGCAAAAATTTATCTGAAGCGTGAAGATCTGAACCATACCGGCGCCCATAAAATAAATAATTGCATAGGGCAGGCCCTGCTCGCCAAATACATGGGTAAGCCCAGGATCATAGCCGAAACCGGTGCCGGCCAGCACGGTGTAGCATCTGCTACTGTTGCGGCGCGTTTTGGTCTTGCATGCAAGGTCTATATGGGAAGCGAAGATATTGAGCGGCAGAGCCTTAACGTCTACAGGATGAAATTACTGGGAGCTGATGTGGTACCGGTAACTTCCGGTTCCAGGACCTTGAAGGATGCCCTGAGCGAGGCGATGCGTGATTGGGTCGCGAATGTGGATGATACACACTATATTATTGGCACGGTTGCAGGGCCGCACCCGTATCCAAAGCTCGTTCGTGATTTTCAGTCCGTTATCGGCAGAGAAACAAAAATGCAGTTCGCTGATATGCACGGTGGATTGCCGGATGCACTCGTCGCCTGTGTTGGTGGTGGATCAAATGCTATGGGCATTTTCTATCCGTTTCTCGAAGATGCATCGGTACGTCTCGTAGGTGTAGAAGCCGCGGGCATGGGATTGGATACGGGACAGCATGCCGCGCCACTAACGGCAGGTAATGTGGGTGTGCTGCACGGAAATCGAACCTATCTCATGCAGGATGCTCATGGTCAGATTATCGATACCCACTCCGTATCCGCTGGTCTGGACTACCCGGGAGTAGGCCCGGAGCATGCATGGCTAAAAGATATCAAGCGGGCTGATTATGTTGCGGTGACGGATGAGCAGGCCCTTGCTGCATTTCGTTCTTTAAACCTGTTGGAAGGCATCCTGCCCGCACTTGAATCAGCCCACGCAGTGGCCCACGGGATTGACCTTGCGAGGAGCATGGACAGGGATAAGGCGATTGTCATTAATCTCTCAGGGCGAGGGGATAAGGACATTCCTACAATGGCAAAAATTGATGGTATCACCATCACCTGAGGGCCCGGCATTGAGCAGATTAACGATCAAAGTAAAAGCAAACCAGGCTGCTGGACGAAAAAGCCTGGTGGCCTATATCGTTGCCGGTGACCCGGTCAAGGACCTGACTGTAAAGTTGATGCATGCAATGGTCGATGCTGGTGTAGACATTATCGAACTCGGTTTCCCGTTCTCTGATCCTGAGGCGGAAGGGCCCGTGATTCAGCTTGCCCACGAAAGAGCGCTAAGACATGATACTTCTCTGCGAGATGTTTTATCGATGGTAGAGCAGTTTCGTCAGGGGGATGCAGACACACCAGTAATCCTGATGGGGTATCTCAATCCAATAGAATTGATGGGCTACGAGGAGTTCTGTGTTTCTGCGTCAGGGGCAGGGGTCGATGGCACCATAATCGTCAACATGCCCCCAGAGGAATCCGGCGTATTTGCAAGTCAACTAGAGAACCATGATATTGAATCTGTATATCTGCTGGCACCGACCACGACGGACAAGCGCGCAGCCTATATTACTGCCCAGAGCAGGGGGTTCGTTTACTATGTCTCACTGAAGGGGACGACCGGCGCGTCTAACCTGGATGTTCGTGACGTTGGTGAGAAACTTTCTCGTTTCAGGGAGATTAGTTCACTGCCTGTTATGGTGGGTTTTGGGATCAAAGATGCCGCTACTGCCGCCGAAGTCGCACAAATCTCAGATGGTGTTGTGGTTGGTTCCGCTATCGTCAGCCTGATGGCGAAGCATGATCAAGATCTGGAAAGGGTGATCACGGATGTCACTGGATTGCTCTGTGGAATACGAAAAAGCCTTGATGAAATATAGTGCACAGGGTGAGCGCATTTGACCCTTGATGAATGGCTGCATCGAATTGAAAACCTGCATCCTGTCAAGTGGGATCTTGGAATTGAGCGGGTTGGAGAGGTGGCGAAAAGGCTGGCCGTCGTCAAACCGGCGCCCATTGTTTTCCTTGTCGCGGGAACGAACGGCAAGGGTTCAACATCTGAATACCTGGAGCGATTTTGTCTGCTACAGGGCAAGCGCGTAGGTAAGGCCACTTCTCCGCACCTGCTGCGCTTCAACGAAAGGATTGTGATCGATGGTAAGCCGTCGTCTGATGAAGAGATATGCTCCGCCTTTGCAGCCATAGACCAGGTGCGAGGCGAGATCTCGCTCACCTACTTTGAGTATGCTGCTCTGGCAGCACTGTTAATCTTCAGGGATCAGCAGGTTGAGGTTGCGGTGATGGAAGTTGGTTTGGGTGGTCGCCTTGATGCAATGAATCTGGTTGAGCCTGATGTCAGCGTGATTACCCAAATTGCTATGGACCATGAGACTTGGCTTGGCAGCACCCTGGACGAAATAGCCGCTGAAAAAGCCGGCGTAATGCGACGCGGGAAGCCCTGCGTGATCGCGGAACCTACACCCCCTGAATCGATTCTCCTTAGCGCCTCTGAGAAGGAATGTGAGCTATATGTTAATGGAGAGCACTTTACCCTCAGTGCCGATGCTGCCAGGTTCACCTCCCCAGCTGGTGAGAGCCTGCACTTTGATAAGCCTGGCAACGGGCACCTCCCTGCTGATAGTGCTGCCGCCGCGATTCAGGCTCTGATTTGTGCCGGGTTCCTTTTACACGAGACCGACTTGCAGAATGTCATACGCAATACGAGGTTGCCGGGCCGCCTGCAGTGGCTCGAGGGTGAAAGGCATGTATTGCTGGACGTTGCACACAACCCTAATGCAGCCACTTATCTGAGGTCATACCTGCAATCCGTGGAAGACAAAGGTGCCGTGCATGCAGTAGTGGCCATGTATGCCGACAAGGATTGTGAGGGAGTTCTCTCTATTCTCAACGATTGTGTTGAGCACTGGCATCTGGCGAGCATGGATGAAGCGCGGGGCGCTACTGCGGCAGAGCTTTGTACCTGTCTGACTGCATCGTCTGGGTGCGCAGTCAGCACATATGATAAAATAGCAGACGCCTATAGTGGTGCGCTGGCAATGGCGGGTGACGATGACCTGGTACTGGTTTTCGGATCCTTCCCGCTGGTTGCAGCGGTGCTGCAGCTGGCTGATCGGATCACAAAGTAACGTATTGGGAAAGACTTTTGGATGCAAGGCTAAAACAGAGACTGGTTGGGGCGTGCATCTTGACGGCTGTGGCGGTCATTGTACTGCCGATGCTAATGGATGGCTCAGCCGAAGACCGGGCGCGGGTGATGGTCAGTATCCCTGAAGCACCAAATATCGATGTGAAAAAAGTGTCTGTACAGGACCTGCGCCTTCAAATGGAGAGAATGGAGCGTGCCAGCGCTACACAACTACCGCGGGAGGTTGTTGACGAGAATAGCTATGCAGCAGATGCGGATTTCACTCTTGATAAAAACAGCCTGCCCGTAAGCTGGAGTCTGCAGCTTGGAAGTTTCAGGGACAGGGAAAATGCGATCAAGTTGCGGGCCAGGTTGAGAGATGCTGAACATCGAAGTTACATACTTTATGCAAAAACCAGTGAAGGTGAAACGTACCGTGTATTCGTCGGACCAATGGTGAAAAAGAGTGCATTACAGGAACTGCAGGGTAAGATTGAGGCAAGTTTGAAGCTAAAGGGTCAGGTTGTGCGATATAGGATCGAGGATGATGCAGGTCAACTGGGCGGTTAATTGAATTTCCTCGCGATGGTCGACTGGCTAATTATTGCCTGCCTGGCAGTTTCCACGCTGATCAGCGTCAAGCGTGGATTCGTGAAGGAGGCTCTTTCTGTGGTGACCTGGATCGCGGCAATTATTATTTCAAGGCTATTTGCAAGCCAGGTGTCGACCCTGCTTGTAGATACCATTGAAATGCCCTCATTACGCATGGGTGCTGCCTATGCAATGCTGTTCGCAGGTACCCTGATTGTCGGCGGGCTGCTGAACACTCTGATTGGTGAAGTCGTCAAAATGACCGGGCTCGGTGGAACCGACAAGTTTCTTGGCATGTTCTTTGGTTTTGCCAGGGGCAGTATCGTTATTCTTGTCGTCGTTGCGGGGTTATACTATCTGGCCCCTGTGCAAGATGATTCCTGGTGGAAAGAATCGGTGTTGATTCCCCATGTCGTTATTACCATTGAATGGCTTGGCCCTATGTTGTGGGAGCAGGGTGAACAACTTATTGAAATGACTCGTTCTTGTCCATTTTCTGACATCGAGCGGGTTAGTTCCTTGGTAAGTGATTGTTTTATATACCCAACGTAATTGTAGCGTTGTACTAAATGCGAGAATTTGCCTGTTTACGGACAGGAACTAACTAGAGTAAAGGTAATCTGAATATGTGCGGTATTGTCGGGATGGTTGGCAAAAAAGATGTAAATTATGACCTCTACGATGCCATTACTGTATTGCAGCACCGGGGCCAGGACGCTGCCGGTATTGTGACCTGTGATGGTGATCACTTGCACCTGCGTAAACACAATGGACTTGTACGGGATGTATTCAGGCAGGGACATATGGATAGCCTGGTTGGCCAGATGGGGATTGCACACGTGCGCTACCCAACCGCTGGGTCTGCAAGCTCGGCGGAAGCACAACCCATGTATGTCAATTCACCATTTGGGATATGCCTGGCTCATAATGGCAATCTCACCAACGACGATGAACTGAATGAAGACCTGTTCCGATCTGACAGGCGGCATATTAATACCGGTTCAGATTCTGAAGTCCTGTTGAACGTTTTTTCTCATGAATTGCAGCACATATCCCGGCTCCGACCAAAACCTGAAGATATTTTTGAAACGATAAAACGAGTCCATGACCGGGTGATTGGCGCCTATGCTGTAGTTGCTCTCATTACGGGGCACGGTATCGTCGGTTTTCGTGATCCCTGCGGAATCAGGCCAATAATATACGGTAAGCGCGAATCAACCGCCGGCACTGAGTACATGATTGCATCGGAAAGTGTGGCGTTAAGCGTCTCCGGGTTTGAAATTATTGATGATATAGCGCCAGGTGAAGCAGTCTATATTCAATCCAATGGCAAGGTACATCGTAGTCAATGCGCTGCGGAAACCGTCTACAGCCCCTGCATATTCGAGCACGTTTATCTTGCCCGTCCGGATTCAGTCATTGATGGGATTTCCGTTTATAAGACTCGCCTGAAGATGGGCGACAAATTGGCAGACAAGATTCTACGGACACGCCCTGATCACGATATCGATGTTGTCATTCCAATCCCTGATACGAGTTGTACGGCGGCCCTGCCACTGGCACACAGACTGGGAGTCAAATACAGGGAAGGTCTGGTCAAGAATCGCTATATTGGCAGGACCTTTATCATGCCTGACCAGGGGGAACGCCATAAGTCAGTGCGTCGAAAATTTAGTACGGTGGAACTTGAATTCCAGGGCAAGAATGTACTTCTTGTGGACGATTCTATTGTTCGCGGCACCACCTCTAGACAAATTGTACAGATGGCAAGGGATGCCGGTGCAAATAAGGTCTATCTGGCATCTGCAGCACCACCGGTGCGGTTCCCGAACGTGTATGGCATCGATATGCCAGATTCAAAAGAGTTTGTGGCCCATGATCAGACAATCGAAGAAATTGCTGACTATATCGGTGTAGACTGGCTGATCTATCAGGATCTAGAAGACCTGGTAGATTGTGCCAGTGGATTTAATTCGAAGATCGATGGATTTGATACCTCCGTTTTTGATGCTAACTATGTTACTGGTGGTGTGGACGATCTCTATCTGGCCCGACTTGAATCCCGTCGAAATGATGACGCGAAGGCCTTGAGAAACGAAGCGAATGTGGAGGTAATTGAACTCCACAACCAGGCTTGAGTTAGAGCTTAAAATGCCAGCTATCATTGAGGAAACAATTGCCCAGGTAGGCTCTGTGTTGCTGGGTAAGGAACATCAGATCAAGCTGGCGTTGACCTGTCTCTTGTTAAGTGGCCACCTGCTCATCGAAGATCTGCCGGGAATGGGTAAAACAACCCTGTCTCATGCGCTCGCCAAGGTATTGAACCTAAGCTATAACCGCATCCAGTTTACAAGTGACCTCTTGCCTGCAGATATACTGGGTGTCTCTGTCTATGAAAAGGACTCCAGCGATTTCAAGTTTCATCCAGGGCCAATTTTCAGCCAACTGGTGTTGGCAGATGAAATCAATCGAACTACTCCGAAGAGTCAGAGTGCGCTGCTTGAAGCGATGGAAGAGCGGCAGGTAACCATTGAAGGCCGGACACGGCCACTGCCGTTACCTTTTTTTGTTATCGCCACGCAAAATCCAAATACCCAGGCAGGAACCTTTCCTTTACCAGAATCACAACTTGATCGTTTTCTGATGAGAATTGAACTGGGGTACCCGGATGCTGTGGCCGAGAGGATTCTGCTCAAGGGGGAAGATCGTCGCGCAGTACTCGAGCGGCTGGTACCCTCGGTGAATGTCCATCAATTGCAGGAATTACAGGTAGAGGCAGAGCAGGTCAAAGTCTCTGAAGCCTTGCTTGATTATATTCAGCGCCTGGTCCTGTACACCCGCCAGGCACCTGAGTTTGCCTACGGCCTTTCCCCCAGGGGAGCGTTGGCTTTATTGAGTTGCTCACGCAGCTGGGCTTTCATCGAAAATCGCAGTCATGTCGTGCCAGAGGATGTCCAGGCGGTGCTGCCATCAGTAGTTGAACACAGGTTGAGAGAGGCGGCCGATTTCTCCGGGCACGGTGGTACAGCACTTGCGCAACGACTGCTAACCAAGGTTGACGTGATAGGTTAAATGACCAGCAGCGCAAATACGCCTGATTCCACCGTTTGGCCATCGACCCGGTTCAGGCGCTGGCTGGACAGGCGGATGCCACCTTCCAGCGCCATCACGCTGGATCAGAGAAAGATATTCATATTACCCACCAAAGAAGGGATTCTCTTCAGTTTCCTGATTGTGTTCATGGTAATCGCTGGCATCAACTACCAGAACAGCCTCATATTTGCGCTCGCTTTTCTGCTGGCGAGCCTGTTTATGGTCAGTATCCTGCATACCTATCGTAATCTCTCCGGACTAACCATCATGGCCGGCGGCACTCTGCCGGCCTTCGCTGGAGAGGATGCAGAGTTTACGGTCGTACTGAGCCGATTTGGCGTCCGTACCTATGAGGCCCTGCTGCTCGGATGGAATATCGATTTGCTGCTGGGGGCGGACCTCCTTGAAGACGAAGAGGTTAAGGTCAAATTATTCGTTGAAACCCGGGTTCGTGGTCTCATGAACCCGGGGCGAATGTTGATCCAGACCTACTATCCCGTCGGACTTTTTCGTGCCTGGTCCTGGCTTGACCTTGATATGAAAACTATCGTATATCCAAGGCCGGTCCCTGCCGGAGCGATTCCGTTTTCCGAGTCAACCAGCAGTGATGGTGAGTTGATACAGCGGGAAGGTGTTGATGATTTCTACGGTCTTCGTGATTACCAGCAGGGTGACCCGCTCAAACACGTCGCATGGAAATCTTATGCGCGAACAGATGAGCTTTTAACCAAGCAATTTGCAGCCTTTGCAGATAGAAGGGTGTGGCTGGAGTGGGACTTCTTCCCCGGTATGGATAAGGAGGCGCGACTAAGTCGGCTTTGCCATTGGGTGTTAAAACTTGATACCGGCAATGATGAATACGGGCTTCGTCTGCCGGGTGTCGAGATAGCACCTGGTCGTGGTCCTGAGCATCGCGAGGAAATGCTGAAAACGCTGGCTCTGTTTGAAGTGGAGCAGGGCTCATGACCGGGTTCCAGATTCCAAGGAATAGCCTGGCCTGGATGCTGGCTGCACAAACAGCCGTTATCCTACCGCATATCTCCCGCATGCCTTACTCCACCATAGCGCTGTGCTTCTTTTGTGTTTTATGGCGAGTGATGGTTTACCAGGGGCGCTGGTCCTATCCGGGGAAGTGGGTGAAGGTGTTGTTTGTTTTCTTTGGCATTGTCGGGCTTGGCATTGGATACGGCACCTTTCTGGGTCTTGACCCCTGGGTCGGTCTACTGATTATGATGTTTGTCCTGAAGCTGCTTGAAATGCACCACAAGAGAGACGGCTATGTGGTTATTCTTCTTGGCTACTTCGTCGCGCTTACTCAATTCCTCTATGAGCAGGGTATACCCTATACCCTGTACATGTTTGTGTGCGTGATCATGATCACTGCCGCCTTGATCGGTTTGAACCAGACTCGCTCCCACCTGCGACCAGTGCAGACATTCAAGAAGGCTTCTGTCCTGCTGTTGCAGTCCGTGCCCCTGATGATTGTTCTGTTTGTACTATTTCCACGGATCTCGCCCCTGTGGACAGTGCCCCTGCAGTCAAGTGTCGCCAGAACGGGCGTGACGGATACTATGACGCCTGGGAATATCGCCTTACTTACTCAGTCAGATGAACTGGCATTTCGTGCGACGTTCGCTGACGAAGTGCCGCCCCTGAGCAAACTGTACTGGCGCGGTTTGGTTCTTTCACGGTTTGATGGGGAGTCCTGGACCCAGGAACTACCGGCTCTGTATGGGCGGTTGTATCGACCAGACCAGCCACCGCCCAGCTGGCGAGACAATATGGAACTGTTAGGAGAGGAAGTAAAATACAGTATCCTGCTGGAACCAACCAGCCAAAACTGGCTTTTCAGCCTAACCATGCCGGAGGGAACAGATAAGGAAGGCATTGGGCTCGTCCGAGACTTCCGCTTCTATTCCTTTCGCGAGATCAGGTCGAAACTCCGCTATGAACTGACATCACACCTGAACTACAGAATTGATCGGGACTTACATGACTTCTGGCGATATCGCTACACCCTGTTGCCGGTGGAAGGGAACCCAAGGTCAAAACGCCTGGCCGAATCTATCTGGGACAGGTCACCGAACAAGCAAGAGTATATTCGCAATGTCCTACGCAGGTTCAACCGGGAAGAATTTGTCTATACCCTCAAACCGCCTGTCCTGGGTGACAATTCCATTGATGAATTCCTCCTGGATAGTAAACGTGGGTTTTGTGAGCATTATGCCGGTAGTTTTGTCTTCCTGATGCGCACAGTTGGCATCCCTGCCCGCGTCGTAGTGGGGTACCAGGGCGGTGAGTACAACCGAATAGGAAACTATGTGGAGGTCAGACAGTTTGATGCCCATGCCTGGACAGAAGTCTGGCAGGAAGGGCAGGGCTGGGTAAGGGTTGATCCTACATCAGCAGTTGCCCCGGAGAGAATCGAGAGTGGTCTTGAATTCGCCGTTGAAGGTGAAGATACGTTCCTCTCCAACCTACCCCTTTCCTGGATGAAGTACCGTCAAACCCTGTGGTTGACTGAAATCCGTTTACAGCTCAGCGCCCTTAGCCACTATTGGGACAGCTGGGTAGTCGGCTATACGCCGAGTGTACAAATGAGTTTGCTCGCCCGGTACTTTGGTGACCTCGACAGAAAGTGGTTGGGTATGGTGATGATGAGTAGCTTCTTTAGCCTGTTGGGGGTAGTGGCGATTTTTATTCTTGGCAAGCGAAGCCACACCCTGCTGCGGCCAATAGACAGGGAGTACCTGAAATTTTGTCAGTTGCTTGCAAAGCAGGGATTGCCTCGATCTGTCGGTGAAGGGCCGCTACATTATGCCGCACGAGTCGTACAAACACGCCCGGACCTTGCGCCGGCGATGAAGCAGGTTACCGATACCTATGTCCGCTTGAACTATGCGGAGGATCAACCGGAAAAAACTGAATCGCTTCGAAAAGCGATCAGAGTTTACCGGTTCAGGAACCTGGTTACTGAGACCTAGTCACTGAGACCTAGTTATTGAGACCTGGCTATTATCTGGTCAGCCGCTTCCCGGAATGATGCTATCTGATCAAAGTTCAGGTATCGATAAAGTTCATCTGCCATCGTATCCAGGTTCTTAGCAAACCCCATGTATTCTTCCGGGCTGGGCAGTTTCCCCAGGATACTCGATACCGCCGCCAATTCCGCTGAAGCAAGGTAAACATCAGCGCCGTCACCCAGGCGGTTTGGAAAGTTTCTGGTTGAAGTGGATACGCAGGTTGATTTGGCCGCTATCCTTGCCTGGTTACCCATACAAAGGGAACAGCCAGGCATCTCTGTCCGCGCACCCGCCTGCGCAAATACGTTATATACACCTTCTTCCATTAACTGCTGTTTATCCATTTTAGTGGGCGGGCAGATCCACAGTCTTGATGATACCGCCTTCGCCTGACCAAGCATGTTTGCAGCGGCACGAAAGTGGCCTATGTTAGTCATGCAGGAACCGATAAATACCTCATCGATTTGAGCGCCACTGACCTCAGATAGAGGTTTAATGTCATCCGGGTCGTTGGGGCAGGCGAGCAATGGTTCTTTAATTTCATTGAGGTCAATTTCAATGACTTCAAAATATTCGGCGTCGGCATCAGGCTCGATTAACACCGGGTCCTTGAGCCACGCTTCCATTGCTACCACACGACGCTCGATAGTCCCGGCGTCTCCGTATCCTTCACTGATCATCCACTTGAGCAATGTCACATTTGACGTGATGTACTCAATGATAGGTGCCTGGTTCAGCCGAATGCTACAGCCGCCGGCAGATCTTTCGGCTGATGCGTCGCTTAGCTCAAAGGCCTGTTCAACCTTGAGGTCCGGCAAACCTTCAATCTCCAGGATTCTGCCGGAAAATACATTTTTCTTCCCTTCCTTGGCGACCGTCAGTAAGCCTCGCTGGATCGCGGCGTAAGGGATCGCATTGACCAGGTCCCTTAGGGTAATACCGGGCTGCATTTCTCCCTTGAAACGCACCAGTACCGATTCAGGCATATCCAGTGGCATCACACCAATAGCGGCGGCGAAGGCAACCAGACCGGAACCAGCAGGAAAACTTATACCCAGGGGAAAACGCGTGTGTGAGTCACCACCAGTCCCCACGGTATCCGGCAGCAACATCCGGTTCAACCAGGAGTGAATGATGCCATCGCCAGGCCTGAGCGCTACACCGCCGCGTGTTTCGATGAAATCCGGCAGGTTGTGCTGGGTGTCTATATCCACAGGCTTTGGATAGGCGGCCGTATGACAGAAAGACTGCATCACCAGGTCCGCTGAGAATCCAAGGCAGGCAAGCTCTTTTAGCTCATCTCGGGTCATGGGTCCTGTCGTATCCTGTGAACCCACTGTTGTCATTCGCGGTTCACAATAGGTGCCAGGGCGGATTCCGCTAACGCCACAAGCCTTGCCGACAATCTTCTGGGCAAGGGTAAAGCCCTTGGTTGATTCTTCGGCAGGGACGGGCAGGCGGAAAATATCAGACGGGCCCAGGTCAAGTGCCTCCCGCGCTCTTTCTGTGAGCCCCCGACCAATTATCAGGGGAATCCTGCCGCCAGCTTGAACCTCATCCAGCAACACCTCTGTTGCCAGTTCAAACTCGGTGAGAGTTTCACCTGTTTCGTCACTGGTGATTTTACCCTCATAGGGGTATATGGAAACCACGTCTCCCATGCTTAGCTTTGAGATGTCGCATTCGATCGGCAGGGCGCCAGCATCTTCCATGGTATTGAAGAAAATTGGCGCTATTTTTCCACCAAGAACAACGCCGCCATCCCGCTTGTTCGGAATATGGGGAATGTCATCGCCCATATGCCACAGCACAGAATTGGTTGCGGATTTCCTGGATGAGCCAGTACCCACCACATCTCCCACGTAGGCAAGCGCGTTACCCTTGTTTTTTAGCTGGTCAATTGTCTGGAGCGGATCATCCATTGTTTTAGCCAGCATTTCCGTAGCATGCAGTGGGATGTCCGGTCGACTCCATGCAGCTCCGGCAGGGGACAGATCATCTGTATTGGTTTCACCTTCCACCATGAAGACTGTCATGGTGATCTTTTCCGCAACTTTCTCACGGTCAGTAAACCACTCAGCATTTGCCCAGGATTCCAACACGGACCTGGCCTGGTCGTTGGTTGCTGACTTCTCCACAACATCATGAAATGCATCGAACATCAGGAGTGTTCCAGATAACGCCTTGGCGGCGGTTTCAGCGACGGCGTCGTCATCGAGAAGTTCGATAAGCGGGTCGATATTGTAGCCACCCAGCATGGTGCCGAGGAGGGCGGTCGCAAGTGTCCTGTCGATCACAGGTGAAGTTTTTTCTCCCTTTGCCACAGCGGTTAGAAAGCCAGCCTTAACACGAGCAGCATCATCAACGCCTGCTGGTACCCGATTAGAGATAAGGTCCAGGATAAAGGCTTCTTCCCCGGCTGGTGGCGCCAGCATTAGTTCGACTAGCGCTTCGACCTGTTGGGCCGATAGGGGCAGGGGGTCAATTCCAATCTTGGCTCTTTCGGCGACATGTTGTCGATATGCTTCAAGCACGCTTAAATCCTCGTATGTACTGTGGTTTCGGCAGGTTTCCCGGCATCGCGAGATACCCTGAAAAGGGGCGCACAGTCTACCCTATCGCACCGGCAAAATAAAGAAATGGAACGGGTGATATGCTCGTAAGGTTATGAATATCAACGATTTTTTAACCTGAGGGATGCGCGAACTGATTTTACAAAGATAAGGAAGCGGCGGACACTGTTATCAACTAGGAACCTATCTCAAATGAGACAAGATCCTGGCTTTTACCGTCAAGTTTCAGATACCAGCCTGACTCGCCCCAGTCTCCAAGTACTATCCGCCTGGCATGGCTGCCCTCTATCAGCAAATCGTGAACCCCGGGCCTGTGGGTGTGCCCATGTATCAGCAGATGGACATCATTTTCAGCCATCACCCGCGTTACTTCATCGGATGTGACATCCATTATATCTGCCGCTGTATCGTGGGTGTGCTCTTTGCTCTGATTGCGTGCATCCCTGGCAATTGCCGCACGTTCATTCAAAGGTTTTGCCAGCAGTTCCTCCTGCACGACAGGTTGCCTGAGACGGTTTCGTGCTCTGATATATTCTTCATCCCGCGTGCAGAGGCTATCTCCATGCATCAGCAGTATCGGTTCTCCGGCATATTCGATTACTGTAGGGTCAGGCAGCAACTCCAGGCCGGATTGATCACAGAATGCCTGTCCAAGCAGGAAATCCCTGTTGCCATGCATAATATATTTTGGAATTTTGATTTCACTTAATACCTGGATGAGTTCTGAATTGAAGGGTGTTATGTCATCGTCCCCGAGCCAGACCTCAAACAGATCGCCCAGAATAAAGAGCTTCTCTGACAAGGATACCTGCTGGCGCAGGAATGATTTGAAGCCCTGGGTGATGCCTTCGCTGTTTGCATCAAGATGCAGGTCAGAAATAAACAGGTAACTCATTTGTATCTCTCAAATTACTATCTTTCAAATTTCCATCGCTCTCTAATTGACTGAATGAACCATGGTTCAGTAGAATGCGCCCCTCTCGACAAACCACGAAGCAGGCATCTAGTCGGGAGAGATGGCGGCACCATTATCTGGTGCTTACATCTGTGTCTGCAACTGTCAATTGAATCGGGGTATAGCGCAGTCTGGTAGCGCGCCTGCTTTGGGAGCAGGATGTCGGGAGTTCAA